>NZ_DAMANB010000005.1:139313-228042 GCF_032073645.1 Myroides sp.
AACGTGCAAGACACCATGCAAGATAACATGCAAGATAACATGCAAGACACCATGCAAAATAACGTGAAAGACAACGTGCAAGATAGCATTCATGATACCATGCAAGATAACGTGCAAGACACCATGCAGGATAACGTGCAAGATAACGTGCAAGACACCATGCAAGACACCATGCAAGACACCATGCAAGATAATATGCAAGATAGCATTCATGATACCATGCAAGATAGCATTCATGATACCATGCAAGATAGTCCACAAGTTATAGAGCTTTTAAAAGCTTTTATTGATATACACAGTAGAGAAGAATTACAAGAGAAATTAGGGCTACTAAATAGAGATAATTTTAGAAGAAATTACTTGCAAGCAGCACTTGAAAGAGAATATATTGCTTTGACAATACCTGATAAACCTACGAGCCGTAACCAGAAGTACTATTTAACTGAAAAAGGGAAAGCAACAGCAAAGAGTTTACTTAAAAAGAAACCGTAGTAGAATGCTATGAGTTGATTTTCTTCTTTAGTAGTGATTATAGGATATTTGATTTTCTTTAGAAACATGTATTAGTATTGTGGTGTATTTAGCAAGAATGATTACTTCTTTAGGGTTTCAGTATTATTATTTTGGATTAAAACAATGCCGTCGACAACTTCTTAGATGTCTATTGTTGTACAAGGATAGTAGGGGTGTGTTTTACAGGGAAGTTTACTGAGTTAGCAATGAAGCAATATTCATTGGCTTTATGATGTAGTTCTTTTGCTTTTTCGACCATATCTTTATTAGTTACAACTATCGTAGGATGGAGTGTTACTTCAATAAATCTACCTTTGCCATCTACTTCTTCTATCATTACACCAGTCACATGATCTGTATATGTTACTACAATAATATTATTTACAGAGCAGAAGTGTAAGTACCACAACATATGGCAAGAAGATAGAGAAGAAATAAGCATATCTTCAGGGTTGTGTTTGGTCTTATCTCCTCTAAAAGCAGGGTCAGATGAACCTAATATAGCAGGTTTATAATCAATTGTAATAGTATGATCTCTTTCATAGTTCTTGTAGTTATCAGTTCCAGTTCCTTTGTTACCTGTCCACTCTATGGTAGCTTGATAGTTATGTGTTTTCATTGTTGTGTGTTTTGTGTTCATAAAGATAAGGACAAGTTTAACGATTTATGTTCTCAATTGCCTATTTTATGGTAGTATAGTCAAGATTTGTGCTATTAGATGGAGTATATAGATTTTATCTTTGTGGCATAATTAAGAACAAGGTATTTAACGCTGTTATGAAAGCATTATCTCGAATTATCGTTTTGTGTTTTTTTCTCTTTCATTTTGGATTTGCAAGCCAACGTGTAGAGACAGGGAAGAATTATGCCGTATCAGGTAAGGTTTTGTTATCTGATCAAGTTAGCAAGAAAGATGCATCTAAAGTTTTTTGTCAAATAGAAGTGGAGTATTTAAACTCGTTAGATACTAATGACTTTTCTAGTGATAAAATAGATTTAGGTGATGTACTACACTTTCTGCATACATACGTTTTTAATGAGCGTTTTACTACATCCGTTTTAAGTGAGGACAATGTATCAGCTTATCTGCAACAGCATAGAGCAAAGTACTTATTATACCAGACACTTAAGATTCCTCATGGGATAGTTTAAAAAATAATGGCTACAGGGTAATTGTGGTCAAATCTTTGCTACTTAGTTAATCAATCAATATGTAGCCAATGTAGTTAAATCTATGTTGGAGTGTTATTCTATTTTTTCAATTTTAATTAAAAATATATATGCATTTATTACCGAGAGAAACGGAAAAGTTGCTTTTGCACTTGGCTGGTGAATTAGCCAAAAAACGCAAGGCTAGAGGGGTAAAACTAAATTATCCTGAATCTATAGCCTATATCAGTAGTGAGCTTCTAGAGGCGGCACGAGATGGAAAAACAGTAGCAGAGTTAATGCAGTATGGAGCTACACTATTAACACGTGAAGATGTAATGGACGGAATTGCCGAGATGATTCACGATGTACAGATAGAAGCTACTTTCCCTGATGGAACAAAGCTAGTGACAGTACACAACCCTATTAGATAATTTAATACGTCAACAAATGGTTCCAGGAGAATATTTTATTAAAGAGGAAGATATTATCTGTAATGAAGGTAGAGAGATTACTACCATTACAGTGGTTAATAAAGGAGATAGACCTATCCAAGTGGGGTCTCACTATCATTTTTTTGAAGTAAATAAAATGATGGAGTTCGACCGTGCTGCGGCATTTGGTAAACGATTAAATATTATTGCCAGTACAGCTGTTCGTTTTGAGCCAGGAGAAGAAAAAGAGGTAGACTTAGTACCTTATGCAGGTGCACGAAAGATATATGGACATAACGATTTAGCCAATGGAGAAACAATCTCTGAAGAAGCTAAAGCTATAGCGATGAAAAAAGTAGAGAAACAGTACTTTAAAAACAAATCATTATGAGTTTAAAAGTTGGTAGAGCAAACTACAGTGCGATCTTTGGTCCTACAGTAGGAGATAGAGTGCGTCTAGGAGATACAGAAATCATCATTGAGGTAGAGAAAGACTTTGCAAGTTATGGTGATGAGAGCAAGTTCGGTGGAGGTAAAACTGTACGCGATGGAATGATGCAATCATCTAATCACCTTAGTCATGAAGGGGTGCTAGATATGGTAATTACAGGAGCAATTATTATTGATCACTGGGGTATCGTAAAGGGAGATATTGGTATTAAAGATGGTAAGATAGTAGGTGTAGGTAGAGCAGGTAATCCTGATACGATGGATGATGTAAGCCTTAATATGATTATCGGCGCTTCTACAGAAGTACATGGAGGAGCAGGGTATATCGTTACAGCAGGAGGAATAGATACTCATATTCACTACATCAGCCCTACACAGATAGAGACAGCCCTATACAGTGGAGTGACAACCATGATAGGTGGAGGTACTGGACCTGCAGATGGGACAAATGCGACAACTGTGACTCCTGGTAAATGGTATATGAAGCGCATGATGCAAGCTGTGGATCACTTACCAATGAACTTCGGGTTCTTCGGAAAGGGAAATGTAGGGACAGAACAGCCTATTATTGAACAGATCGAAGCAGGTGCTTTAGGAGTAAAGATACACGAGGATTGGGGAGCTACTCCAGCTACTATCGATAGAGCGTTATCTGTAGCAGATCAATATGATGTGCAGGTAGCGATACATACAGATACGTTAAATGAAGGAGGATTCTTAGAAGACACAATGCAAGCAATTAATGGACGTGTAATCCATACATTTCACACAGAAGGAGCTGGAGGAGGACACGCACCTGATATTATTAAATCGGCTATGTATCCTAATGTATTGCCAGCGTCAACTAACCCAACGAGACCATTTACAAAGAATACAATCGATGAGCACTTAGATATGCTGATGGTGTGTCACCACTTGAGTAAAGATATTCCAGAAGATGTGGCTTTTGCAGATTCGCGTATTCGTCCTGAGACTATTGCGGCTGAAGATATCTTGCAAGATCAAGGAGTATTTAGTATTATGAGTTCTGATTCTCAAGCTATGGGACGTGTAGGTGAAGTAGTCACTAGAACATGGCAGACAGCAGATAAGATGAAGAAACAAATCGGTAGCCTAGCAGAGGATGAGGGAACAGGTAATGATAACTTCCGTGCAAAAAGATATGTAGCGAAGTATACAATCAACCCTGCTATTGCTCATGGGGTATCTAACTATATCGGTTCTATAGAGCCAGGTAAGATAGCTGATTTAGTAATATGGAAACCAGCTTTATTTGGGGCAAAACCAGAGATGATTATTAAAGGAGGAATGATAGCTGCGTCTAAGATGGGGGATGCGAATGCGTCTATTCCAACGCCTCAACCTATTATCTTGAGAACGATGTATGGGGGACTAGGAAAAGCAGTAACTAACACTTGTTTTAACTTCGTCTCTAAGATATCTCTAGAAAAAGGTATTCAAGAAGAATATGGGGTAGCTAGAACGTTACTTCCAGTGACTAACTGTCGTAATATCTCTAAAGCAGATATGATTCACAATCATGCTACACCAGAGATTATTGTGAATCCAGAGAACTATGAGGTAAGTATAGATGGTAAGAAAATCACTTGTAAACCAATAGATGAGGTAGCACTAGGACAGCGATATTTCTTGTTTTAAAACTATAGAAACAACAAACAAATAAACCAACAACAAGAGAATACAAGGGCTTTTTAGCCCTGTATTCTCATTTTTAAGTAAACGTAAGAATGCTAGTAACTCAAGCGATAAGAAATTGTAAGTCAGAAGAGATAGAGAAGCATATCGATTATTTATACATCGAATGGTATCAAGTAGACAAGCGTATCCAGCGTCTAGTGACAGCTGATGGACTATCTATTGCTATTCGTTTTTTAGGTAAAGGGCAGAGTTTAAAAGATGGAGATATCCTATATGAAGATCAGCAAAAAGTAATCATGGTATCTATTTTGCCTTGTGAGGCTATTGCTTTTACTTCATCTGATATGATAACATTAGGTTTAGTGGCTTATGAAATAGGAAATAAACATATCCCACTCTTTGCTGAAGATAATAGTTTATACATGCCTTATGAGCGTTCTATGCAAGAGTGGTTTGATAAAAATGGATATACAACAGAGGTTATAGAAAAGAAGTTGAGATGTCCACTAAATGCAAATGTTGATTTTGAACAACATAAGAAGTTTACGTTTACACTGCCTAAAGGTAGTTTATCATTAAAATTATAGAATATGCAAGAGTCATTTTTAGGAAGGTTATTGCATTTAGCAGATCCAGCATTACCCATAGGGGGATATACGCATTCTAATGGGTTAGAGACCTATGTACAAAATGGGATGGTATGTGATAAGATATCAGCAGATCAGTATATAAGACATAATCTATGGTATAATATTAAGTATAATGATGCAGCACTGATGAAGCTGGCCTATGATGCTACTGTGTTAGGAGATGTCAAAGAATTAATCGCATTGGATCAAGAATGTAATGCACTAAAGGGGCCAATGGAAATAAGACAAGGTAGTCAGAAGTTAGGATTGCGTTTATATAAGATATTTAATAGATACAGTGGAGAGCATACTGTAGTACAACAATGGGAACAATTGATTAAGGCAAAAGAAACCTATAATCACTATTGTATTATGTATGGAGTCTTTGCAGCAGTAATGCAAATCCCTTTAGTAGAAGCTATGCATGCATATTACTACAATGCAGCTATAGGTATGGTCACTAATGCGGTAAAGCTAGTACCACTAGGACAACTAGATGGACAAGATATCCTGTATTACTTACACGATGATTTATTGAAACTAAGTGAAGAGTCGTTAGTAATGGATAGAAACCTTATCGGTCTGTGTAATATTGGTTTTGATATCAGATGTATGCAACACGAACGCCTTTATTCAAGACTTTATTTATCATAAGCAAATAACAATATGGAAAATAGAAAATATATTAAAATAGGAGTAGGAGGGCCTGTAGGATCAGGTAAAACAGCTCTACTGGAACGATTGAGTCGTCGATTATTAAATGAATATGATCTAGCTGTAATTACAAATGATATTTACACTCGTGTAGATGCAGAGTTTATGGCTAAGAATAGTCTATTGCCAAAAGATAGAATTATAGGTGTAGAGACAGGAGGATGTCCTCATACTGCAATACGCGAAGATGCGAGTATGAATCTGGAAGCTGTAGATGAGTTAGCTAGTCGTTTTCCTGATTTAGAGTTGATCTTTATTGAGAGTGGAGGAGATAACCTATCATCTACCTTTAGCCCTGACTTAGCCGACATTACTATTTTCGTATTAGATGTAGCAGAGGGAGAAAAGATGCCAAGTAAAGGAGGACCAGCCATTACACGTTCTGACCTGTTGTTAATCAATAAGAAAGACTTAGCCCCTTACGTAGGAGCCGATCTTAATGTGATGGAGACAGATGCAAGACGAGTGAGAAAAGGAGCTCCATTTTTATTTTCTAATTTAAAAACAGGAGATGGACTAGAAGAAATAGTAGGTTGGATTAAAAAATATGCCTTGTTAGAGGATATTGAAGAACCAAATTTATTGAGATAATATGATTTCATCATTAGATATAAAAGTTGAGCAACGTGAGGGAGCTTCTTATTTAAAAGACGCTTACGTTACTCAACCTTTTCGAATTGTACCAGTAGGGCAATATAAGAGAGATAAGGCAGCTTATCTGATGATTATGAGTTCTTCTCCAGGACTCTTAGATAACGATGATCATCGCATCTCTATTCACCTTGCTAAGTACACTAAACTTCAATTACAGACACAAGCGTATCAACGTCTTTTTCACATGAAGAATAAGTCGATGCAAACCACTGTAATAGATATGAAAAAGGGAAGTGCCTTTGCCTATATTCCTCATCCGGTAGTACCCCAGAGTTCATCAACTTTTATCAGTCGTAATAAAGTAGAAATGAAGGAAGATTGTCATTTTTTACTTTCTGATATTATTACTTGTGGAAGGAAATTATCAGGAGAAGAGTTTGAGTATAATCATTTTCAGAATTTGACTGAGATTTATGTAGAAGGTAAGCTTAAAGTAAAGGATAATGTACTGTTACAACCTGACTTAATGCCTATTAAAGAGATAGGTATTCTAGAGGGGTATACTCATCAGGGAACTCTGATTTACTATAATACCGCCAATGTGTCTGTACTAGAATACATAGAGTACTTCTATGGACAGTATAGAGAGAAAGAGGGAATAGAATTTGGTATCAGTTTATTAGAGGGAGATGGATTTATGATTCGAGTTTTAGGACAAGGAGCAGAAAAGCTATTCAATATATTTCAAACAATTCAACAGAAGCTATGGGATGAGTTGTTTTTATAACAGCCTAAGTAGATTTTAATTAAAAACTCAAAAATAAAACCATGAAAGAACTTATAGTTCATTGTTTTAAGGCCTTTTTTAGAGGTTTTGGACAGATTATGTTACAAGCCAATGCAATAACAGGAATACTGTTCTTAGCAGCGATATATTACGACTCTACAGATATGGCTTTAGCGGCATCTCTGAGTAATATTGTCGCTATTATAACAGCGAAGTTGTTGAGATTTGATAGGCAGGACATAGAGAATGGACTATATGGGTTTAATGCATGTCTAATAGGGGTAGCTTTAATATTCTATTTTGAACCTAGTATTTGGGTATATGCGATGATGATTATTTCATCTGTTTTATCAACCATTATAATGGGATGGGCAATAAAAAAGGAATTACCAGCTTATACATTTCCTTTTATTCTTTTTACTTGGATTTCACTGTTTATTCTAAGTATCCCTGATTTAGCTATTCGTTCTGTACCTGAGCACTTTGTAGATATAGAAGAGTTAGATGACTTTTTAATTCAAGGCCATGCTTTTGGACAAGTATTATTTCAAGGGAGCTTTGTAGCAGGAGTTGTATTCTTTTTGGGAGTGTTTATCAGCCGACCTATACAGGCATTATATGGTTTTGTAGCAGTGATTGTCAGTGTGTATATTTCGCATAGTAGTCATGCCTCTAATGCTTTAATTAGTGAAGGAGTATTTAGTTTTAATGCGGTATTATGCGGTATTGCTATGGGAGAGGATAAAGTACGTGCAGGAATGTATGTGTTAATCAGTGTAATTATCTCTACCTATTTCGATATTTTTATGATTAAGTATGGATGGACTACTTTGACATTCCCTTTTGTATTTGCGATGTGGGTGATGTATCCTATCAAGCAGTTAGACAAATGGATAGTGAAGAAATTAGAAGAACTAGGAATTACTAATCTTATTGATAGAATATCTAAGTAATATTGGCAAAATATTAGCTATAGACTATTGATAATGATTTATTTATTTTATAAAATTTGCCTTAATTATTTGGTTGAAATATGTCGAAGCCGTCTATTGAAATATTGAACAACTATCAGTATAAGAAGTTGTTTTTGCCTCATTTGGATAATAGTTACTTAGAGAATGATAGCAAGATTCAAGTTTATCGTTTAGAAGACTATTTAAGGGGCATTTTAATGCCTGTTATCCCTTATCGTACCACATTTAATTTTATGATTATGTTGACTATGGGGGAGATGACACAGTATTTAGATAGTGGAGCTTATACTTTGTCTAAACATGAGATTATCAATGTCAAGAATGGAAATATAACTGCTACTCTTTCTATATCAGAGGATATCAAGGGGTATTTTGTTGTATATGAGAATGATGTAGTTACAGATATATCATTAGGAGCAACTGATTTAAAGTTTTTTGCCATGAATCCTCATGTGAAACTTAATGAGATGAATGCGAGATGGGTAAGTAGAATACTGAATTTGCTAGAAGAAGAATCTTTAAGTGAAAATAGAGATGTAGAGATTTGTGTTACCTTATTAGAGGCTATATTAATGAAGGTAATTCGTGCAGATATGGAAAAGAAGACTCCGATGAGTAGACAACTAGATATTGCTTTTCGCTTTAGAGAGTTGGTACAGAAATTTCATATTGATCATAAGAATGTTCTGTTTTATGCTAACCTTCTTCACATCTCAGAGAATTATCTGAATAAATGTGTCAAAGAAGCTACTAATAAACCGCCTAAACAATGGATTAATGAAATCAGTATCTTACATAGTCAAATACTCTTACAAGATAAAACAAGAGATATCGCAGGTATTGCTTTTGAATTAAAGTATAATTCACCTTCTTATTTTACAAGGTTATTTAAAAAGGTGACAGGATATTCACCTAGTGATTATCGCAAACATAAGTTTATATTATAACTTGTCTAGTATTGACAATGTTTAAAACAAGAAAGAGAATAGATATAAGTTATACTATTCTCTTTCTTGTTTTTTACTTTTCGTAAGCCTTGTCTATAATAGAGTTCATTGCTTCTTTTATCTTTTGTCTTCCTTCATCACTGTGGAGGTCTATACCACAGAAATACCTTCCATTGTGTTCAGCGTATAAGTTGAGGTAATAAGCCCCAGATACAAGAATAGCCATTAAAGCGCGATAATTATCTGCTTTATCACCAAAGTGATGATCAGATACATTCTTGAATAGAACTTCTCCTATATCTTCTTGTTTAGTTATAATTCTTTTTAAAGAATCTCTGTCTTCGGATAATTGCCAAAGCATTAGTTTTTGAAACTCCTTGTTTTGTTGAACAAAGTCGTATTGTTCAGCTAATAATGCTTTACCCATTTCTTTTCCGCCATCTTTAGTGGCTTCGTCTAACAATAAATCAGGATCTATATTGTTCCAAAAATATTGGGAGTTGATATACTCATCAAGTAATTGATCTACACCTCCAAAGTAATTATAGATAAGTTTTTTGTCTAAGCCTGCCGTTGCAGCGATATCATTTACTTTAAGAGCAGAATAGCCTTTTTCCTTTAAGATTATTCCTACTGCTTGAAGTAATGTTTCTTTACTTTTTTCTTTATTTCTCTCTCTTGGTTTTTCCTTTTTCTCTGACATAATGAAGTAAAAAAAATATTTTATCAAAAGTACTAATTATTAAGTCACCATTAAGTGATTTGTTATATATTTGCTCTTCATAAGAGACTCTCTAGGTATTGAAATCTTAGTATTAATGAAGGATACTTAATGTTTTCTGTTAAGAATATTTCTTTTAATAAGAAGTATTGATTTGGTTAGAGGCTTTGTTGAAAATAGAATTAGAGTCAATATTCTTGTTTATAGACTGTAAAGAAGTAATTGTAAAAAATAGGTATAACGCCATAAATAGAAGTATTATGATAAAATGGATATTAAGTGCTGTTGTCGTGATTTATTCTCTTGTAAGAGAGTTTATAACACATTTCTTGTAATACTGCGCTTTATAGTTATACGATAAAATATAGTTCTGGCCGAATTATAGATACGTTGTTTGTAGTAGGTTTCTAGTTAGTGTATTATCTAACTAGAACCTATGTTTTTTAATCAGTCATCTATTAAATTTTTTAGCATCCTGTATAATTGCTAGATAATGTATAATATTAATGAAAAAGAAAAGTAATAATGAGAGTCAAGTATCTTAGGGTATTTGGCTCTTATTTTTTTTAAATATAGTTTTAATGATTGCATAGACAGGGAGAGGAGCTGAATAAATGGTAAAAGCACTAAAAAATAAAATATTCACAATTAGCGATTGTTTGTTGTGAAATAAGAATGTAATTTAACAATTAATCACTAGAGGTATAAAAGAGGAGTCTATATACTATAGGGAGTCACCTATGGTGACTAGTGGCGTTTTATAAATTAGGTTTTATAATTGTTATTTTATGAGTTTTAATCGTGTATTTGTATAATATTTTTATTTATTGTGTATAAATGTTTGTGTAGTATTAAATATTGTTGGTTAAGTTCTATTTTTGTATTGCTAGTAATTATGATAAAATAATAAATAGTGTGTTCGTTTTATAGGTGTTTGAGACTAGTGAAATTGCTGAAAAGATCTAATAGAAGAATGATTAGGTACAAAATTTTATACAAAATAGATTAATTGGTGCGATTTTTGGTTTTATTGTAAAACGACCTCGTAGGGATAAGGTTAAAAAAACCAGAGATTGAAAGCTAATATTGCTTTTAAAGCTGGGGATAAAATGAATAAAAAGAGTAGTTATGAAAAAGAAGAATATCAGTTTAATAATTCTTGGGCTAGTGCCATGTATTGTTTCTGCACAAACTGTAAATGAAGGAATATTATCCGTTATGCCAGGTACAGAAATGGGTACTGTAGCGGAGTTTATTAACGAAAAGAAAGGTGACTTTACTAATGATGGTACTGTTTATTTCTTTAATGATTTTACCAATGAAGGTATCTATAGCATTAGTAAAAATGCGAAGACAGGTAAAGTCGTGTTTAGTAGATATGAGAACGAAACAGGTGTACAAACTATTTCGGGTAACTCATTTACTGAATTTTATGATGTAGTTCTAAACAATCCCCAGACAGCTGGAGCTTTTGATCTGAAAACAAATATAGATGTCTATGGAACAATGGACTTTCAAGACGGAATTGTAAAGGTAGACTCGACTTTGAATGCAACAACAGGATTATCAAAAGGGATGATCAGTTTTCAGAAAGGAGCAAAAGCAATTAATGTGAGTGATAAAAGCTTTGCTGATGGTGAGATAGAGAAAATAGGAAACGATGAGTTTATGTTCCCTCAAGGAAATAAAGGTAACTTTAGATATGCTAAAATCTCTGCTCCTAAAAGTGATAAATCTGTTTATGTTAGTAGATATATTTATGATGATAAACAGTTCTTCGAATCTCATAGTAATAAATCTGGAGTAATTAATTTATTGAATACAAAAGAGTTTTGGTTAGTAGATAAAGGAAATAACACAGAAGGAGATGTCTTGCTAACCTTGAGTTGGAGCGAGAATACTACATTGAAAGAGATGTTACTAAATCCAGAAAAAGATTTACATATTATCCGTTGGGATTCACATAATCTTATTTGGGTAGATGAAGGAGGAGTAGTAGATATCGCAAATAAAGAAGTAACTACAGCTACTGCTGTAAATGGTTATGGATTCTTCACTTTAGGGACAGTAAATACTGATGTAATGTTAGATGGTGATGTAGTCGTATATAACGCTGTTTCTCCTAATGGAGACGGTAAGAATGATTATTTTATTATTGATAATATTACTCGTTACCCTAATAACAAAGTACAGATCTTTAATAGATGGGGAGCTAAGGTGTACGAAACAACCAATTATGATAGTAATGGTAATGTATTTAAAGGATATTCAGAAGGGCGTGGTACTATGAATAAAAATGCTAAACTACCAACAGGTACTTACTTCTACGTCTTAACATACGAATATTCTGATGCTAGAGGAGCTAGAATTATCAAGAAACAAGGATACTTACATTTAGAGAATGAATAAAGTTAAAAGAAAATGATTAATAGAGTTATTAAGGTATTATTGACATAGATGCTCTTAATACAAAATGAAAGAAAACCACTAACTATTGTTAGTGGTTTTTTTATTAACTAGTGGTTTTTAGATAAAAAAGGAAAAATACACTTTAGAAGATAAAGTAATACTTCTACATTTGTGTACTTATAAAACACAAATGGAATTAGATATCTTTTTGTATTTAGGAATAGTTGCTTTCTGTGCTGGGTTTATAGATGCCATCGCAGGAGGAGGAGGACTAATACAAACACCACTAGGCCTAGCCTTATTACCCCAACTCCCTGTATCGACTGTGATAGGTACACTTAAGATTCCCGCTTTTTCAGGAACGGCTATAGCTGTCAGACAATATTTAAAGCAGACTAAGATAAACTGGATGTACTTTGCCCTATTAGCCTTGATCTCTTTTGGAAGTGCTTTTGCAGGCTCTTATGTTTTGACGATAGTGAATAATGACTTTATGAAGCCTTTGTTATTTATCATCTTAATAGCCCTATGGATATTCACTTATGTCAAAAAGGACTTCTCTAGAAAAGCGATTACTAATATTACAGATAGACAGAAATATATCTGGGGAGTTATCATTTCCGTAGTAGTAGGTTTTTACGATGGTTTTATTGGTCCAGCTACAGGTACGTTCTTTATTATGGGGTTTGTCTTTTTAATAGGTTTTGACTTTTTTAAAGCCTCTGCTTATGCAAAGCTGATTAATCTAGTAACCAACTTCGGTAGTATCTGCTTATTTTTATTAAAAGGTGCTATTATATGGAAGGTTGCTATCCCAATGGCTGTTTGTAACGGTTTAGGAGGATATTTTGGAGCGAAGATGGCTATTCTAAAAGGGCAAGTATGGGTGAGATATATCTTTTTATTCATCATGTTCATCGCTATTTGTCGATTTGGATATGAAGTGTGGTTTAAATAAGAAACTATGGAAAGAGATAAACCATTTTACTTATCACTGACTAAAGAGAATAGTCATAAAGTAAAGATAACAGCAGGACAAGGTCGTTTTGCGATAGGCACTAAGGGAATTACAATGTCTAAATGTGATGCTTTAGTAGAGAGAGAAGATACTATTAATTGGAGCGTATTTAATGAGTTTCAAGTTCCAGCAGGAGGTAATTGGCCTCGTGTGATGGAGTACCACGGAGATGATACGTCATTTATCCAGTGGAGTGCTATTCGGGAGATGGAACAGCTAGATTGGGTACCACTAGATTGTAAAGAAGCTGATTTTAGTCAGGCAGCTATCAGAAGATTAGTAGTGACTATTGATCATCCTATTCGCTTAATATTAGGCAAGGGAGTGAAAGACATCTCTATTAGAGGGAAGGTCAGTAATCTAACTTTAGAGAACTATGAGCACCTAGAAGCTTTGTCTTTTTCGTTTGCTAATGATACTGTATCTCCCTTGAGATTACAAGTACTTAAAACGACAGCACATATCAAGGAGATCAATATTCATACTAAAGTGAATGGGCAACCTTTTGATTGTAGTAGTCTAGTACAGTTTTCTAATCTAACAGCAATATCACTATCTGGGCACTTATGTAATCTTGATGTCTTAAGTCAATTGAAGGGATTAGAGAGACTAGAGTTGAGATACGCGCCTACCTTAGAAGGTATCCCAGCACTAAATAGTTGGGCTAATCTAAATTACTTTATTGGTTGGAACATAGAAGAGACCGTAGGAAAACAACTCAAGAAACAATTAACTGTATTAGAGAAGGAAAGAACCTTTCAATACGCTTCTGTTTCTAATTTAAAGAAGCCTGAGTGGTTTATTACAGAGTTTAGTATCCCATTTGGTTCTTGGGTAGGGAAGAATAATAAAGTGACTGTAAAAGCGTATAAAGAGGCTCTAAAGGTAATTAAGAAAGCTAAAACGAAAGAGGAGGTCAAGGAAGCAATCAGAGTTCTAGTAGAGATCGTGAATGATCTACCGAATATCGAAACTACAGAGAGAGAGGATACTTGGGATGCAGTCATGCAATTAGTTTCTTTTAGTACGTTAGCTATAACGGAAGAAGAAGCTAATCAATGGTTTGATAAATATAGAGACTTTTAAAAAGAATAGCTATGACTATAACAGAATTAGAACAGAAATATAATATCGTTTATCCTGAGCTTTATAAGCAGTTAGAACAGGATAATATGTTAGAAGTAGGAGAGTACAGTCCGATGTGGTATGCAACGACATTTCCGAAGTTAAAAGATAATCCACCTTTATTGTTATTTAGTGATGACTTCGAATTGACTCCTTTAAAGGATGTTGATGAAGATATAGCCTGGCTAAGAGATCCTGATAATTATATGGAGATAAAGGAAGAGTATAACTTTATTTCGTTTGCTAAGAATGGGGCAGGGGATATGTATTGCTTCATGATGAATGAAGAAGTAGACGGTGATTATCCTATCGTATATGTATGGCA
This sequence comes from Myroides sp., assembly GCF_032073645.1. Taxonomy (NCBI): domain Bacteria; kingdom Pseudomonadati; phylum Bacteroidota; class Flavobacteriia; order Flavobacteriales; family Flavobacteriaceae; genus Myroides; species Myroides sp. Next base: position 153,762 of record NZ_DAMANB010000005.1, read on the forward strand.
CGATGATATAGAAGCTACTTATGAAGCGAAGAATTTAAGAGACTTTATCTTTAAACGCATTGTCATGGATATGAGTCAGCTAGATACCTATAACAATCAGTCTGATCAAGAGTTTATAGAAAACCTTAGGGCTACCCTAAAGACACATATACAGTATCTATCAGAAGATAAAGTGGCTCTTCTACAGGAGTTAATAGAGCGTCCTATCATCGATTATAGATTAGAAGATACCAATGATAAGTATAGAGGATTATTGACCTATACAGAGTATAAAGAAGTATTAGCGAAGTACATTCCTTATGAGAAGATGAATGTTTCGTTTCCATACTCCGAATAAGATAGTTGAAGCACCAATATTGTTTATTGGTGCTTTTTTTGACTTTAGTTTAAAGTGTCTTAAAGAGTGAAGAGTATCTTTGTAACGAATAGAACCTAATATATTGTAGAATAATGAAAGTAGCTTTTGAGAAATACAATCCCCTGTGGAGAGAAGAGTTTGAGCTGATAAAAAGAGAATTAACTCCTGTGCTAAGTCATCTAGAGGTACAGATAGAGCATATCGGGAGTACTTCTGTAGAAGGATTATCTGCTAAGCCTATTATCGATATTATGATAGGGTTAAAATCAGAGGAAGATTTAGATAAATTGCCTAGCCTTATGACTGCAAAAGGGTATATCTATTATGAACTATACAATGAAGAAATGCCTTACAGAAGATTTTTCGTTAAGTTAGATCAAGAGCCTAGTGTATATGGATTTCCTACTCAGATAGGAATAGGAGAACAAGTGCCTGAAGCATTACATAATCACGATATCAGAGTAGCGAATATACATGCTATCCCAGTGGATAATATGAACTGGACACGTCATATTGCTTTTAGAAATTACCTAAGAGCACATCCTGCTGTGAAACAGGCATACCAAGAATTAAAAGAAAAATTGAGCACAATGGAGTGGAGAGATGGTAATCATTATAATGAAGGTAAGGATAGTTTTGTAAAAACAGAAGAAGTTAAGGCTATAGAATGGTTTTTAAATAAAAAGTAATAATAATGTTTCTTTAAATGTTAAAATTATTTACTATATTAGTAAATGTTAAAAAACAAAAGAAAGTTATTATTAATTCGCATAAAAGCCGTAGCCTTATTTTAAGACTACGGCTTTTTACTTTATATATATCTTAATCTAAATACAATACGATGAATAATAAAATAAGAGCATATCAACAAATAGTAAAAGGAAGGGAAGTACCCTACAGTATATAAACACTGTCTCGTCCTACTATGACTGTACAGTTTCTTTGATCTCCACTAACTGTATTGTGTTTTTTTAAGAAGAAAGTACCTCCTTGAGAATTAGTTAGACTGGTGTGCTAGTGTGATAATACTTCTCTAAAATAGCTGTTTTCATTAAGGTGAAAGCAGATTTAAAAATGTATTTTCGTGTTTTATTTTAGAAAAAAGAAAGTCAATGGAAATCGTGTTATACCCTAAATTTGAAGAGGTCTTTATAGATGATACAGTAAGGGGAATCTTCTATCCACTGTGTACAGTAGAACTAGCTTCTGGTAAGAATGTACACTTTGTCTCTCATAATGGAATGTGGACAAATGATGAAAGTAATTCTGATCAGAACTCATTTGATCATTTTTGTTTCTCACTAAAGGAAGGTAAATATGTATTTAGTGGAGATATCACTCTATATAAAGGACATAAAGTGGCTCAGGCCGTATCTTCTGCATTACAAGAAGAGTTCTGGACAAATGCAGACTATTATTTTAAAGCGAAGATGTCTTTAGGAGACTATACTGAGAGGGTAATGCCTTTAGTGACTGACTTAGCTGATGATGAGCTAGATCTAGCGACCTATCTAGAGTTCTTCTATGCCTATTCTTTAAACAAATTAGTTTTTCAGAAAACAGGACAATTTGCTAAATATAGACAATTAATAGATGGCTTTGGCAAGGCAGATCCTAGCCCTTATGTGTATAAAGTGGGAGACGAGGATTTTGATACTACCTTGCGTTATAACGAACTAAGTGAGATAGCTCCAGCTTCTTTTATATCAGAAAATTATACGCCTATTGGGATGACGATAGGATGTGAGTTCTTTACAGATGGTAACGATTGTGTACTTTATTATAATGAGAAAGAGAACACCGTCATTTGCCTTAATACTTATTCTTAAGATTATGAAAACAATAGAACAACTAAAACAAGAGATAGGACGCACTATCACAGCCTTTGAAATAGGAGGCTTTCGTCCACTAGATACCATTGAAGAATCATGGATTGCTCGTGTTACAGCATATAAAGAAGAAGAGGGAATACCGCTAGATGATCAAGGGAGAGAAATGATTCCTTTGTTACAATTGTATTTACCTACTCTGCCTTTTGTACCCAAGGCTTTAGAGGGGATTGTATTACTGACTGTATTTATGTCTTATGAATTTCCTGAACAATTAGAACCGATGGGAAATAAATGGGTGATTAGAACCTATGATTCCTTAGAAGGTGTTGTTCAGAAGGAATTGACTAATAAAGATTCTATTCTACATCCATTTCCTTTAAAACCGCGATTAGAACAGGTAGATTATCCTATCTGGGACGGAGGAGGATTAACCTTAGAACAAGAGGATCGAATCTGTGAGATGGAGGATGAGGGGGTGATGGAGAGCTACTACGATGTGTTTGACGCACATTGTTATGACACTAAGTTAGGAGGGTATCCTTCTTACTGTCAGTCGGGTATCGGAGTAGATGAAGAGTATGGAGAGGGATACGAATTTGTATTCCAAATCTCGACTAATGAAAAAGTGAATCTGAATGTAGTAGATAATGGAAGTTTTATGTTTGCTTATAATAAACAATCAAAGGGTTGGAGCATCTATTATGATTTCTATTAATGTATTGCTTATTGTGTAGTTGTGCTGTGAATTAATAAACATATTGATAGATTACTTGTGTAATGTATAGAGAACGGATATAAACTGACTCTTTTAATCCATTTTTGTAACTTAGTGAGTATACTTAAAACCATAATTATGAAAATGAAAGCAGTACGTTTTTTAGGACTACACGATGTGAAAATCGTTGATGATATGCCTATTCCTGTACCTACAGGAGAGCAAGTATTAATTAAAGTAGCAGGTGCTGGAGTCTGTCATTCAGATTTGCATGTGATAGATGACGGTATCGTACCTGGACCTTTTACCTTAGGTCATGAGAATGCTGGTTATGTAGAGGCAATGGGTGAAAGTGTAACAGGATTTAAAAAAGGAGATGCTGTAGTAGTCTATGGCCCTTGGGGATGTGGGCATTGTAAGCCATGCAAACAATCTTCTGAGAACTACTGTGATAACCATGCGAGTCAGGCTGCAGGAGGAGGGTTAGGATTAGACGGAGGGATGGCAGAGTATATGCTAGTACCTTCTTCTCGTTTATTAGTGCCGATAGGAGACTTAGATCCTGCTATAGCAGCGCCTATTACAGATGCGGCTTTGACACCATATTCTGCGATTAAGAGATCGTTGCATAAACTGTCTCCTGACTCTTATGTAGTGGTTATCGGTATTGGAGGATTAGGGCATACTGCCTTACAGATATTAAAGGCCGTTAGTAGCGCTACTATTATTGCATGCGATATCACTCAAGACAAATTAGATTTCGCTAAGAAAATGGGAGCTACCTATACTGTTAATTCGACAGATAAGGATGCTGCAGAGCAAATCGTGAAGATAACAGGTGCGAAGAAAGCTATAGCTGTACTTGACTTTGTAGGAGCGACCTCTACTATCGAATTAGGAGCGAAAGTAGTGGGATTAAATGGAGACCTTACCATCATAGGACTGTCAGGAGGTAACTATCCTTTTGGCTTCGGAAAAGTCCCATTGGGAGTAAATGTATCTATACCGTATTGGGGGTCTGAGGTAGAACTAATGGAAGTTATAGAACTAGCTAGACAAGGGCATATCCATATCGAAGTAGAGAAGTTTCCTTTAGATCAGGCTCTAGAGGTATATGATAAAATGAGAAGAGGAGAACTGAAAGGTAGAGCCGTATTAATACCTTAAGATATAGTATATTAAACCCAGAATAAGCGTTAGCCAAATACTACAAAGCAATTCTACTTCATATCTCTTTCATTAGCTCTAAAACCATACTATAGTATGCTTGTATCACTAATTCAGAGCTATTTTGTATAATTACTTTTCGTTTATCTGTCTATCACTGATTCTGGGTTAAAAAGACAGCTCATAGGCTGTCTTTTTGTTTAATTATTGTTTTAGTAAGTAGTATCCCGCTTCTGAAGGGTGATCTTGTACCCATGTATCCTTATCTTCTTTATGGATGAGGTAAATAATCATAAAGTCTCCCATAGCTGATACAGTAAAAAATATGCCGAATAATAGCATTCCTAAGCTACCTGTCCATATAGCGAGTATAGAAGGGATAAAGCCAAGTATAATAGCTGGCATGATCGCGCCTATACTATAGGGTCTGACTTTAAGTGGCTCTTTACAATGACAGTAAGGAGTGAGATATTCTTTTAGAAAGCCAAGCTTTATAGACTTAAATCCTTTCTTTGCAAATATAGCCCATGTAGCTCCATGTATAAGCTCATGTACTACGATTCCGAGAGTCATAACGACTATGTATAAGAAGCAATAGCCCATGACTAGTAATGGATGTAGTCCTTTTAGATTAGAAATACTAATTATTTCTCCCCAAACGAGATAGTATCCAGCAAAATTAACTATCGCAATAGGGATTAAGCTCAGTAGTGCATACCCATTTGCTTTTCCTAGATCAATGGTCTTCTTCTCTATGGTATAGTCTTCGAATCCTTCAGGCTTAGGTAGCTGAATAGGAGTAGTGGTATTTTCTTCCAATGTCTGTTAGTTAGGTTATTAGGTATGTAATTTAAGAGAAAAAAACAATATAATGTGCTTTGTACTGTTTAACCTCCCATTCGTATCTGACTTCCTGATAGAATCATCCTTAATTTTGCTTTAGTCAAACGAATTAAAAAAAGAAGAAATGAAGTTAGCTGAGATTTTAAAAGAAACAGATAAACCGGTATTGTTACAGTTTTTTGCAGAATGGTGTGGACCCTGTAAGATGTTGACTAGGATAATAGATGAATCTGTAGGAGAGATTACAGAGCATGCCTATTTGCAACGTATAGATGTAGATCAGCATCAGGAGATATCTGCTCAGTTTCACATACGAGCGATTCCTACTATGGTACTTGTAAATCAAGCAGGAGAGGTATTGTGGAAACACACTGGAGTGATGGAGGTAAGAGATATCGTAAAAGAGATAACGAAGTAATTGATTATAAAGAGTTAGCCTAGTGTATATACTTTGGTATATCAGAGTATATAAAGGTTATAATTGCATTTTATATTATAGGAGCAAGTAGGCTGATGGTCTACTTGCTTTTTTGATGTTATAAACAAAGGAGCTCATGGAGCTCCTTGTACTATTTTATACTCAAGTGAAATGCGTAAATACTTTCCTTTAATATCTTTTAGATGATCGAATTGTTTGGTAAAAGATAATAAATCGATTGCTTGATAGTCGTGTATTTCTTCTTTTTGTGTCATTAATGAAACCTTGTCTAATCCATCTATTTGATAGAAAGAAGAGTATAGTATAATGCTTTTATTATCCTCTGCAAGTGTAGCAGCTGGTAGAAGAACGCCATCACCTCTGATAAAGTGAATAGTATGATCTATCAGTTTGATTACATAGTTTGTATCCTTACCGTTGCTTAGTATTACACGTAGACGCTCTCCATCTAATGTCATGGATACAGGTCGGACAGCTTCTATTTTCTTTTCCCAATCTTGGTCCAAGGTTGTTGTCCCTTGATTGGTAATTGCTTTATCTATGAAGGTACTTTGCTGTTCTATAAATACAGAGCTAAAACTATAGGTATGAGGCTCCGTTAGATCAATAATTTCCTCTTCTACAGGTGGAGTGATTTTGATATCATCATCACTACTACAGCTAATAGTAAGAAGACCTAGTGATAATAACGGAATAAATAATCTACTGAATTTAATTATTTCTAAATAACATTAATCATAAAGTAAAGATAGACAATACCTAGATATATTTATTCTTTTATTTCATTGCTAAGATGTGTATTTTGATCTGCAAATGATTTACCACAATTATGGCAAACGCCTTTGCTAGGATCTACATCTTCTTCTTGAGTTTCCCATATATAAGTAGTACCACACGAGCATTCTATAACATAGAAGGGCTCTTGATCAGGTGTTGTTATAAATTTATGGAATACCCCAAAGTCAAGGTTCAACTTACTTATCTTTTTGAGTTCTTTTTTCTTGATTACTCCTATATAATAAGCTTCATCTCCTCTCTCTAAATTGCAGACCGTATAATTCTTAGGTAGTTTCTTACGGATTTGATTAATCATATAAGCAAGAGCTTCTCCTTTGTCAATCTTTTCTTTTTTTACAGCTTTAGAGACTTTTTTGTCTAATTTCTTTTCATTGATTACGAAATCTTCACCTAGTGTATTCATTCTTTGGCTGATAAAAGAAATGGCATCACTATCTAGATGCGGAGCATTAGCATTGACTTCATATAAGATTTTGTTCTTAAGCAAGAAGTTAAATAAGGCATCTTCAGGTATGGTATCTTTAGTACTTTGTAGAATACGCGTGTACTCCTCAGGAGATAATAATGCATTTAGCACTTGTTGATTCGCTTGTTTCATAACGGTTTTGTTTTTTTGGTTACATTATCGTTAGTTGAGTGGGTAAGAAATCTTCCTCCAAGATACAAATTAATTTAAGTAAGAAATGTTAATAATGCGAATAATATTTCTTTGTGCATTGATGAAAACGTTGTTTATCGTGTGTTTTAAAATGTTTTTTATAAAAAAAGCTTGTATATGTAATGGATTACTGTACATTTAGCCTGCGATAGTATAGATGATTATTATCGATTAATTAAATAACAAACAATGGACAACCTTTTTTTATTATATATCCATGGATATGGATCAAACAGAGAATCACGTAAATTTTATAACATAAAGGAGTCTTTACCAGACTTTCCGGCTGCGGTCTTTGAATGGGATGAGAACACAGATTTTAAGTTGTTATTACAAACAGCTGTAAGACAGACAGCAGAGATTGAACAGATCATTTTAGTAGGAGACTCTACAGGAGCTAATTTAGCGTACCAAGTAAGAGAAGCTCGAAAAGCGCTAGGGTTAAAGACAATATTAGTACTAACTAGTCCATTGCTAGATTATGATAAACGCCTTAATGCGGATCTACAGTTTACAGAGAATCTTCAAGAGAGTTTAATAAAAATAAACAATGTAGAGGATGCTTTAGTGATTATGGCTAAAGAAGATGAGGTAATTGACTTTAGTAATTTTAATGTAAAGAATAATGCTTCTAATAGTACTGTGATTTATGTAGAGGATAATCACAGGTTAGAAGGATTTATCAATTATGTGGGGTATATAATAGGTTATATAGTCAATAAGAGTGTAAGACCAGAAGTAGAAGTAAACTAAAATAGCAAAGCAACCTGAGGGTTGCTTTTTTTAGATATTTTGCACGCTCGTTGGATGTAATTAAAAGGTTTGATTTTTAATAGTATTTATTGGACTATCAAAGATGAATTTATTTTAACCTTTAGAAGATTTAGATGTGTATGTAAGTTATGTGTATAGAAAAAGAATCAGAGGAATAAGTACTTGCTATATTAGGGTGCTATGGTTTAAGGTAATTACTTCAGAGCAAACTAATTAAATACAAATAATTAAAACCAAGAATTACAAAGAAGTCAGTGTTTATGTAAATTATAAGTTCACTTTAAATCATCGCAATTTTAAGGTTTTGGGAGGATTTTAGGAAGAGAGTTTTAAGAGGGAAAGTAACTTTGGCTAGTATTCAGAATTTAATATTAGATGATCTGAACAGTATAGTATTGGGACTTGTAATATAGAAATGACAGGAAGTACTTATGACTGGGCATTAAGAGGGTGTTTTTAAGAGGATGAGGTATAAATAAAAAATCACCAAGAAATAGTCTTGGCGATTTTTGTTGTTGAAAGGTTTTGATTAATCTAAATGAATTAGGTATTGATTTCTTTCATCTCTTTTATGAGCTAAATGAGCTGTTTTTGGGGAGATACCAAATAGAGGAGAGAAGGTCTTAACCTTAATAGTTCTATTGTCGTCATAGAATTCTAATATTCTTATAAAGCCGTCTCCTCCGTTACCTTGATGGCCGCCACCTTCTGATTGCATATCAAAGAGCATCTGGTGTACTTCTTGTCCAAAGTTGTTTTTATCTACTCTATATCCTTCTCCCGAAATATGTCCAGATAGGACTAATTGCATATTCTTTGTTTCTTTTACTATTTTATTCCAAATCTGTTCTCCATTATTAGATTCAGGGAGTAATATTCTGTCTGATTTTCTTTCTTTTTTATCCTTAAAGTAAGGTTCAAAGATTATCCATTTGTTATCTCCTTCTAATCTTGTATCATTGCGATTGAGATAGGCGTGTGTTAACAAGACGATTTGATGATTTTCATATTGTTTAAATTTTAGAATTTCATTTGCCCAGTTTAGGGTTGTGTTTCGTGGAGCGTATTCTAGGTTGACAATCAGGTAATCTTTATTGTTAATTCCTTTAAACTCATACATGGCATTCGTTAGCGTAGGTAAGTTATGCTCATTAAGTCCATGTTGTACAAGATGTTTTTGATTTAAGTAATTCTTAGTTATAGGGAAGTACTTGTCATATTGGGTAGTTCTCGTTCCTTTAGAGTCTATGGTGTAATCGTGATTTCCTGTTGCTAGAATATAAGGAATCTTATGATCTAAGATAGTAAAGGATTTATCTATAAACTCCCATTGTTGCTTAGAAGAGAGATTTCCATTTAATCCAGGAAGGATTACATCATCTTGTTCTACTAAGTCACCAGTGCACAGTACCATTTTAATATTTAGTTGATCTATATTAGCCTCTATCCATCTATTAATAAGGTCTAGTATAGGTTGATTTTGGCTATATTTAGAATAGTTTTGAATATCAGGAATTAAAATCATAGACCAAGAGTTTGGCTGGTCTAATTCTACTTTTGTCGCATATTGTTGAGCAAAAGAAATAGGGGATGCTAATAAAAAAAGCACCCCTATTTGGAAATATAAACTATACAAACACTTCATTTTAATAACCAGGGTTTTGGGTAAGGTTAGAATTGATAATAATTTCTTTTGACGGAATAGGCCATAAGTATTGCTTATTCTTATCAAAAGCCCTGGTGGCTAATACTTTTATTTTTCCTTTACTAAGTAATCCGTCAAATACAGGTAATCCATTTTCATCTATGGTTGGTGTTTCTGACCAGAACCACAGTCCTTTATCAACTACTTCTTTTTTTAGTTTGTCAGGGTCTAACATACCATAATTTGGTCTAGTTAGGGCGATTTCGGCATGTTTCCAACGCATAATATCTTCAATTCTTCTATTTTCCCAAGCAAATTCTACTCTTCTTTCTATTCTAAGGTATTTTCTCATTTCAGTTTGTGATGAGATAGTAAGTAATGGAGCAGTAATACCAGAGTCATTATAAGCGCGTGCTCTTACTTGGTTAAACGCTTTAAGCATTTCGCTATCTAATTGGTTTAGTTCTATTTTTGCCTCTGCATACATTAGTAGTACATCAGCATATCTCATAATAACAATGTCAGCATCAGAATAAGAATCATCAGACCAGTCTGTATCAACTCCTTTTTTTAGTGTTAATCCATTATAAGAAGCATAGGTATCTACAGATCTTGTGTCTTTATTTTTTACTTGCTTACCTGTTGTAGTGTTAAGGACATTAGTAGAGTAAGGGTTAGGATCATAAATATATCCAAGGTGATCAGTACCAAATTCTACTATAGTTTCTTTTAATCTCGGATCTCTGTTTTTAAAAGGGTTTTGAGGATCAAAAAGAGGAGATTGATCTATTGTTTTCCCATCCGTGCATAGATAAGTAGCAAATAATTCCCAAGAAGGTTGTGCTACAGAGCTTCCACCAGCATTTCTAGTATAGAAATTCTTAACTGAGAATATAGAATTATGTTGAGCAGAACGTGGAATAGCAAACACAGTTTCAGAAGAATTCTTAGTTTTAGAAAGGAAATATTCTCCATAATTACTGTGTAGCTTATAATTATTTAGTTTTATACACTCTTCAGCAGCCTTACGTGCTATTTCATAATCGTGAAGATTTAATGCTGTTTTTGCCTTAAACGCTAATGCTGCACCTTTTGTCAATCTTGAATTCTGTGTTCCATTGTACTTAATAGGTAGGTTATTGATTGCAAAGTTAAAATCATTGTACACTTCTTGTAAAATAATTTTTTTATCAGTTCTTCCCATTTTGAAAGCCTCCTCTATCGTAAGCGTTTGAGTATAAAAAGGAACATCGCCAAAGAAAAACAGTAATCTACCGTAGAATATAGCTCTAAAGGCACGTGCTTCAGCTTCAAACTGTTTTCTATCTACTTCTGATAGATTACCTCTGTTTTGCGTTAAGTTTTCTAATATAGTATTTGCTCTAGCAATTCCTTTATAAGTATTCTTCCACAATGCAGCACTTGTACCCCATTCACTATTAATGGTACCAGCAGCATATTCATTCATTACTTGTCTTTGAGACCAGTTATCTGTTAATCGTTCACCAGCCCAGCCTGTTTCAAGATTCCAAAGGTATTCTCTGTAAAAATCATTAATAGAAAGTTCGTATTCATTTTTATCAGAATACCAATTTTCTGAAGAAGCACTAGAAGGAGGGTTTAAATCTAAATCAGCACAACTGCATGTAAAGATAAGTAAGCTAAGTATATAAAGTATTTTTTTCATTTTAGATAATATTAGAAGTTAACAGATACCCCGAAGTTGAATGATTTAGCGATGTATGCATTATATGCTGATTCTGGATCATATCCCTTTGGAAAATTACTGAATGTAAAATAGTCGTTTAGAGAAATAAATACTTTAAGCTTGTCTAAATGCACTGAGTTTACTAAATCTTTAGGGAAATTATAAGCTAAAGTGATATTCTTAATACGGAAATAAGCTCCATTAATTAACCAGAAATCAGACATTTTATAATTGTTGTTTTCTGCGCTTATATGCGATAATCTAGGGTATTTAGCATTTAGATTTTGTTCCACAGTATTGTATGGGCTCCAGTATTGACCATCTATCTCTTGCATTGGACTTGTCCATGAAGATTGGAAAGGTCTGATTTGGTTTTCTGTCAATAGACTTTTTTGTTTTCCAACTCCTTGGAAAGCTATTCCTAATTCCACTCCTTTGTAATCAAGGTTAATATGTCCACCAAATATGTAACGAGGTAGTGAAGAACCTAAAGGCACACGATCATAATCTGGTGATATGATTCCATCAGGAACACCATCAGGTCCACTTATATCTAGATATTTAATATCTCCTGGTTTTACAGCATTAGATAGTTTAGGGCTATTATCTATTTGTTCTTTATTTTGAAATAGACCATCAGAAATATATCCGTACCATTCGTTAAATGAAGTTCCTTGTCTTATGATTTTTCCATTAGACATAACGATACGTCCTCCCAAATCCCCCATAGTGGTTCTAGAGTCTGATAGATTAGCTCCTATAGAGTATTTTAGGTCACCAATCTGATCTCGCCAATTAATATCTAAGTCCCAACCTTCAGTGTGCATATTACCAGCGTTCTGTTGAGGGTTTTCAAATCCCATAAAAGCAGGAATCTCTAACTCTAATAGCATATCTCGTGTCTTCTTTTTATAATAATCAGCTGTGATACTAAGGCGATTTCTTAAGAAATTAATATCCAAACCAAAATCAATTGATTCTGTTGTTTCCCAAGTGATGTTCTGGATAGCATATTGCGTTTGAGCAGCAGTTAGAGCAGAGATAATCTGGTTGTCTTTATAGAATAAGGTATTAGAAAAATTGATTGAAGATTGATATGGATAGTTTCCGATTCGTTCATTTCCTAGAGTACCCCAAGAACCTCTAAGTTTTAAGTAGCTTATTACATTTTGGTTTTTCATGAAGTTTTCTTCTGATACTGTCCATCCTGCAGAAAAAGAAGGGAATATCCCCCATCTGTGATCTTTGTGAAAGCGTGAAGAACCATCTCTACGAATATTAGCTTGCAAATGATATTTGTTGTCAAATGAATAGATTAATCTAGAGAAAAGAGATTGATAAGCTGTCTCTGTTTTATCACCAGAGTTAGTCATAAATTCTACAGGAGCAAGGTCTAAATATGGAAAATTAGGCAATTCCATATTCATTGCTTTAGCGCCTAAATTATCTATAGAAGAATAATTATCTTCATACCCTAATAATAGATTAATACTATGTTTTTTTAGATCTTTAGTGTAAGTAGCAAGCACTTGTTTTGTCAGTATTTTGCTTTCGTTTCTATTCTCAATTAAAGTATTGTTTGTATGACCATTTATATAGCCTGAGAAGCGCTCAGGGTTCTCAGCATCATAATATTCTATTTTTTTTGTAAAGTTCTTTCTTCTATCAAAAGCTAGTTGTGGGGCTAAAACTAATGAAACTTTTAAATCTTGAATTGGCGTAAAGTTCAAGGCTACTCTTCCGTATATTTTATCAGAGTGATGTCTTTTAGTTCCTCCATGATACAAACTAGCATAGGCATTAGAACCTGATTTTCCTTCAGCTATTCTTCCATCTTGCCAAGTAGCAGCATATACAGGAGCATAACGCATAGCTTCCCATACAGGGTCATTAACAGGGGAAGTTTGTTGGGTTGTATTATATGATAAATCAATATCTCCAGAGATAAAATCATTAACCTTGATGTTGTTATTTACACGAGTCATAATTCTTTTGTAATTCTCAATATCATAAATTGCTTTGATATTCTCATAATCTACACTTGCACGCGTCTTAATTCGCTCACCACCACCAGAAAGAGAGAAGGAGTGTCTTTCTTTTGCAGCAGAATCTTTTAGCAATAGATCTTGCCAGTCTGTAATAGGGTATTTATTAGGGTTCTCTAAGTTCTTCTGATACCAATTGTCTATGTCTTGTTTGCTATAGATACCATATTCTCCTCCAGGAGCTGTACCTGCATCATTCCAAGACATTTCATTGATCATCTCCATGTAGCGTTTATAACCAACAGACTTAGGCATCATCGTAGGTTTTTCAAAGGCGTAATCAGATTTATAAGAGAAGTGAAATTCGTTATCTTTAGCGCGTTTAGTTGTAATTAAAATAACTCCTGCTGCTGCTCTAGCTCCATAAATAGAAGCTGCTGCTGCATCTTTTAAGACAGATATTTCTTCGATATCATTAGTGTTTACTTGATCCATATCATCTTGTGCCACTCCATCTACAACAATTAATGGATCTGTATTACCTATAGTAGTCACACCACGAACTTTGATATTAGCTTTAGCACCAGTTTTACTTGAGTTACGCGTTACCATTACTCCTGATAGTTGTCCTTGAAGAGCCTGCGAAAGCTGTGTTGTATTTCGCTGTTCTATTGCATCTCCACTAACTTGTCCTACTGAACCTGTAATATCTTTCTTCTTAGCTGTCCCATAACCAATTACTACAATCTCATCTAGATTAGACGCTTCTTCTCTCATTTTGATATTCATCATAGAAGAAGCCTTTACCATTTGATCTTGAAAACCAATAAAAGAGACTTTTATTAAGTCATTTGGATTTGCTTTGATATCAAAGTTTCCATCTAAGTCAGTAATGGTAGACTGTATATTACTTAAGTTTTCTATGGTTGCTCCAGGTAATGTAAGTCCATTGTTGTCCAATACTCTTCCTTTAAGCATACTTAAAGCAATAGAAGAGTTTCCTTTTTTGATAGAAAGTAGATTGTCCTCTAATTTATAAGATAGATTAACTTTGGCTTGTAATGAACTTAATATTTGTTGAAGAGTAAGTGTTTTACTACTAAAGTTTACCTTAGTACTCTGAGGTAATTCATCAGTATAGTAAATCTTAATAGAAGTTTGTTTCTCTATTGTTTTTATTAATTCATTGATTGTTAATTCACTTTTAGGTAGTGCTAAATTAATTTGAGAAGGTGATTGTCCTAGAGTAATATTTGACCACATTAGACAAGCTAGTGCTATTACAGGAAACTTAATTTTTTTGTATTTGTTTTTCATGGTTTAAGTGCATAATAGGTTTTTTAAATGTTTAGTTATTTTTTGAAAATTGAAATTTCTTTATCTTGTTTTTTATAGGTAAGGTCTTCCAAGAAGCAGATACTTCTCAGAATAGCATACAACTCATGTTTTGGATATTGTCCATGTAAGATGGCTTGGGTGTTAACACGATGATCAATGTGGATAGGGATACGGTAGTATTTTTCCAACTGATTGATTGCTTTATCTAAAGGGATATTATTAAAGTCAAAGAATGAAGTCTGAGTGAGTAAAGTATTATGAGCTAGTTTATCATTATGCCATACCAAACTATCGTTAGCATGTAATATTCTTAACGAAGAATCTTTAGGGTTTTCTACTGATACTATTCCTTCTATTACGTGAACTTTATGGTTATTAGAAGTCTTATCACTCACTGTAAATGTTGTTCCTAGAACTGTAGTGTTAAGGTTATCAGACTTGACTAGGAAAGGAAGATCTCTGTTTTTGGCTACTTTAAATAAGGCAGTACCTTTTAGTTTTACTGAACGATTAGAGGTATTGTATTCATCGTTAATTTCTAATGTAGTACCAGGTTCTAGTATAATAATAGTGTTGTCATCTAAAGTAATACTCGTGGTCTTTTCTGCATAATATAGATTAGTAGAAGAACTATATTGATTCCATAAAAAGACACCACTTAATAAAGGTATTGTAAGACAAGCAGCCCAGGTAGCAGTGCGTCTAAAGCGCATGCGTCGAGTATGTGCTTTCTGACTAGCTACTATTTTATTGCGTAATCTGTTTTCAACAGTTTCTTTGTCTGCGATGGTAGAAGTACCTGTTTGTTGTAATCTTTCTAACCAAGAAGTTAAAAATTGATTTTCTTGATCAGATGAGTTTTTCTTTAAATATTGATCTATAATATTTCTAATCTTGTTTTCCATGAATAGTGCTTATATCTATAAAGTGCGCTATTCTATAAATGGTACTATGCGAAAAACTGGATTTAATGATTACTTAATATAGGTAACAATTACTTAACGAATAAAAGAAAGAAGAAAAAGGCTTCTACAGAATAAGAAAGATTAGCTCTTAATAAGGATAATGCTTTGTTTAATTGGTTTTTAACTGTGTTTTCTGACAAGTTTAGGAGTTGAGCAATTTCAGAATAAGACTTCAGACTGTAATATCTCAACTGAAAAATTTCTAAACATTTTTCTGGTAATATTTCTGCAGCTTTTAATTTGACTTGTTCTAGTAGGTAAAGTTTAAATTGTTCTTGTTCCTCTACAGTAAGTAATTCAAATTCTGATAATGCCTCATAAGCAGTCTCTAGTTCTACAGAAGTAAATTTTCTATTGCGCAAATATTCTAGACATTTATATTTAACAGCTGTATAAAGATAGGCTTTAAAATTCTCAATATGTAAGGTATCAAATCTCTTCCAAAGATCAATAAATACTTCTTGAATGATATCTTCTGTCTGTGCAGTATTTTGAGTTAGGTTATTAGCATAGATATACAGAGACTCCCAATAAGACGTATACAAGTTGTTTACGAATCTATCTTTATTAGTCATTATTATATTATTTTGAGACCAAAATTATCTTATAATAAGAGTAATGTTCTTTCTCTAACTTTACTAAAGCATTAAGCTTTTTTTATGTAATAAGGACATTATTTCTAAAAAGTAGTGTTTTTGTAAGGATATATTGTGTGTGTTTTACAAGGTATAGTATTGATATACTGATAAAAGAGAGAAAGTTTAAGTGAGAATATAAGTTAGTGTATGGTTAAGGAAGTGTAAAGAAATAACTATAAGATAGGAGTTGTTACGTTTTATGCGACGTCTTCTTATAGAGATTATTATATGTTGGTCTACTAGGAGATTACTTGCTGTATTCTTGCACATTTCCTCCTGAAATGGGCATTTTGGGCAATAAAAGTGCTAGAATTCCTTTGAAAGAACGAATTATTGGTTATATAGCCTTCGTTCTTTATTCAATAGGTTCGACACAATACTTTCTAGTTGGATGGCGTGGAACTTCATTGCTTTAGGACTGAAAAAGTTTTATAAAACTAAAAAGTCAAGATGACTTCATTTCAAGAAAGTAAGAGTCTGGATAAATAATTAAAAATATTAATAAGTAAATGTGATAATTATGTTATAATAATAAGAAATAGGAATTGTTTGTTAATTAAACTTAGCGAGTAAAAATGAAATAAATAGTAGGTGGTAATCTTAACGATTTAATAAAATTGAAGACAGGCTATAATATTACATTTGATCCTACACGAAAACCTACTAAAAGTAACAACATATAATGATAAGTAAAGAGAAAATGTTTGATGCTTTATATGAAAAGCATTGGTCTGAGTTATATGCTTTTGCTTTTAACGTAACAAGGGATAAAGTTATAGCAGAAGATATTGTACAAGAGGTTTTTATTGATTATTGGAGCCGCATGAATACCATTAATGTAGAACTACCAAGGGCTTATTTTTTTCAAGCTGTTCGAAATCAGTGTGCAAAAGCATTGAGTAATAGAAACTTCAATCAAGTACAAATAGAGAATATAGCTTCTTTAGTTCCAGATCTTGACGAGATACAGTTTGAAGAAGTAAAACAACAATTATTGAACGAAATTAATCAAACTGCAATCTCACTTCTACCAGATAAATGCTTAACTATTTTTAAAATGCGTTTTTATGAGCAATTGTCTTATAAAGAGATTGCCTCTCGTCTAAATATCTCTGAAAGTACAGTAGAGAATCAAGTGAACAAGGCTTTAAAACTGTTGCGAGGAAATACAAGATATATTACAGATATGCATTTTTCTGTATTGTTAAGTATTATGTGTTAAGTAAAGTTTAGCTGTATTATCTAATCGTTAAGTATGGTTTGATACATAGGTGTTTTTTAAAATAGAAGAACATCATAGTATAAAGCATACTAAGAATGATAAAACAGTTTAAAAGAATATTGTCAAAATACGCAGAAGGAAATAGTAATAAAGAAGAAGAATCTTTAGTTAATCAGTATTTTGATCGCATGCAAATGGAAGGTGTGCTTCCAAAAGATGTAAGTACAGCTGTTGGCGAAAGGATGAAAAGAAGAATAAACCTTCAAATTAAACCAGTCCCAAAAACGTCTTTTGCAATGTACTATAAGATAGCAGCAGCAGTAGCAATTGTTTTATCATTATCTTATTATTTTCTTTTCCCTTCAACAAAAGAAATAGAATATGTGGAGCAATTTGCAGTTAAAGGACAACAGCTTCAGTTTTATTTAAGTGACTCTACCTATGTACACTTAAATTCAAATAGTAAATTAATCTACCCTAAAACATTTAACGGAAATTCTCGTGAAGTACAATTAGTAGGAGAAGCTTTTTTTGAAGTAAAACACACTTCAAGAGATACTCCGTTTTTGGTTGTTAGCCCTAAATTAAGAACACAAGTATTAGGAACAAAGTTTAATGTAAACGATAGTCCTAACGAAACAGTACAAGTAAGTGTTTATGAAGGAAAAGTAAAAGTAGAAGACAAACAAACTAAGCAACAGGTTATTTTGGCAAAAGATGAACAAGTGACTTGGACAGATGCAGTAAGTTCATTACAGAAAGCGACTATACAAGAACAGCAGTTTAATCAATGGTATAAAGGAGAAGTCAAATTTAACCAAATGGGGATCCAAGAAGTAATTACAGTATTGAATAGGCGTTTCAATACGCATTTGCAGTTAGCATCAACTAATTTACCAACTTCAACAATTAGTGGCGATTTTACAAGCGATAAAATTGAAGACATCCTTCAAAGTTTGCAATTTATATACGGTCTTCAATATAAGAAGCAAAGTGATGGGAAGATTATAGTACACCTCAAATAGTTTATGTCTAACCACAATATTATGAAATGAAATAACACAACTACAATTAACTACAAAGAAAAAACCTGTACAAAGTGGCAGCGATGAACAGGTTTAGAAGTGATAATTAATTATCCAGCAGAACAATTAACTAAAAAACAAAGATAACAATTATGTATCTCAAATTATTCAAAGGAGGTAAGAAATTATATACTCCATTAGCTACTGCTTTGCTTTTTTTACACTTATTAAGTGCAGAAAACACTTATGCACAACAAAAAGCAGCGACACCGATTTCAATTCAGTTGAATCAAGCTTCTATTACAGATGTTTTTAACGCCATTAAAAAACAATCAAATTACACTTTAATTTATAGTGATAAAGTAACTGCTTTGACCAAAAAAGTGGATATGCATATTGACGCTAAAGACATAAAAGGTATTTTAGATTATATGTCTAAACAATATGGAATTACTTATCAAATTACAGGTTCAACTATCTCTGTAAAATTAGGAGAAGTAAAAACACAAAAGATAAAAGGAATTGTAATGGACGAACAAGGATTGGGGGTCCCAGGAGCTACAGTTATATTAAAGGGAACGGACAAAGGTGTAAGTACAGATTTGGACGGAAATTTTGCTTTGGATGCTGTAGTGGGAAAAGATAGAGTACAAATTTCTTTTATTGGATATAAAACAGTTGAAGTAATAGCAGCTACTAATTTAAAAGTAGCTTTAGTAGAAGACCAAACTAATTTAGATGAAGTAGTAGTGGTGGGATATGGAAAGCAAAAACGAGTAAATGTTACAGGAGCTGTAGATCAAGTAGGAGCAGAGGTGTTTAAAGATCGCCCTGTTTCTAATGTAGCTAAAGCATTACAAGGAGAAATAGGAAACCTAAACCTTATCATAGGAGATGGAAAACCTACCAGAAGTGCAACATTTAATGTGCGTGGTACAACTTCAATTGGAGGAGGAGGGAATGCTTTGGTATTAATAGATGGAGTACCTGGTGATCCTTCTTTATTAAATCCCAATGATATAGAAAGTGTATCTGTTCTTAAAGATGCTGCTTCTGCAGCTATTTATGGAGCAAGAGGAAGTTTTGGAGTAGTTCTAATTACCACTAAAGCATCTGAAAATGAAAAGTCAAAGATTAACTTTTCTACCTCTTTTTCGGTTTTAGATCATACAGTTAAACCTGATTTAGTGACTAATGGATACCAATGGGCGAAACAATTTGACGACGCTTATTATTCTTGGAATGATTACAAAATGCATCCGTCTAAAGCAAATAGCGTATTTCCTTTTTCTATGGAATATTTGCAACAACTAAAGGAACACGACGAAAACCCAAGTTTGAGTAAAGTAGATATTGATCCTGTAACTGGAAAATATGTGTACTATGGAAATACAGACTGGATGAAAGAGTTGTATGCAGATATGATTACAGCACAAGAGTATAATTTAAGTGCTAGTGGTGGAGGGGAAAAAGCAAGCTATTACTTATCAGGTAGAATAAATTCTCAAGACGGTATTTTTAGATATAACCCCGATAAATTTAATATGTATAATTTAAGAGGAAAAGGGTCTTTACAAGCAACAAGTTGGTTGAAGTTAGAAAATAACTTTGAATATGCTGAAATGGATTATTTCTTTCCAATCTTAAATCACCCTTCAGATACACCAGTTTGGCGTAGAATATCAGACGAGGCCTTCCCTGTAGCGATGATGTTTAATCCTGATGGAACCTTAACACACAATGCGGCAATTGTATTTGGTAGTTTTGTTTCAGGAGGAAATTATTCAGATACAAACAGACAACAATTGAGAAATACAACAAGTTTTGTTGCTGACGTAATTAAAGATGATTTGAAGTTATATGGAGATTTTACTTTTAGGAATTTAAATGAAGTAGAAACGAAACAATATACTCCAGTGCCATATAGTACCAAACCAGGAGAGTTACTTGAAAGAGGAGAGAATAAGTTAGAAGAGTTGCAAGAGAAAACGACTTATAAGGGGATGAATCTTTATGCAGAATATAAAAAGCAATTCGGTAGTCACTATTTGAAAGGATTAGTAGGATATAATTACGAAAAATTGCGTTTAGACAAGCGCACTTTAGAACGCAATGAGTTAACGAATTCTTTATTACCTGATTTTGGTTTAGCAACTGGAGAGAATATTGTTTTAAAAGGAGGAGGATATCAATGGGCGACTTTAGGGGCTTTCTTTCGATTGAACTATAATTTCAGAGAAAAGTATTTTATAGAAGTAAACGGGAGATATGATGGTTCTTCAAAATTCCCACAGAATCAACAGTGGGGGTTCTTTCCATCAACTTCTGTAGGGTATCGTTTATCACAAGAGAACTTTTGGCAAAACAGTCGTTTAGCAGATATTTTACCTGAGTTGAAATTCAGAGCTTCTTATGGTTCATTAGGAAATGGAAATATCTCTCCTTATCAGTATTTAGAAACGATGTCTGTTAATCAATTAAATGTTTTATTAAACGGAAAAAATCCATTGTATACCAATAAACCAAATGTAATTCCTAATGGATTAACATGGGAGAAGGCTACTACATTCAATATTGGTTTTGATACAGAATGGTTTAACCGACGATTAACAACCTCTTTTGATTGGTACAAACGAGTTACAACAGATATGTATACACAAGGTACGCCTCTGCCACAAGTATTTGGAGCAACAGAACCTAAAGGAAACTATGCTGATTTAGAAACAAAAGGATGGGAGTTGTCGATTGCTTGGAGAGATAAAATCAACTTTAATAAACCTTTGACTTATAAGTTCCGATTTATTCTTTCAGACAATCAGTCTAAGATTACAAAATTTAATAATCCAACAAATTCATTAGATACATATTACAAAGGAATGAAGATAGGAGAAATATGGGGATTTGAAAATGCGGGTTATTTTATTGATCAGAATGATATTAATAATCATGCAGATCAAAGCTATATCCGTGTTTCTGCAGCAAATATATTAATGCCTGGAGATATCAAATTTGCAGATTTAAATGGAGATGGAGTAATTAATATAGGCGATAATACAGTAGATAACCCTGGAGATAGAAAAATTATTGGAAATTCAGCACCTCGTTTTAACTTCGGTTTTAATACTGATTTAGAGTGGAATAATTTCTTCGTATCTGCTTTTTTTCAAGGTGTAGGTAAACGCGATTTTTGGCCTGGAGCAGACAACTCTTTATTTTGGGGTGCATACAATAGACCATACAGTTGGCATCCAACAAAAATGAATGATATGATGTGGTCTGAAGAGAATCCAGATGCTTATTTTCCAAGGATGAGAGGGTATGTTGCTCTTAACAATAGAGGAGAGCTACAAGTACAACAAAGCAAGTATATCCAAAATGCAGCTTATATCCGCTTAAAGAACTTAACAATAGGATATAACTTTCCCAAACAGATGTTAGAAAAGAATAAAATAGAGAGTCTAAGAATTTTCTTTTCAGGACAAAACTTATGGACCTATTCACCCATGTTTAGAGTCTTAAAAACAATGGATCCTGAAGTAATTGATGGAGCAGATCCAGAATTGTCACCAAACGCTGGTAATGGAATGCGTTATCCGATGTTAAAAACATTCTCTTTAGGAATCGATATTACTTTTTAAAACAAGCAAACAATGAAAAAAATAATATTAATAACTGCTTTAGCAGGTTTGTTTATCACAACTTCTTGTTCAAACGACTTGGATCAATTACCCTTTGATAAACTTTCACCAGATGTAGCTTTTACAACAGAAAAAGATTTAGAATTATATAGCAATTCTTTTTATAAAATATTACCTAACGGAAATGATGTCGTTCGTGGAGATAATATGTCTGATTATGTTATTGGTCGAACAATCAATAACTATTTAACAGGTACTTATACAGCCTATGATAGTGGGGGTTGGAGTTGGAGTGATTTGAGAAATATCAATTATTTTTTAGAAAAATCAAAAGGAGCTAAGATCATAGATAAACGGAAAGCACATTACGAAGGATTGGCTCGCTTTTTCAGAGCGTGGTTTTACTTTGATAAAGTAAAGCGTTTTGGCGATGTGCCTTGGTATGACAAAACACTAACAGTAGATGATCCCGATTTGTATAAACCAAGAGATACAAGAGAATTGGTGATGCAAAAGGTTTTAGAAGATTTAGATTTTGCAATTAGTGCTATTGAAGGAGGAAAAGATAATAGTGCTTCAAGAATTACCAAACATGTTGCATTAGCTTTTAAATCTCGAGTATGTCTTTTTGAAGGAACCTATCGAAAATATCATACAGATTTAGGGTTGGTAGGTAGTTCGTCAGAGTGGTTAAAACAAGCTGCTAATGCCGCAGATGAATTAATGAAAACGTCTTCTTATCGCTTAAATACAGCGCAAGGGAATCAAAGCTATCGAAACTTGTTTAATAAAGAAGCAGTAGAAGCTTCAGAAGTGATATTAGCGGCTAATGCAAGTGCAGCTTATAGAATCTTTAACGATGCAAATTGGTATTATACAAGTGCAACGTATGGGAATCGCTCTAATTTGACTAAATCGTTTATCAATACCTATTTAAATATAGATGGCACTCGCTTTACAGATAAAGCTGGGCATGCAACTATACCTTTTTGGGAAGAAGTAAAAGGCAGAGATCAACGTTTAGAACAAACCATTCGAATGGGAGATTACAAAAGAGATGGACAAGCTGCTGCTCCTGATTTCACCTATACTTATACAGGTTATCAGCCCAAAAAATTAACCTTAGATTCTTCTGCTACAGATGGAGTAGCAGAAAATAATAATACACTGCCTTTAATTAGGTATGCTGAGGTTCTGTTGAATTATGCTGAAGCAAAAGCCGAATTAGAAGAATTTACAGGTGCTGATTGGGACAAAACAATCAAGTTGCTAAGAGAAAGAGCAGGTATTACCAATAGTAGCATACCAACAGTCGCAGATGCCTATTTAAAACAAGAGTTTTTTCCAAACATATCAGATGCGAATTTATTAGAAATTCGAAGAGAAAGAGGAATAGAGCTGGTGTTAGAAGGCTTTAGATATGATGATTTAAGACGTTGGAAGTTAGGAGGGCTTTTAACCAAAAGCTATGAGGGCATGTATGTACCAGCCATGAATACACCATTAGATATGAATGGGGATGGTAAGTCAGATGTTTCTTTTGTTACAAAAGTACCTGCAAATCCACAAAAAGGAGTGTACTACTATATTATTGATAACAATCAGTACAAGTTGTCTAATGGTGATTCTGGGACACTTATAATTATGGACAATCTAAAACGTATCTATGAAAACCATCAGTATGTATACCCAATTCCATATAGCGCAATTGTATTAAATAGTAAATTAAGTCAGAATCAAGGTTGGTAATTTAATTGTAATAGAAATGAAAAGTCAAATAATAAGAATAATTCAAGTAGTGGTTTTATTACTTTGTTGTATCTCTTGTAATTATGAAGATGATTATACAAATAAAAACCCAAAGAAGGATCCTACAAAGTTGTTTACTCTAACAGCCTTGGTGGTAAATAAGATAGAGTCTCCTTTAGCTAAGGCAGAAGTAACTATATATGACGAAAAGCAGAAGGAGATAAAAAAACAGGAATCTTCAACAACAGGAGCAGCTGTGTTTAGCGATTTGCTTGCTGGAAGCTATAAGTTAAAGAGTAGTTACGAAAATCAAGTTAACGAAGTAGTGGTAGAAATAAAGAATGAAGACAAAGAAGTCAAGATCAAATTAGATATTGCTCCAAAAGATGTTGTTCTTCAAAATTCTCCTATTGTAATTACTGGAATACAGGCCGATCCGCGAGGAACAGATGCAGCAGCTAATGGCACATCCTCTACTTATGATGGAGGTAAAGTAGTTGTAAATCATATTGGAGGGTACGAGTATGTACAGTTAATGGCTTTAGAGGATATTGATTTTGAGCGTACACCTTATAGTGTAGTTATGGCAAACAATGGTATTGTTGGAGATAGAGGATGGGCACAAGGAGGAAATGTAACCTATAAGTTTGATTTAGTATCAGGAAAGGCAAAAAAGGGAACCTTCTTTTATGTAGGAGGAAAGTCAAAGGTACTTTCAGGTTATGGCAGTTGTGGAAAAAGTACAGATATCAGTACGTCTAATTGGATTGCTACAAAAGACTATAAATTAGAAGCAGGAGACGGTTTTGGAGATCCTAATGGAGGAATCTTAGGGAATTTAGGGAAAGATGGTCAGAATGTAGCAGATGGTGTTGCAGTGTTCAAAGGAACAACAGTTACAGGAGAATCAATTCCTTTAGACGCTGTTTTTTATGGTACCTCATTAGACGGAGTATATGATTCGGTTAACAATTGGGGATATCGTGTGCCAGAACAAAATGACCGTTATGCAACAAAAGATAAAGAAGGTAAAGCACAACCGTTTTTTGGACAAGGTTTCAATGTACATTTGTTTAGTCAACCAGGTTCGGATGTAGGAGATTTTATCAAGTTAGGTGGTTCTACAGATAGAAAGGAATGGAAGGTACTGAGAAATTCTACTATTGTACAGCTAAGTTATTGTGCAGGAGAATCTTCTTTAACAGACATCGAGAGAGCCAATGGAGTAACAGTATTTGCAGAAGGAAATACAACACCAGAAGTACCTGAGCCTTCAAAAGGAAATGTAAGTGTCATGTCTTTTAATATTCGTCATCACGATGCTACAGATCCCTATTCATTAGAGAGTAGAAAGGAGTATATCTTACAAGTGATTATAGACGAAATGCCAGACATTGTTGGGTTGCAAGAGTTTTCTGATAATTGGTTTGAAACGTGGATGCAACAACAGATGGCAGCCAAGGGTTATGGGTATTATATGGACGAAGCCAATTCATACGGATCACCTAAAGTGATCTTCTATAAAAAAGATCGTTTTGATTTGAGAGGGAGTGCTACTTATCAAATGAAATATACTGAGAATAGAAGTGGTGCATGGGTGGTGTTATTTGACAAGCAAAAGCAAAAAGAATATTTTGTAACGAATAGTCATTGGACAACTGTTTCTTCAGAAGATAGAACAAAAATGGCTAAAGATGTCGTTAATATTATCGAGCAAAATTACCAGAATCGCCCTGTAATTTGTATAGGAGATTTTAATGGACAACCTCATACTACAGAAATTAATGTTTTAAAAACAACAACGCAACCAAAATTGTTGAATGCTGTAGACGAATCATTAAAAACATTTCACAAATGGGGGCCAACAGGTTCAACTACTTTAGATTATATCTTTTATTCTTCTCCTTTCAAATTAATAGAAGGAAAAGTAATACGAACAAGTTTTGGCGCAATATGGCCTTCAGATCATTGGCCTGTTATGGCAACTTTTACGATAGATTAATATGAAAAAAATACTAATTGCGATAGGGCTTTTTTGCGGTTTAAGTACAACCACTATAGCTCAAGAAAAAACACCTCATATTGTATTAATTACAATCGATGGTTTTAGACCAGATTTCTATTTAGAAGAGCAATGGGGAATGCATACAGTACGAGAGTTAATGAAAAATGGAGTAGCTGCTAAGGCAGTTACTCCTATCTTCCCTTCTGTTACTTATCCAGATCACACAACCATTATTACAGGAGAATTTCCTGCTCAACATGGAATAGTATATAACAATATTTTTGACCCTGCTACAGGCTCTCAAAAGTGGTATTGGGATTATAGTGCAATTAAAATACCAACACTATATGATGTGGTGAAGCAAAAAAAGCTGACTTCTGCTAATGTAATTTGGCCTGTAACAGTCAATGCGCCTATCGATTATAATGTTCCTGATATATGGGATCTTACTAACGGATACGATAGAAGAAGTATTACAGCTTTATATACTACACCTTATAGTTTGTGGCGCGAGATACAAAATGAAGCAACAGGAACATTAAGAGCTAAAGATTGGGCAATGACAGAAGAAGAGCTGATTATGGATGAGAATATTGCACGTATGGGAAGTTATATGATTCAGCAGTATCAACCGAATCTATTAACCCTTCACTTTCCATGTACAGATCACTATGAGCACCAAGATGGTTTGGATAGTCCTTTGGTACGTGCCAGTGTTGCTGGAGCTGATCGTGCAATCAAAACAATTATTGAGGCATTAGATCGTTCAAAACTGAAAGATAACTATGTAATAATTATTACAGGAGATCATGGGTTTGATAAAATCACACACCGTTTACAACCTAATATTTGGTTAAAGGATGCAGGACTGTTAGACGACGCAAAAACAATGGACTGGAAAGCAATGTTTCATACCCAAGGAGGTTCTGCTTTCTTGAGAGTGCAAGGAAAGAATAAAGTAAAAACAATCGAAAAGGTTAAAACTTTATTAGAAAAACAACCACAAGAAATTAGAAACCGCTATCGCATGATATCAAAAGAAGAGCTACAAAAGCTTGGTGCAGATCCAGAGGCAGAGTTAGCCTTAACAGGTTTAGATCACACAACATTTGGTGGAGGCCTTAAAGGAGAAGTATTGAGTAAGTTAAATAAAGAAGGTGGAGCACACGGATTTTTGAATAGCGATAAAAGTATGCAAACTGGATTTGTTGCTTTTGGAAAAGGAATAAAACAAGGAGTGGTGATCGAACAAATGGCTTTGATAGATATTTGCCCCTTTATTAGTGAATTATTGGAACTGGATTTTAAATTTCTTTCAAAAGAGTTAAAACAACAACTACTAAGTATCTAAAGATAGAATTAATGTTATAAAGAAGGCTACTCTTTAAAATAATAGTAGTCAAATTCGGAAGATTGTAATTTTTAAATTAATTAAGTTACATAAGCTTAACAATAGCATAAGATTAGTGTAGGAAGACATCACTAATTTTGGGCATTGAAAAAAAGTGACATTCTGAACAGTAAGGGGATATTATCAAATCATTAAATATTCTTTTTCGTAACGAAATACTTTAATACGCTCTATTTGTAACAACATAAACCATATATAATGAAAAAAAGATTCTTTACTGTTGCCTTCTTATTTACGGCAGCATTAGCCATTGGGCAGACTAGTGTTCGTGGCTATGTATTCGAGGATGCTAATAAGAACGGAAAAAAAGACAGAAGTGAAAAGGTATTAGCTGGGGTAGCGGTATCTAATGGAGTGGAGGTCGTACAGACTGATGATAAAGGACTGTATGAACTGCCTTTAACAGGGGATAATCAAATCTTTGTGATTAAACCAAGTCAATACGCTACTGTGTTAGACCAATATAATCTACCTGCCTCTTATGTAACGCATAAACCTAAAGGATCGCCAATAGGAACCAAGTATGAAGGTGTAGCTCCTACAGGGAAATTGCCAAAAGAAGTAAACTTTGGATTGATTGCACAAGAGGAGTCAGCAGATTTTAAGGCTTTTATCTTTGGAGACCCTCAGCCATATAGTCTGGAGGAACTAGATTACTTTAAAAAAGCAGTAGTAGATGAGGTAAAGAATAAGACAGAAGGAATCTCTTTTGGTATCAGTCTAGGTGATTTAGTAGGAGATAAATTAGACTTGCATACGCCTTATAAAGAGGTGATGAAAGAAGTGGGGCTACCATGGTATAATGTGATGGGAAATCACGATATGAACTATGAGGCAACTGAGGATATCTACTCTGATGAGACCTTTGAGAAGAACTTCGGACCTGCTAATTATGCATTTAATTATGGGGATGCTCACTTTATCGTATTAGATGATATTCTATATCCTCACCCAATTAAAAAGAAAGGGTACCTAGGTGGTTTTAGACAAGATCAATTAGACTTTGTGAAGAACAATCTGAAGTTCGTTCCTAAAGATAAGTTAGTGGTAATTTCTTTTCATATTCCATTATTTGTTGGAAACGAAAAACACTTCGATCAAGAGTCAAGACAGCAGTTATTGGATTTGCTTAAAGAGCATGAGAATATCTTACTATTGTCTGCACATACTCACTATCAGATGCATCAGTTCTATACGAAAGAACAAGGATGGTCAGGTATAAAACCATTACATGAGTATAATGTTGGGACAACTTCAGGCGACTGGTACTCAGGCGAGTTTAACGAGTTAGGTGTGCCTGCTTCTACTATGAGAGATGGAACCCCGAGAGGATATGCTACTTTAATAGTTAAGGGGAATCAGTATGAGTTAGACTATAAAGTGTCTGGGGAATCAGATGATTATAAAATGGAATTGTTTATGCCTAAGGTTATTGCGGATAAGAAATCGAATAACTATCAGGTATATACGAATGTCTTTATGGGAACAGAGAAAGACCTAGTACAGTATAGAATAGATGGAGGAGAGTGGAAAGAGATGAAGAAAGAAGAGAGTTTTGATCCAAGCTTCTATGCAGCAGTTCAAAAGTATGATTTGACAGAAAAATTATTAACTGGAAAGAAACCTTCTCACCCGATTAAATCATCTCATTTATGGAGTGCTAAGTTACCTTTTAATATTGGGGTAGGAGAGCATAAAGTAGAAGTGAAGGTGACAGATATGTTTGGTAGAGAGCATATCGCACAAAAGACATACAAAATCGAGAAAAGTAAATAGTATAGTTTTTTATAAGGTTTAGATTCTTCATCATTATAGCGAGCTCGCTTATAATTGAATCAGGATTTAAATTAAGTGTGTTGAAAGGGCTCAGTATCGTTAGATATTGGGCTTTTTCTGTTTGTGTAGGGGAGTTATAAGAAGGTCTTCTGCTATATCTATTCTTAGAAGAATCATAAAATGTTTTCAGAGCGTTTTCTTCCTATTATCTTTACTAGACATATAAAATGAAAAATGAATATGACTAATTTAGAACTAACGAAAGCTTAGTATTATGCATTATTCTATAAAAGTAAACACGCAGCAGTTAGAAGGAGCGTTATCTCCTATAAATAAGCCTTATTATTTTGCTATTCTTATAGATGGTGAAGCTACTTTTTCTTTAGATTTTAATAGATACTCTTGCTCTGGACAGTATATTTTATTTTTATCTCCTTATCAGTTGTTGACATGGGAAAAAGTAGAAATTAAGTCAATGAAGACTATACAGTTTCATGGAGACTTCTATTGTATAGAATATCACAAAGAGGAGGTAGCATGTAATGGGGTCTTGTTTAACGCATTATTTGACGCTCCTTATGTTCCTATTCAGTCATCTTTATTTCTAGAATTGACTCAGCTTTTTGATAAAATAGAGCAATTAGAACACCAACAGTCTGCTTATGATATTCCGATTCTCAAGACGTATTTACAATTGGTATTAGCCCTGAGTAGTAAGGAGAAACAGTTGATCAATAAGAAACAAAAGACTTCAGGACTGTTCTTAGAAGATATAGTTAGCTTTCAAGAGATGCTAGAAGAGCATTTTATGGAGTCTAGAGCAGTAGCATTTTATGCAGAGCAGTATCATTTATCTGTTGATGTGTTTAGTAAAAAGGTTAGAAAGCATTATGGAAAAACACCTTCTAAATTAATCCAGGAACGCCTTATTTTGGAAGCAAAAAAACAACTTCATCTGACTTATAAGAGTGTAAAAGAGATAGCTAAGATATTAGGATTTGAGGATGAGTTTTATTTTAGTCGTTATTTTAAGAAAGAAGTAGGTGTATCTCCTAAGATATTCAGAGAACAAGTAGGAATATCAGTAGTGGCAAAAAAGTCTATGGAATAGAAGGAATAGTCCATGTTATCTCTCTGCTAAACCTTCTAGTTTTGTTGAAAAATAAAATAAAACCAATGAAAAAAATTTTAGTATTATTTAGTAGCTTACAAGAGAAATCGATTCATTTTCTTCGTTTATCTATCTGTATTGTCATGGTTTGGATAGGAGGGCTAAAAGCTTTTCAATATGAAGCGGATGGTATTGTACCTTTTGTAACGAATAGTCCTTTTATGAGCTTTTTTTATCAGAATTCAACAAAAACAGTATTAGATGAATCTGGCAAAGAAGTATATGAATATACTCAACATAAAAATCCCGAGGGCAAAGTAGTGCAGAAGAACATTGATTGGCATAAACAGAATGGTACTTATGTGTTTTCGTATATTCTAGGTACAGTGATTGTAAGTATAGGGATACTCGTATTATTAGGGATATGGTATCCTAGACTCGGTTTTTTAGGAGGGGTATTAACATTAGGAATGTCTTTGGTCACACTATCATTTCTAATTACTACCCCAGAAGTATATGTGCCTAATTTAGGAGGTGATTTTCCTACACCTAACTATGGATTTCCTTATTTATCAGGTGCTGGAAGGCTAGTCTTAAAGGACATTATCATGATGGCAGGAGGATTAGTGATCGCTGGTGATTCAGCACGTAATTTGCTTTATAAGTGATTAATAGAATTAGAATATAAAATAAAGTGAGAATAAAAGCTTAGTACTTATCTAGTATTAAGCTTTTATTCTTAGAGGAGATAATAATTTTTGAAAGTATACTATTATTTTTAATAACCGAAATGTGTGTACTAGTTAAAAAGAATTAATTAATATGAGTTAAAACATTTTATATTATTGCTATTTAATGTTTTTATTATTTGTAATTATTGCAATTTAAATGTGCTTTATGGTTGTTTTTTTGCATATTTATTATTTTTTATTTATAAAAAGTAATACTTTTATAAATGGTTAAAAAAAGTAATAATCAAAAAACATTTTAATATGAAATTGCAACACACGTATTTTTATCATCCCTCTAATATTGAATGTAATGAGGAAGTAATTAAACAATTCGAAAGCCAAGGTGTCTCTATGAAAAAGATACAAGAAGCACTTGGTAGACATAATCGATTTGTAGTCGCTAAAGAGTCAAATGAAACTACGGTTTCTATGGGAATTTAGGCGGCAAAAGGAGTTTTAAAACAAAGTGGTATCTCAATAGAAGAAATAGATATTATTGTCTTTGTGACTTGTACTCCAGAGCATCAGATACCTTGTGACTCTATTTTTATACACCAAGCTTTGCAAGGAAAGAATAATACAATGTGTTATGATATTAACGCTAATTGTATTGGGGCTTTTGTAGCATTAGATCAAGTGACGCATTATCTCAATAGCAGTAGTAGAGCTAAAAATGCTTTAGTAGTTTGTTCTGATCAGTTATCTCGTATTTTAGATAGCCAAAACCCTGTAACAGCTTTTTGTTTTTCAGATTCTGCTTTTGCATTTATAGTAGAGAAAGAGACTACTACATCTGGATTAGTAGACGTTATGTATCATACAGATAGTAGTTTTTGTGATACTGTTCTGTATCCGCCTCAAGGACATTCTTGTTCTTTATCTGATGAATTGACAATGTGGGATACATCATTTGATGGAAGCGGAAGTGTGGAGTTTGCTTTAGATAAAATAGAGGTCTTTTTAGCAAAGAACGATCTGAAAATAGAAGATATCAGTTTATTCTTATTCTCTCAGTTATCACTGAAAAATATTAAGATGATTAAATCACATTATCAATTACCAGAAGAAAAAGTACCTTTTTATTCGAAAGAGTTTGGTTATTCAGGAGCTTCTAGTCCTTTTTTAGCTTTACATCAGTATCAGAAAGAAGGAACACCTCTAAAAGAAGGAGATTATTTTTTAATGTGGACATTAGGGGCAGGGTATCAGGCTGGTTTAATGTTGTGGAAATACTAAGTATTTAGATGTTAGTTATCTAACTTTACATAAGGATAAACTCAGTATATTCAATACTTACAGTGATTTTTTTGTTTTGAAATTACCAGATTACAAGTATATTTACTTTCAAAAAAAGTTATGAAATTTCTTACGATATTAATTTGTTTAGTCTCATTGACGACCTTTGCTCAACCTAAAGCTATTTTGGATAAAACGACTTATCAATTTTGGTTAAACGAACCTAAAGTCGTAGAAGAAAAGAATCCTCTCATTATCTTCTTACACGGGAGAAGTCTTTCGGGAACCAATATAGATAGGGTAAAGAGATATGGTGCGCTAAAAGGAATAGAGAAAGGATTAGATATCCCAGCTTATTTAGTAGCTCCTCAATTGCCTTCTGGGCCATGGAATGCGGATAAGGTTGACGAAATTGTAAGTTATATGATTGCAAATTATAATATCGATGAGAGTCGCATTTATGTAACAGGAATGAGCTTAGGAGGATATGGTACGATGAAATATGCTGGTAAGTATCCTAATCGTATAGCTGCTGCTATCGCTATCTGTGGAGGAGGTGAAGAAAGAGATGCCTGTGCAGTGACTAATATCCCTATTAAGCTTATTCATGGTGATAAAGACTTTATCGTACCACTAAAAGAGTCTAAGAAGATAATGACTGCAATCCAAAAGTGTGATAAAAAAGCTCCTGTAGAACTACAAGTAGTCAAAGGAGGTACGCATGGTAGTGTAGAGGATCTATATAGACACATGGAGGTATATAATTGGTTATTACAACATGTGAAGAGTAATGCCTCAATTAGTTCAGAAAACAAAGAAGAAATCTAAGTATAACATAAACAAAACACCCAAAGTCAAAAGACTTTGGGGGTTTTGTTTATATATTATTGGCTAATGTCTTCGCTGTTTTTAAGATATACTCTATAAAATCTTCTTCTACTCTGGAGATGTCATCTAGTTGGCCATTGTCTAAACTTAGTTCCTTGAATGCTCTTTACTCTATAACCTACAGATATGATTACATCTAGATTGTAAAACTTGACAGGTTTGTCTTAATTTGCAATGTGCAAATTTTGCACATTGGTTTGTTCTACTAGTTCACCTTCTTCAAATACATTCTTTATGTGTTTGGTAATGACAGTTCTATCTTTTTGAAATAATTCTGCCATTTGGGCTTGAGTTAGCCATACTGTTTCGTTCTCTAAACAGGTCTCTATCTTAGCGAGGCCATCTTCTGTCTGATAAATAAGGATACTTCCATGCTCTGCCATAACATTTTTTTAAGTTTATAAGTACTTTATATACCACCAAAACCATACTGTAAATTAACAACTTTATATTTATTTAGAGAGCAGTTTTATGTTTTATCCTTATAGCTATAGCCTAGCGTATTGTGTTTTGAAAATGAGAGTTTTGTTTTGTCATTTTGAGATATTGATATGAAAAACACTTTTTAAGTTATAAATATGTAAGGGGGAATATTCTTAATTCCTAAGAGGTTTTCTATTGTGATTTACTCAGAAGTCCTTATCTTTAAGTACTCAAATACCCTTAATAGATATGAAATATAAAATAGACCTATATACTCGCGTAAAGATAGATACCTCTAGTGACGCTAAGGCGTATGCTAATATGTTGTGTATAGATGATCAATGCAAAACATTTGCAGAAGGGTTTATAGAAAACTCTCAATCTCGTATTTCGCTTATGGCTATTGTGAAGGGGTTAGAGCAGATTAAAGAAGGAGCAGAGGTGACTATTTATGCAACTTCTAAGTATGTGATGAATACCTTTGAGAAAGGGTGGGTGTTAAATTGGAAATACAATGATTGGTTAAAAGCAGATGGAGAGCCTCCATTGAATGTTGATCTATGGATGCGCTTTGCAGTTCAGATGGAGAGACATAAACTAACCTTTCACTATGTGTCTAATTATAAAAAGTATCCTCAACTAGTAGAGTGTAGAGATGTAGGCGCTGCTATACTATTACAACCCAACTTACTGATAGATGAGGTGTATAGAGCTTATCTAGAGGAGTTACAGTACAAGTTACACGATTTGATAAATGAACACCGCGTAGCAGAGATAGAGGTGGTATTAGATACGATAGAGGAACCCGAAGAAGAGATTGTTTATGAGCCTGTATATGAGTCTTTAGATGAGATAGAGGATGAGCACGAAGACGAGGAGGAAGAAACAGAAGAGAGTCAAAGCCATACTCGTCCAACAGTATTTACTAGAATGCCTAGTGATATTAAACTACTAGTGACTATCCGAGATCAATTGAATCAATACTTTGCAGATCAACCGACTAAAGTAGAGTTGCGTTCTACCGACTTATACGATGAAATACGTAAAAATAAGACTTTAAAAGAACGCTTTCCTCATCCAGTACTCTTTAACCGCTTCTTGCGTAAACAGCATCAAGAAGGAGTGCTAAAACAAATTATTCCAAACTGTAAGATTGATACTTTTAATACTGATTTCTATCAGTGGTATTTTCATAGATAATTTGGGATGATTTTGTTTTGTGAAAACTTGTTTTAAATGTTTTCAGATTGTTGTCATGGCTTAGTCTTGTTTCCGAAATGCTTTCAAGACCTCGCTAAAACCGTACTTTTTGGGAACAACTCGGAAAGAAAAGAGCAAATTTATAGGACATAAACTTTGTGAGTCATTATACCCACTGCGTTTAGATATAAATATCGAACTCCGTTTTATTTCTATTTACTCGGTTTTACTCCCTTTTTTGACTTCGTGATTAATCGGATTATTGTTGTTAATTATTAAGCGCTTAGTAATTAATCATAATATTCTCCTAACGATTTGTTCATCTTGAATATCTTTAGTTGGTATTGTTTTAGATCTATAATTACTTTTCGTTTATATGTCTATCTCTAATCCAGGTTAAAAAAGAAACCAGAAAAGGCCTTAGAGGCTTGGGAGAAGGCAATGGCCTTAGTTACTTACCTGTATAAGGAGTCTGTAGTAGATCAGAGTTCTAATCATGCAGATTAATTGCTTATATTCGAGAGCGGGTGTTAAAGATTCCATTGAGTATAGAATTATCCACCTTTGAAAACTGTATACTAAGTGATCAGCTTAAGAGCACAAGATGAGAATGTGCTCTATTGCATACCTGTTTAATGTTGACTAAGGACCTAGGTGTATTAGAAGCAGAGGTTATAGACACATTAATTGAAAGAATCGAGACTGTCAACGAGCTTGTTAGTAGTCTTATCGAAGAGGAAGAAAATGAGTGGGATAAATTGCTTTTAAGAATATTATAAATAAATAAGCCCATCGTATGATGGGCTTGATTTTATAATTTAGATTAGACTAGTTACAAGACTGTACATAGTCATCTACTAATTTTTTAAGACCTTCGAATGTATTGGTATCATAGTTAGAGAACTGAAGAGCACTACAGTTTACATATTTATCAAATAATTTTTTAGTAGTATCCTCTTTTCTGGTTCCGAAAGTAGATTTGTTTCCTAAATAGATTGCTTTTTTCTGTCCTTTTAATAGAAGGTAGAAGCTATCAGGTGTTTTTAGGTGGTGTAGCACCATATTTCCACCATTGTCATAATCGACTATTAAGAATTTACTAGAACCTCCAAATACATCCAGTTCTCCATTAGAGTTACCTAGTCCTCCATCATCAGAGGTAGGAGTACCGATATAACGCTCATTACCTACACCAAACTCTACACCCTCTTTTGCTTTAAAGTTTAATCTTTTTTTGTCAGTTTTAATAGCAACTGAGTTACCATAGCTACTAACATCAGCTATCCCAACGCTACCACTTATTCTATAGTCTCCATCGCGAGGTACAGATTCAAATTCAATAGTTACTAATCCAGTGTGTTTAGTTCCTTTTTTATCGATCACATACCCCTCTTGATCATAGATATTACGTGATTTTCCTCTAGCTTCTACTACATGCTTATTATATTCTTCTTGTTTTTCAGTAGTCTTAGCATCGCGATAATCTTTTATTTGTTGAGTCATATCACCAAATTTATAGCCGTTAGCATATAATTTAGCAATAAACACAGGATTCGCTTTAATAGGATCTGTAGCATCCATAAAGTAGTTAAGGTCTGTTAGATCAAACTGTTTGTCATCATACGTAG
Organism: Myroides sp.; assembly: GCF_032073645.1. NCBI lineage: Bacteria > Pseudomonadati > Bacteroidota > Flavobacteriia > Flavobacteriales > Flavobacteriaceae > Myroides > Myroides sp. Next base: position 189,668 of record NZ_DAMANB010000005.1, read on the forward strand.
TTAGTGTAACTCCTCTTTTTGCGTTCATTGTTTTTGTTTCGTCATAACTCACCTTAGCGATAACATTTCCTTTGATATCAGCTATTGTAGCTTCATGTGAAGAGTACGCTTGTTTAGTTGTTTTAGTATTGATAAAACCTATTTTGTCAGCTCCTTGCATGATGCTTGCATCATCTGTTACATTAATATTCGCTTTCTTTAAAAGAGCGGTTTCTTCTGCTTTTTCTACTTTTCTATCACCATCTATTTTATTCCATTTGTCAGAAAGTTCTTTATTAGAAGATTGAAACAATTCGGTTGCTCTTTCAGAGTTAATACCTTCTTCTGTGATTAGGCCATCTGCAGAAAAGTATACTGCCATAATAGCTTGTTTCTCCTTACTTAATGTGAATGGAACATTTTTCATTTCCATATCCTGTACGTTTCCATTTTCTCCTTTAAGTTGTAACCAGAAGTTGTTATTAGCACTGCTTTTCACTTCTGCCCAAAAGGTAGTCTTGTCATCTAGACTAGTGAATTTATAAACAACTCCTTTTCGATCAATCTTAGCGATTTCTTTTTTATTAATTGTTATAATTCCTTTTTTGACATTGAAGTCTTGTGCTTGTGCTCCTATAACTGCCATAATGGCTAAGGATGTAGTAATGTAATTTATCATATTGTGATATATTTTGATAAATTTAGGTTGTTTTTGTGAATATAAGATTGTTGAATGTCTTGGTAATTGTTTTTTTATGTAAAAATGATAAATGATTGGCTTTGTTTGTAGAGAATTATGTAATAAAGTAATGCTGGTGCTAGTTGTTATTATAAGTGATAAATTAGCTTTTCTGATATCCTAAATAAGTTTTAATTTTAAACAGTAGAATTATCAATAGTCATGTTCGAAAAAGTAGATAAAGATTCTTTACTTAGTCAAGAGTTTATCAATAAGTATAAACCTTATTTTAGAGAGGAAGTGTATCCTGCTAAAACAGTATTGTTAGAAGAGGGAACAATAGCAAATAAAGTATTTTGGGTCAGTAAGGGGTGCTTGCGTGTGTGGATTAATAAAGATGGGCATGAGGTGACTTTTCAATTCTTTTTAGAGAACAGTATGGTCTCATCTATTGAGAGTTTTTGGAGGGGAATGCCTAGTAAATTTACTCTTGAGACGATAGAACCAACAGTGGTATGGGTGGCTGATAAAGAAGATATAAGACCTCTGTTAGAAGACTCTTTAGCTACGCCAGAGTATAGGGATCTATTTATAGATGTGATTTTTCAGCGAACATTCGATTATGTGAATCACAGCTTATCTTTTGTACAGTCAACCCCAGAGGAGCGTTATCTCAAGCTTTATGAGAGTAGACCAGAGCTTATACAACGTATTCCACAGCATTATATCGCTTCTTATATAGGAATATCTAAGGTTCACTTAAGTCGTATCAAAAGCAAGCTATTAAAGTCCTAATTTGATAACATTTGTTATCGATATACACGGTTGCTATCCAATACTTTTGTCTTTATAAAATAAAGAGATATGAAAGCAGTTATTGTAAAAGAAAAAGGACAGAATCCTGTATATACTACCAACTTTAAGCCTGTTGAAGTAAGTTCTTCAGAAGAAGTGTTGATGAAAATCAAGGCAGTTTCGATTAAGAATCTCGATAGAGCTATCGCCAGTGGTAAGCATTATTCGGTGAACACCAAACCTTTTGCTCCTTTTGTTATCGGAACAGATGGAGTAGGTGAGCTCCCAGATGGAACAATGGCTTATGGATTTGGACTACAAGGGATGTTAAGTGAGTATGCCATCGTAGATAAGAATCAATTAGTATCTTTACCTAAAGGAATAGATTTAGCAATGGCATCTGCTATGCCTAATGCCCTTATGGGTTCTGTTATCGCTATGGTAGTCAGAGCAAGGTTACAAAAGGGAGAAGTAGTGCTAATCAATGGAGCTACAGGTGTCACAGGGCAAGTAGCTATACAAATGGCTAAACATTATGGAGCGAGTAAAGTAATTGTGACAGGGCGCAATGAAGAAGTCTTATCCTCATTAAAGAAACTAGGAGCAGATAAGGTGATTAGTCTGCATCAGAATAAAGAAACTCTAGTAACAGCATTTAGTCAAGTACATCAAGAAACATCTATCGATGTGGTGATAGATTACTTATGGGGAGATAGCGCTTCGGCTATATTGACAGCTTTAAAAGGTAAAGGCAAGTATCAGCATAGAACTCGTTTTGTCAATGTAGGAGCGATGTCTGGTGATATGATGGAGTTGTCTTCTTCTATACTAAGGGGAACGGACATTATGTTATTAGGATCAGGAATAGGCAGTTGGACAGATGAAGAGATGGTTCGTTTCTTTAAAGTTTTGTTACCAGAAGCTTTTGACCTTGCAGTAACAGGGAAGTTACGCATTGATACCGTGAGTTATCCGTGGCAAGAGATAAGTGAGGTATGGGATATGCCTCTTAGCAGTGGAAAAAGATTGGTGATGATGACGGAGTAATTTTTTAGTAGAATATAAAGATACGCAAATATAGAAAAGCCCATCACATGATGGGCTTTTGCTATTATTTAGAGCAATGTATTTAAAGAGTAAGTGTGTAAAATAGAGTAGATTGCAAAGTGTTGATTAAGTACTACTTACAAATATATACTATGAAAGAAGAAAGCAACGTTTCGAATTTTCTGTTTTATCAGAATAAAGAAGGTAAAACAAGTGTTCAAGTTATAGTTGATAGTAATCAAGAGACTATTTGGGCGTCACAAAAGACAATGAGTGAGATATTCGGTGTTGATAGAAGTGTTATCACAAAGCATATTGCTAATGTATTAAAAGACGGTGAATTAGAAGAGGATTCAGTATGTGCAAATTTTGCACATACTGCCTCTGATGGTAAAAATTATAAGACTAACTTCTATAATTTAGATATGATACTATCTGTGGGGTATAGGGTTAATTCTGTACGGGCAACACAATTCAGAAAGTGGGCTAATGGAGTATTTGATAAAAGGATTTGCGTTAGATGATGAACATCAGTAGAATAAATGAAGAAAGACAAAAGTCTTTTTAGAATCGCTAGTCAACCTTTATATTTGACAAGGTTATAAAGAAATAGAATATGAGTAAAGATATACAGATTATAGCATTTGATGCTGATGATACACTTTGGAATAATGAAATATACTACCAAGAGACAGAACACGCTTTCTGCGAGCTTCTAAAAGATTATTTACCAGCAGAAGAAGTGTCTAAAGTCCTTTTTGAGACAGAAATGCGAAATCTAGATCGATATGGCTTTGGAGCGAAGAGTTTTTTATTGAGTTTATTAGAAACTGGAGCTCAGATTATAGGAGCTCAAATGACAGATGTATTAATGCACCGCATCTTGGGGTTAGGACATGAACTGATAGATAAACCGATCACTCTTTTAGATGGAGTAGAGGAAACACTAGATCAACTAAATGGCAACTATAAGTTAGTACTAGCGACTAAAGGTGATTTATTAGATCAAGAGCGAAAACTAAAGAATTCTTCCCTATCTAAGTATTTTGACCATGTAGAGGTGATGAGTGATAAGCAGATATTGGATTATGGAAATTTAGTAAGTAAGCTATCTTGTCAACCTCAGGAGTTTATGATGGTAGGAAATTCAGTTAAGTCTGATATTATCCCTGTGTTAGAACTTGGAGGATCGGCACTACACGTTCCTTTTCATGTGACCTGGGCACACGAAGTTGTAGAGGAAGAGCTAGCTTATGAGAATTATAAACAGCTAAAAAACATCAGAGAAGTAGTAGATTACTTGAAATCATAGCCTATATTAACTCGAAACATAACAATTTCTTCATATAGAAATGCTTTCTTTGGTATTGTAATGGTGGGAGTATAGTTAATCTATAAACTATTTGTTATGAGCTTTGTGAGTATATGTCAGCGAGATGCGATGTTGATTAAATCATTAGAACTAAAGTTAACAATCTATAAACTAACCTTAGAGAACTTTAAAGAGGATCACCTAGGAGCGATCGCTAAGATGAGAGAGATTAGTGGGATGATTTCTTTGTATATCGGTTTGGGGTTAAAGAGTCAGATACAAGAAGATTTTGTTTGTTACTTAGACGATATCTCTCACTGCTGTATGACTTTAGAAAAACAGATTATGCTCTGTGGGCAGTTAGGATTTTTAATCAATGAAGATATCGTATCCTTGTTAGATTTAAAGAATATCATTTTCGATTTTGTAGGAAAAACAGTTGTTCGAAAGTAGAACAGCGAACTACTATAGGCTGTTACACTATCGATTTACCTAAAAATAGAGCCCGTGATAAACATAGAATTTCACCTCTGTTTTTAAAAGAAAAAGCTTGTATTACTACTTTAGATATTTGTAGCTTTGGCCGTATCACAATTTTGTTAAGCAGCATATACATGAGTACAATTACATTTATCGACAGTGCCTATCCTAAACCCCATCTGTTAGAAGAGTTTGTTTGGGCAGGTCGTTTAGACGAATCAGGCAAACTATGGTTTGACCTACACCTAAAGTCAAAATACTACTATCTAAGCGAAGGAGAAGAGTATATAGAAGATGAGGAAGAGGACTTCGACGATGATGCCGAATATACCAGTATGAGCGAGTGGCAATCTAGAATCGTGTGGGATAACTATCACCAGTGTACTTTGTCTTCTACCTATTGGTCAGATGAAGGGGGACTTCTTCTTTCTGATGGGACCACTCCTTTTAGTTTTGATTTATTAGATAATAAAGAGTTTGTACTTAATCCGCTTCCTCTACCAGATGATATGTTAGAGTCTGAATTGGCTTTTGGTATCTATCTATTAGGCCATGACCTTTCGGCTAATCATACCATTAGCTTTACACCATTGGCGAATAAGCATTATGCTATACAGTGGTCAGGGGTGATAGCCCTAGCCTATGGTGGTTTTTATGATTATATCCACGAGTTTAAAGCAGATATTACAGAGAGCAAGTTTGACGGTTTTTATTTTCCTACCACTTGGACTTTAGAAGAAGCAAAAAAGCGATTTGAACAAGTATTGAGTAATATTGATCAGTATGAGTTTATAGATATTAACCCTATGAGTAATAAACGAGAATATAAGCTAATGCTTAAAGAGTAAATGAGAAGAGCTACTGATTATGAGGTAGCTTTTTTTGTTTAAATGCGAATGAGTCCGTAGTGAGACAGTATGGATTTATCATACGTCTTATCCTTATTCATTCCTTAGAAGGTATAAAAGAGTTACTTCTTTGTTGTTACTTTTGTTAAACTACTATCCTTAATTATAATTCATTAGCCCATCTATGTGATATTGTCTATTTTTGCAACCCTTAAAAATAGGTAAGCACGTATAGCATGAACATTATCACTTTCGAAGAAGTATTTAGAGGTAAAGTCTTTCGTATTCCTGATTATCAGCGAGGTTACTCGTGGACGAAGAAGGAGTTAGAAGAGTTGTGGGGCGATTTGAATAATACCCATCACAACCGAAATGCTTTTCACTTTACGGGTATTCTTACTGTGACTGACTTTAGTAAGTTTGATATAGAATGTATCAGACGAGAAGGGTTTGTGGTAAGAGTAGGAAAGTTAGTGATAGAAGGAAGTGACTATAAGGGGTATAATATTGTAGATGGGCAGCAACGTCTGACTACGGTATTAATATTGTTATCAGAATTGGTGATGAAACTAGAGGATAGCCCACTCAAACAACGACTTACAGAACATTACTTTAAAGTTAAAGAGACAGGTGGTTATCGCTATATTTTTGGGTACCACGTAGATGTGCCTTCTCATAATTATTTAATCAGAGAGATATTTAATGATACTGGTTATGAGGCAGAAGAGACAGAAACTTTATACACGCATAATTTATCTTTCGCAAAAGCATTCTTTAGTGAGCGAATTAAAGACTTTACACAAGTTGAATTAGTCTTTTGGATAGAGAAGCTCACTAAGCACCTATTGTTTTCTATATTAAACTTAAATGAGTCAAAGGAGTGCCCATTAGATGTGTCCATGGTATTTGAGACGCTAAACTTTAGAGGGAAACAATTATCAAGTCTAGAGCGACTGAAAAATAGAGTGCTTTATATCGTCTCTAAGCAATTGACAGTAGCTAGTACGATAGATCGCAGTCGTAAGAAAGTTAATCAGAGTTGGTTAGAAGTGTATAAATGGCTGGGGCGAAACCCTACACAAGCTATGGATGACGATGCTTTTTTGAAAGCGTTTTGGTTGTTGTACTTCTCTCATTCTAAGATGGTATCTACAGATTTTAAGTCTTATCAGAAGCATTTGTTTACCATCGACTTTCAGCTAGATCAACAAGAGATGGGAAGTATAAATTACGCTGATTATAGTGAACTTACCCAATGGCTAGAAAGTATGCGCAAGGCAGTAGCGCTGTGGTATTTTATTAATAATCCTTATGCTGTAGATACAGATGAAGACTTTGTGTATATGACTACTTCTGCGATACAGAAGTCATTACTAAGACTGTCTAATTTCCCTAGAGGATACGGTAAGTATATGCTTAACCTTGTATTGGCTGTATTGATGAGAGATTTGCCTGTGAAGGAAGATCATGGGCTATCAGACTTTGAACTACAAGAACGCTTGGCTAGTATAGAGCGTTTGTTCTTTGCGATGGAACGCCATAATATCATGTGCTTCTTGCTTCAAGGAAACAACTCTACGCTAAATGTAGAGGATACTTTCAGAGATATTAATTTTTACTATCTACGTGGACGTGCCCATAATAATGAGTACTTATTCAATGTGTTGATGGAGAGTAGAGTAGAGCACTTCCGATGGAAAGAGGTGATTCGTCATATTCATAAGGGAGGACGATTTAAGACTTGGGTAGGATTAGACTATTTCTTAAAAGGAATAGAGGAGAGTATGGGAGGTTTATTAGAACAGACCGAGCCTAAAGTGTACTTAGTCTATCCAGAAGAAGATGATTATGAGGTAAGAAGTACGTATAAGGATATTAATACTATGCAAAAGGTCAATCGTGACCGTTATAGCCATTCGATAGGTAATATGTTTTTAGCATATAACCGCTATGAAGCGAACCCTTTTGACAAGATACAACACAAGGTACAGAATGCTGTAAAACATGAGTATCGAGTAAGTAAGTTAGAGTTAGACCTTTTAGAATACCCTACATGGACTAAGGAAAATATTGAAGCTAGAGGACGTAAGATGATGGAGGCTTTCATTGAACATTGGGAACTACCAATGATTCAAGAGACAGAGATGAAGAGATTGTTGTTAGATGAAGTGTGATTTTAATTAGGAATTTAAAATTAAGAATTAGGAATGTTTGGCTTTGCCATGATGTACTTGTATAGCTAGATATACTATACATTGATGTGATAGTATAAACAACATCACAATCATTAAAGGAGTGGCTCAAAGTCGGGAGAGTTTGCGCAGCAAGGTATTTTAATTAAGAATTAAAAATTAGGAATTAAGAATGTTTGACTTCGTCATAATGTACTTAGAGGATGAGATATACTTGTGTTAATGCAATAGTCTAAACAACATCACGTTCCATATAACAAAAACACAAAATTATATAAGTACTTTATACTTGAGTTCAATTAATTTTGCTTCAAATACGTAATGAAGATGATGAACTTAGTAAATAAACCAACTGTATATCACTATATTTTAGCATTTGTATTCATACTACTGATGGTATGTGGAGCAGTGTATTTTCAGGATCCAGAGATTGTCTTGCCAGAGATAGCAGCACTAGCTGTGGGGCTATGGGTATTCCAAGAGAAAGCATGGCTGAGACAGCCTGATAAAATATTTATTCTTCCTTCACTAACAGCGTTAATAGGGTTTGGGCTAAATATGTTAGCTATTCCTTATATTTCTAAGTTGTTGATTGTACTGCTACTGATGTTAGTGCTGATGAAAGTAATTAATTATTGTTTGCCTCCTGCATTAGCTACAGGTTTTCTTCCTATTGTGACTAATGCTCATGCGTGGTCATTTATCTATGCCATATTGGTAACTACTTTTGTCTTGATGGTTGTGGTCTATGCGCTAGCTTTAAATAAAGGGATTGACTCAAAAGGGAAGGTCAATACAAAAATGATGTATCCCTATATTGCTATTAATTTGTTGTGGATGATAGTGGCGTATTACTCAGCCAACCAACAGATGGCTATTATCCCTCCTATAGCTGTAGTACTGTATGAATCTTTAAATATGAAGACGTATTCACTGAAGATCATGGTTAAGCAAATCGCTATTCTCACATTAGCTATTAGCATAGGAGTAGTATTATATCAGTATATTGAGAACTGGTTGTTACTCGCATTTCTATTGTTGATTATGATGTATGGTTTGTCTCAACTATTTCAGATGCGAGTGCCTGCGGTATATGCGTTTCCATTCTTGGTTTATGTGTTTCCTGTAGAAAAGGAGATGAGTTTGCCTATCGCTACTTTTGTTGTAGCAACATTTTCATTTGGCGCTGTTTATATTTATAGAACATACTTATCTACTAAGGTAGCAACTCAGCCTGCAGACGAATAATTCGCTTATAGATATACTAAACAATTGATTTATAAATGAAGTAGTTTAAAGCAGATAGTCTTTTAGGGAACTAGTTATTCATAGAATAGCTGATATATACTAGTTAAAAGACTTTTTTTAGCAAGGGATAGGCTCGTATAGGGCGCTGATATATCACGGAGATAGAAGAGGTATTATCTTCTCGGTAGAGTGTATGATAGTATCCGGACTAGTATTTATCTTAAAAGTGGTCTTGTGGTGATCCAGTTAGTCCTTCTAGTTTTGTGGCTTAAACAAACACAAAATGGAACAACTATTAGAAGTAATCGTAGCGAGCGATGAGCTACACAGCAAATGGTTAAATGCCTTATCCTTTATGGAGAACACAGGAGCGAGGAAGATATCCGCTTGTGAAAATCCGTATCAAGTTACCTTTTTACAATTAAAGCATGCAGCGGAAGAACATAGGCATGCCTATTACTTAAAAAAACAAATTAAGAAACTACAAGTTTGTTTTCCTGAGCACTATGATACCACTAATCTATTAGCACCTGTTCAGACTCAACAGTATCTACAACGATTAGATGTATTTTGCGTTCGATATCTAAAAGAATCACTTGGACTTGATGAAGCACCTTTAAAATTCGCTGCTTATCTATTGGTTACGTACGCCATAGAGGTACGTGCAGACAAACTATATCCTATTTACCAAGGTGTTTTAGATCGATCTGGTTCTAAGGTGATGGTCAAATCAATTATAGCAGAAGAACAAGGACATCTAGAAGAAATTATTGCTCAATTAGAAGTTTTTTCACCTGATTGGCAATACTATGCTGATATCATTGTAGAGTATGAAGAATTACTTTGTCAAGAGTGGATGAAGGCTATTGCTAAAGCGATTAATTAAAGCATGAATACACTGCCTTATAATCTACAGCGAAGACTCTCAGAGCGGCTTTATGACCAGAATTATAGAAGCTTACAGCTTAGGGATATAGAAGCAATAGACTTCCTATCGAATGACTATTTAGGATTGAGTAGAAATAGTGTTTTTCAGCAAGGTTTATTAGATATGGTAGTAGATAATCCAGCTTTGTTAAGTGGAAGTACAGGATCTAGATTAATCAGTGGGAATATAAAGGAGGTAGAAGAAGTAGAAGAGTATATAGCAACTAGGCATAGCGTAGAGAGAGCACTTCTTTTTAATTCTGGTTATCAGGCTAATTTAGCTCTATTAGGTAATCTACCTACATCGAGAGACACTGTGATCGTGGATGAACTAATACATCGGTCTGTACACGATGGATGTCTATTGTCAAGAGTAAGAAAGTGGAAGTTCAGGCACAATGATTTAGATGACTTAGAGCGCTTACTCAATAAAGCAACAGGAGATATTTACATAGCTATAGAGAGTCTATATTCTATGGATGGAGATTTAGCTCCCTTAGAGGAGCTAATAGAGTTGTCACAGCGTTATGGCGCTTACTTAATAGTAGATGAGGCTCACGCTATAGGAGTATACGGACTAGGTAGAATACACTCTTTAGGATTACAGACTGGTGTATGGGCAACTCTTGTGACATACGGTAAGGCGATGGGAGTACATGGAGCTGCTGTGCTGGGAAGTAAGATGTTGATAGATTCTCTTATAAATTTTGCTTCTTCTTTTATTTATAGTACAGCCCCTAATGCTTTGATGGCTGTGAGTATTAAGCTTGCGTATCTTTTTATAGAGAAGTATCCTATGCTATCACTACAATTAGAAAGTGTTATCAAGACTTACGCAGAAGTTGCTCCTAAAGGCATTGTACTCACTCCAAGTCCTATACAGGTGATTAGTCTTAAGGGAATTCGAGATATCCCAAGCTTTCAAACAGACTTAGTACAACACAATCTTAGTACTTATATCGTTAAGGCACCTACTGTGGCTAAAGGTACAGAACGCATAAGAGTTTGTCTACATGCTTTCAACACAAGAGAAGAAATGAATTTATTATTTGAAATTATAAAAAGAAATGACACAACCCCTTAAACTATTTGTAACTGGTATCGATACAGGAATTGGTAAAACAGTTACTTCTGCTATTCTAACACATTATTTTAAGGCTGATTATTGGAAGCCTATTCAGTCTGGAGACCTACATGAATCAGACAGTATGAAAATACAACAGTGGAATGAGAATGTGACTATTTATAGAGAAAGATTTAGGCTGCAGTTACCCGCTTCACCTCATGAATCTGCAGTTAAAGAAAATGTAGATATTCAACTAAGTGATTTTACGCTCCCTGATACTGCGAATAATCTTATTGTAGAGGGAGCAGGAGGATTGTTTGTTCCGATTAATTCTTCTACTTATATGATTGATCTGATTCAATATTTAAAACTTCCTGTCGCATTAGTGACTAAAAACTATTTGGGGTGTATTAACCATACAATGTTATCGATAGAAGCTTTGAGGACAAGGAATATTCCTATTGATTACCTTGTGCTAAATGGAGAGTTTAACCCTTACTCATTAAAGGCGATAAAGAACTTTATAGACAGAGATACACAACTAATACACATACCCACATTAGAAGAGATTACTAAAGAAGCAGTTATGTTAACAGCACTTGAATTAGCAAGTGTTTCATTACAAGAATAACAAATGAAAAATAGACAAGATAATTTAATAGAACGCGATTATGCTGTGAATTGGCATCCTTATACTCAGATGAAAACAGCTCAGAATATAATTCCTATCACAAAAGGAGAGGGAAGTTATCTATACGATGCGAATGGCAAGAGATATATAGATGCAGTATCATCCTGGTGGGTAACCTTACATGGACATTCGCACCCTTATATTGCTCAGAAATTGACAGAACAATTAACTACTCTAGAGCAAGTAATCTTTGCTGGGTTTACTCATCAGCCTGCTATAGAGTTATCAGAGCGATTATTAGGCTTATTACCATCTAGCCAGACTAAGGTATTTTATACAGATAATGGCTCGACAGCGATAGAAGTCGCTTTAAAAATGGCTATTCAGGCTAATTATAATAAAGGAGGTAAGAAGAATAAAGTCTTTGCTTTTAAAAATGGGTATCACGGAGATACTTTTGGGGCAATGTCTGTGAGTGGTAGAGGAATATGGACAGATCCTTTTGGCGATATGTTGTTTGAGGTTTTGTTTATAGAGGTGCCCACGGCAGAGAATCTAGAGAGTATAAAAAAGACCATTGATACATATGCTGAAGAGACAATCTGTTTTATCTATGAACCCTTAGTACAAGGGGCAGGGGGAATGTTAATGCACAAGGCAGAACACCTATCTGCATTAATGAGCCATTGTAAAGAAAGAGAAATACTCTTAATCCAAGATGAGATATTTGTGGGGTTTGGGCGAACAGGAAAGCTTTTTGCTGCTAATCACCTTAGTGAGTCGCCTGATATTATGTGTTTTTCAAAAGGACTTACAGGTGGTACATTACCATTAGGAATTACTACTTGTACAGAAGAACTGTATCAGGCATTTTATGCAGATGATAAGACTAAAGCGCTGTTTCACGGACATTCTTTTACGGCAAGTCCTTTAGCGTGTACAGCAGCTTTAGCAAGTATGGATCTGTTGCTATCTAAAGATACACAGGATCATATTAATCGTATTGTAGAGAAGCACAAAGGGTTTATACAACAATTAAAACAGCATCCTAAAGTACAAGATGCACGTCAATGCGGAACTATTTTTGCGATGGAGTGGAAGACAACAGAATGTACTTCTTATTTTAGTGATATGCATGATATGTTATATCCTTTCTTCTTAGATAGAGGAGTCCTGATGAGACCTCTAGGTAATATTATCTATCTAGTGCCTCCATACTGTACAACTGACGAAGATCTATCGTATATATATGGCTGTATATTAGAGGCTTTAGAGATGATATAACTGTTTTGTATTAGGTGTCAAAACAGAAGAAACAGGTCTCTCTAAAAAGAGTAAAAAAAGCTTATAAATTTAAGTTTTTTTTCACAGTTCCTTTGATACATTTGCACCGCTTTTAGCACGAGGAAAAAGAGAAGTAAATTGCTTGGCATTATTGTTGTTTTATTGAGTACCTAAACCTAAAATAGCAGGATATGATAAAGAGTAGTTTATTGATCAGTGTATCTGTATTAAGTATGTTAGTGTTTGCAGGAAATTATAGTTCTGTAACTTATGCTACCTGTATAGGATATTCAAATTGTAAAGCGTGTAAAAATTGTAAATACTGTAAGCACTGCTCTTAGAAAGGAAATAGCTGTGGAGTTTGTAAGTAGATTCATTTTTAGTACGTAGTACATGGCTAGGGCAAGGTCTTACATAGTTTGAGGTATTTTAAATAGGATAATGAAACAAATAATTCTGTTGTTTGCAAGTATGATATTACTGTTATTTGCTTGTAAAAAAAGTGCCGGGTCACACGGTTTTACCATTTATGGTGAGAGTGACTATTATAAAGATGGAGTGTATTGTGCTGAGGTGATGTATGAAAACCCTTATACAAACAGTAGTAGTACTTATCAGGTAAGTGTAGAGGTGAAGGATGGAAACTTAGTACATATCAACTGGCCTAGTGAAGGATGGCTAGATGATGTGAACTTCTCTACTCAAAACATTACAGATGGGCAGTGCTCATTTATGAGTGAGAGAGGCTATAGATATACTATCACTCTAGGAGGTTTAGGAGCAGAGTGTTATGACGATAGTGAAGAATTGCAGAATCGCGTGAATGAGGATACGGCTCAGGCAACTTGTCCTGAATGTGGAGAGATGAGAGCTATACAAGAGAAACACTGCGTCTATTATGCTAATAGAGTAATCCTAGAGAATAATTGGGATAGACACTTTTAGTAAAACAGTATAATAAGACTTATTTATAGTGTAAGCAAATTATGAATCATATTTAAGAAAAGAAGATGAAGATCATAGGATGGGGTATTATCGCGATAGCGGTTCTCTTTTTAGGGATGTGTATTGGTGGACTCAATGGCAATACACCTGAAGAATATTTGGTTCTATTAGCTCTATTAGGAGTGATATTAGGTGCCTATCTTATCTATAAAAGTCAACATAAGGAATAATATAATTAAACAAGCCGATAGATGATTCTATCGGCTTGTTGTTTGAAAAAGGGCGTTTTTTGATTGTAGAAACGCCAGATTAATATTATTTTTAGTAGTTTAATTGATTGAATAGGATTTATAAGATATGAATGTAAAGTACTGTTTGCCTCAAAAAGAGCTAAGAAGTATCGTAAGTAGATTCTGGCATGGAGAAGTAGATTTAAAAGAAGGGAAAGGGCTGTATCGCATAATCGCTTCTGGTAATACAGGGATTATTATACAGCTGTTTCAGAATCAATCAGTATTGTACAATAAGGAAAATCAAAAGGCTTTGCCTAAGTCTTTTATCTATGGACAGAAGAGTGATAGTCCTTGTCTTAATTACTTTGCTCATAAAGCTACTGTACTAGGAGTAGACTTGCATCCTACTGCTTTTAAAAAAATATTCGGTCTGCATGCTACAGAATTGACAAATACGCTAGCAGATGCAGAAGATCTCTTGCCAAGTGAAGTGTGTAGACAACTTTATGAAAGTACATCTACCCAAGAGGCAATTAAAATATTAGAAAATCACTTCTTAAGATATGCTATAACATCTTCTAATCAAGAGATAGAGTACATCATACAAAAGCTAAATAAGACTTGTGAATTAGCTAATACAACGAGCCTAGCAGAAGAAGTGAATATGTCTAGGAGAAGTTTTCAGAGAAAGTTCAAAGAAGTAGTAGGTATAGATGCTTATACTTATAGTAGAATCATGCGATTTCAGAAAGCATTACACTTTATGCAAAATAGTGAGGCTACCTCATTAACTCAGGTAGCGTATAAGGTAGGCTATGCGGATCAATCTCACTTCGGGAGAGAGTTTCGGGTATTTGTAGGAGATTCACCTAAAGCATTTCTTCAAAATAGTTATTTTATGGATACTCCACAGATAGATATTTCTATACCCTTTAGAATAATTGGCGTAGAATAAATTGGCGTTATCATTCTATTTTTTGACTTGAAATAAGTTGAATTTTGTTCAATTAAATTTAGAAAAATAGTATGATCAACGTATATCACTTGAACGCTGTAGAGATTAATGCTCCAACAGGAGATAGAGCCATTGGGCACTGTACAGTTTTAGAAATAGAAAATAAATTAGTTTTAATAGATGCAGGAATAGGCATGCAGGACAACGATCCTGTGCAATCTAGATTCTCACCCGAATTAGTAACAGCTGTTGGGCTTCGATTAGATCCTTCTATGGCCATATATGAGCAGTTAAAACAACGAGGTCTAGACCCTAGAAAGGTAACAGATGTGGTAGTATCTCATCTAGACTGTGATCACATCTCGGGTATTGTAGATTTTCCGAACGCTTCTATACATGTTGGCTCTGAAGAGTATCATAATTACCAATCTGACAATCCTCGATATGTAAAGACGCTCTTACTCCATCAACCTATTATAATACAGTATAGGACTACAGTAGAACAATGGAGAGGATTAGAAGTAAGAAGAGTACAGATAGAAGGTGTAGAGTTGTATTTGACTCCATTGTTTGGACATACTTTAGGACATTGTGGTATTATTTATCAAGTAGAGGAGAAGTGGTATTTTTATATAGGGGATGCTTATTATTTAAGAGAAGAACTCAGTAATTCTAATCATCCTGTACACCAATTGACAGAGGCGAGAGCAGATAACAATAGACTGCGATTAGAGTCATTAGAGCGTATAAAGGAGTTTATAAGTCAGTATCCAGAAGTAGTGGTGTATGGCTATCACGATATAAAAGAGTTTTTAGAAGTATAGTATATAAAAAAGCACCTCAATAGTTATACTGAGGTGCTTTTGATTTTATAAAGTAGTGTTATTCTGCAGAATAATCATCTAAAATGTCTAAAGAAGGCACGAAGAATAACGTTCCTGATATGGCTTTACTAAAGTCTAATATTCTATCGTAGTTACCTGCTGGTTCTCCAATAAACATATTTTTAAGCATTTTTTCTGTTGTGCTGAAGGTAGAGGCATAAGAGATAAAATAAGTTCCTGCTTGTCCTTTAGAAGGATTAGCATAGGGCATATTCGCTCTAATGATTTTTAGTTCATTACCGTCTTCATCTTCTATCGCTGTAAGGGCAGTATGTGAGTTGGCAGGTTTTTTATCTTCTTCCATCTCTATATCTGTAGCTTTATATCTACCGATTACTTTCTCTTGTTCTTCTGTAGATAAATTGTCCCAATCTTTCATAAAGTGAATATACTTTTGGACGAATAAGTAACTACCTCCTTTGTATTGAGGATCTTCGTTTCCTACGATTCCGAAGTAATCTCTGTCTTCTCCGATAGGGTTTTCAGTACCATCTACAAAACCTATGATTGCACGACCATCCCAATATTTAAACCCTTGTACTTCATCTATACAGTCTGCTACAGGCAGTAGGACTTTAGATATCGCCATGGCCATATCATAGCAGATAGCAGGATTAATAGCGCTCAAGTGTAGGTGTAAGTCTGCATCTGTAGATACAGCAGTATGTTTATCTCCTTTGATTTCTTCAAAAACTTTTAATTCCTTCGGCATTGGAGTAGGTAAGTCTAGCTTTAACCAAGCGTTATGACTTACTCCTAAGATACAACTAGTAGGTCCAGCGTTTACTCTAACTTTAAATGAATTGTTTAAGTTATTGACTAGACCACATAAAGCCTCAAAAGCTTGTTTAATTTCAGCTTCTTCTTTAAACTTCCAAACTGAAAAAATAGTATTGTTATTTGGATAATCTGTCACATTTTGTGCTTTTTGACTCATTTGTCTTTCTTTTTAACGATTAAACTAACTGTGTTCTGTAAAGATATTTAAAATTTTGGCAATAGGTCAAGGATAAGGCAGTATTTAAAAAGGTTTTAAGAACGAGAGTATATCTTTGTTAGAATAATTGAACACACTAGTGAAATGATAAGGACAAGTTAAAACGTTAGTATCTTTATCTAGTTATGTTAGTTTTGTGATGGATATAAGAGAAATATGGATATTATTTTATGGATTATAGTTAGTGTGGCTTTTATTGGGAGTATCGTTATGTTTGTTCCTTCTATTATGTCGATTGCATCTCCTAAGTCTAGCGTTGTAGGACGAAGATATTATTGGTTAGACAAGGTATCTAGAGTTTTTTTTATATCCGTACTTTTTTATCCTCTATTATTTTTGATAGCTGTATTGTGTTATCGTTTTTTTGATCTAAAGGTTCTACCTTGGTTATTTGGCTATGTAGTAGTCTCTGTTATTTTATTCATTATCTGGAGTAAGTTAGATCAGCTAATAAGGAGGTGATTTTTACAGAATCTGCTTGTAATAGAAATAACTAAATAATTTACCTTAGAGAATTGGTATCATCCATCTTGTTCTTGTAAGTTTGTGTCATAAAAGGACTATTTGTATGGAAATTGTATTATGGGTTATAGTTAGCCTTGTGTTTTTAGGAAGTTTAGTGATGTTCGTTCCTTCTCTGATGTCTTTGGCTTCGCCGAGGGCAAAAGAACTAAAAGGGATGTATTATTGGAATAGTATTGTTTCTAAAACATTCTGTGTATTGGTGATGTTATATCCTTTAGTATTTTTAATCGCAGTATTGTTTTATTTCTTTCTTCAGTCTCCTGTTCTTTCTTGGTTAGTGAGTTATGCTATTTTAGTAGTTCTTCTTTTTGCTATGTGGAATAGACTAGATAAGAAAGTAAATGGAGGTAAAAAGAACTAGTGAAACTAGCTGAAACTTAGATTCCGCATTAGCTAAATGCTACAAAGCAATTCTACTTCATATCTCTTTCAATAGTTGTTAAAACATACTATAGTACGCTTTACACACTAATTCAGAGCTATTTTGTATAATTACTTTTCGTTTATATGTCTATCGCGAATCTGAGTTAAATAAAGGACTTACAGCCTATAAAAAATAGGATAGACTCTGTTAAAAGATAGGAATAAATATTCGAGTAGAATTAAAATAAGTAGAGTAGGGACAAAAAATAATCATATTTTTTGATAATTATCATGTTTAAATATTATTTATTGAATAAAATGTTTTAGTTTTGTTAATATATTAGTCGTCCTTGTTCTGTCTTTTTGCCTATGAATTGATAAGGAGTATAGAAAAGAAGGTAAGTAAATCAAAAAAAGACGACATAAAACAATTTGTTAATTTTATTGTTTTATTATCAATATGAATAAAAATCTACAAAAATATATAACTTTAGATCAGTCATACTTCTTCGATATAGATGAAGTGTACTGTGGGGCAGAAATTATAGTTCAACGTTTAATTAACTATGATCTCTACCAAAGACTTCATTCAGAAGAGTGTAAAAACTATACTCAACAGGAACTTTGTGATTATTATGAAAAGGCAATCCAGACTGAACAAGTGGTTTTAGATAAAGGAGGATACATTATCGATAATAGTTTTTTTCATGGAGAGTTCTGCGTAGGAGAATTTGGCTTGCTGGATGGAGAATGTAAACTTAGAAGTAAGGTAAATGGAAGTATTTTCGATTTAACCTTTGTAAAAGGAGTAGCTGTAGAAGGTTCTGTAAAAGAAGAAGATATAGTTACCTCTAGATTTTCTTTAGAAGATAGAATCTTTACTGTAGAAGGATTTGAGTCAGGTAAATTAGTGAGTAAACAAGTTATCCATTTTGATTTAGAATTAGATTATAATACTATTTTTTATAGTTATTACGAGGATGAATCCGTTGAGAGTATAGAAGACAATATTAATCAAGCTCATAAAGTATACTATCGAAATGGAAATATACAGAAGATAAAAGATGTACTAAACGAGCGCACTCAGTTCTTCGACAACAGAGGAGTGCTTACAGAAGAGTTTTTTATTGAGAAAGGCTATAGATGTTCGCTGACTTATCAAGATGGTGTTTTAACTGACAAGACTTGTATCGGAGAAGAAGATAAGTACTTTTATTTTTATAAAGAGGGTAAACTAGATTTTTATGAAGTATTAGACAAGGCTACAGATACTATTAGTGTGTATAAGAGTAGTGGAGAATTAGTCCAACAAGACAGTTTAATACAGTTAGGATTTACATCCTAATAAGAATGTATTTGATGTTTTTAAGCCTAAATAAATAGTGAAAAGGGAATCCTATCACATAAAAAAGAGCTTTAGCCTTTGGGTTAAAGCTCTTTTTTGTTTTTAAAACATTCGTTATAAGTGTTTTATATAAGTGATGTTTTTTTGAAAAAAAATGCGTTCAATTGCTTGTATTTACTGGAAAAGTAGTAATATTGCACTGTTGTCAAAATCTGTTATTTGATGACTCGCTCTCTAGTCAGGCTTCCAATTCTGATTAGGGAGCATTTTTTTGTATATATCCCATCTTTGTTTATGTATATTGTAATATAAGTATCTGTTAATGAGTTTTTTATTGAATTATCAGTTATTTTGTGTCAATTTTTGTAAAAAATAGTATTAAAAATATTGCATATTTACTCAAAAGGTAGTAATATTGCACTGTTGTCAAAATCTGTTATTTGATGACTCGCTCCCTAGTCAGGCTTCCAATTCTGATTAGGGAGTATTTTTTTATACCTACTTCATTTTTGCTGTAAAAGGATGTTTTTCTTTTAAAAGTACTCTTACTATGATGTGTGGTGCATCTCGTGTTAATCTATCAACTTGTGTTTATCATTATTTTTATTGATAAACTAAGTTTCTAAATGTGAACTATTGTTAGAATTCAAATATCATTGTTTACATTTGTTATGTATTGATACAAACTGATATGAAAAAACTTCACCAAATTAATTTTCTATTTGTTGTACTTGCATTGTTATTAGTGAATTGTAGTCGGTCTAAAAAATTGAATGGAACTGATTATGATCAGCTATATGCAGTGTGGTATAGTGATGATTATAGGGATAGCTTAGCTGAAACTTTAAAACCTAGTATAAAGAAAGCCTTAAGTTTAAAAAACACACCTGACAATCGTGTTTTTATTGATAGTGTTCTCAATCAATTGCGCTGAACACGTGATTCTTCGTCGTTTTATAAACTTAGTCAAAGGGCAATAAAGTTTGCCGAAAGAAAGTCTGATGATATGCATTGGCTAGTATATACAATGATTTAGGAGTTTATAATCATAATTTAGGAATCCTAGACAGTACATTCTATTACTATATTAAGGCAGAGAATATCTATAGAGAGATAGGAGATTCTATGAAGATGGGGGAGCTTAAATTTTATCAAGCCCGTGTTCTTTTTGAAAAAGGTCTACATATAGAAAGTGAAAGCAAAGTTGCAAGTGTTTTACAAGTATTAAATAACTACCCATTTAGCCCTATACCTTTTGAGGCTAATCAATTAATGGGGACCTGTCTTTTGAATCAGAATGATTTTGAAGGAGCTAAAAAGTATTTATTAGAAGCGCTAGCATTAATGCAAAAAGATGCTAAACAAAATAAAATACTAGATTTAAATAGATTAAAGATGGCAAAAAGTATGTTATACTATAATTTGTCAGAAGTATCATATTATTTAGAAGATTATAAAGAAGTAACTAAGTATGCTTCTACAGGATTGAGCTTTATTATACCTGAGATTCCCTCTTTATTAAAGAGTGTATTGAATTCAGGTATCGCAAAAGCGGAGTTTATGGATGGTTTAAAAAGCTATAGTCAAACAGAGTTTGATTATTATATAAAACAACTAGAGAATACTTATGATGAAGCAGCTATCTTAACGAATAGCTATGTGATGAATGAAATGGCTATGACTATAGCGAGCTTATATCTTCAAGATAAAGATAGTATTCAAGCATTTAACTGGGCTGAGAAAGTATATCAACTAGCAGTTGACCGGAATATAAAGGTAGATCAGAAGAATGCCTTAGAGTTTTTAGTTTCCCATCAGCATTATGATAATAATAGTAGAGTAAAAGAAATTATAACCTTGAGTAATGATCTTGCAGAACTAGATTATGCTACGCGTAATCGCTTTGCTCGTATTGCTTATGAAACAGAGAGAGTAGCTACCGAGAACGATGAGCTTCGAAATGTGATATTGATGGTCGTAGTGACGAGTCTTATTATTATCTTAGGATTATCTGTAGGAGTGTTTATCTATAGGTTGAGAAATAAGAATAGAGAACTAAGTTTCATACATACGGCATATATGCCAGTTCGCGCGGATTTGCAATCCGTCCAGAGTATGTAGAAGTGTATCGTATATGTCCAACAACCTATACCAGTTTGCGCGGATTTGCAATCCGTGCGATAAATAAAAAAGGCTAAACAAAATATTTTGTTTAGCCTTTTTTTAGTTTATCTAATAAGTAGGAACATTAAAATATTCGTACCTATTAAAAAAGAATTAAGCTCTTCTTACGTTAACAGCGTTTAATCCTTTTTTACCTTTTTCAACTTCATAAACTACTGCATCGTTTTCACGAACTCTCTCGTTTAAACCAGTTGTGTGTACGAAAATGTCTTGTCCTCCATCATTTGGAGTAATGAAACCGAAACCTTTAGTTTCGTTGAAGAATTTTACTGTTCCTTCTTGCATAATATTAAGTATTTAAATTTTATTTACTTCAACGGCACTTAGGCCTCTTGGAGTTCTTTCTTTTTTGAAGGTAACTTTATCACCTTGCTGTAATGGCTGATTAGACTGACTACTGTGTACAAAGATGTTTTCTTTTGAATCATCTTCAGTTATAAACCCGAAACCTTTACTGCTAAAATAAGTCACTACTCCAGTGCATTCAGTATCTGGAGCAGAAGCTGCCGCTAAGCGCTCTTCAAGTTCCCTTTTAGCTGCTTCGATGTCTTGCTCTTCTGGCGGAACGTCTGTTAGATTACCATTGTAGTCTACATAAACCAACATATCTTCAAGATCTTTACCCTTGTTGTTGTTTACTTTACGATCCTCTCTCTTTAATGCTTTCTCTTGTCTTTTCTGTGCTTTCTTTTTATTTTTCTCTTTTTTCGAAAAAGAATCAGCCATATTTATTGCGTTTTTAAGTTAATATTAAATTTCTTGTTTTACCTGCATTTTGATACCTGTAAATCGCTGAATATCCTTCAGCTCTTTTCGTTGTTCAGGTGTGCAAAAACACATGGCAACCCCTTGTACTCCAGCTCGTCCAGTACGACCGATACGATGAACGTAAGTCTCTGGTTTGTCTGGTATATCATAGTTGATCACAAAGGGAAGTTTGCTTATATCTATTCCTCTTGCAGCAATATCTGTTGCGATAAGGATATTGATTTTCTTATTTTTAAAATCATCTAATGCTTTAACACGAGCACTTTGAGATTTATTTCCATGGATAGCCATCGCCACCATATTGACCTTTTGAAGGTATTTAACTAGGTTATTAGCCTCGTATTTCGTTCTTGTAAATACTAATGTAGACTCCGTATTCTCCTTTAAGATAGTGTGTAATAACGTTTTCTTATCTTTCTTCTCTGTATAGTATACTTGCTGTTCGATAGTTGTCGCTGTGATTACTTCAGCAGCTACTTCTATTTTTACAGGTTTGTAGACGATTGTTCTAGCGAATTGCTCTATTTCTTTAGGCATTGTAGCTGAGAAGAACAGAGATTGTCTTTTAGTAGGAACAAATTTAAGAATTTTTTTAAGATCGTGTATGAATCCCATATCTAACATCTGATCAGCCTCATCTAGTACTAATATCTCTAGATTAGAAAGCTTTACTATTTTTTGATTGATTAGATCCAATAGTCGACCAGGAGTAGCCACGATAATTTCGGGATGTTGTTTTAACGCTCTTACTTGAGGTGGAAGAGGTACACCACCGAATAAAGTTACTGTTTTCAGAGGAAGCTCAGTACTATAGTCTAAAAAACTATCTTTTACCTGTATTGCTAATTCTCTTGTAGGAACTAAAATTAAGGCTCTTATACCTTTTGTCGATTTAGGAGTAGAGTGCAGTTTTTGTAAAATAGGAATAGCAAAAGCAGCAGTTTTACCTGTACCTGTTTGAGCAGTACCGATTACATCTTTTCCTTCCAGAATAGGAGGGATTGCTTTTTGTTGTATTTCAGTAGCTGTAGAATAACCTATTTTAGTTAATGCTGTTTGTATCTCTTGTGTTAATGCTAAATCTTTAAAGTTCATTTATTATTGCCTGTACTTATTCTTTTATCTTTATATGCTTTAAAACTATTAGGTCTTAAAGTCTTTTGGTATTATTTATCCTAGTGAACTTGTTTTTCTATTATGCATCAGAAACTCATATTTCGTAGGTAAGTGGTCTTTTGTTTTTGCAATAAAGCTCTAAGAGCATAAGCAGGGAAACATCTTTTACTTTCTATTGAAATTGTAAAAGAATCAAGAGTTAAATAAAGTAAAGACCAAGGAAGTAAAATTAAACGAGGTTTTTTAAAACTATTTAATTTTAGAATAACTAAGGCAGAAATCTATTAACTAATAATACAGGCACAAAGGTATAATTAATAATCGAATAATGAAGTATTTATTTTGAATTAGAGAGATAACAATTCAAATAAGATGTTTGTTTAAGAAAGAAAATACGCTTTTTAGCAAAAAGGCGTTAGCAATATTGAGGAAGAATAGTAAATTTGGAAGAACATAAAGAATCAGTAGAAATCACTTGAATGAAAACAAAATCTTGGTTAACAATAGTACAGCAGCATGACGACTTAGTAAGACGATGGTTTATTTGTTGTTGTGTATTGATGAGCTCTCTAGTATGGGGGCAGCAAGTAGATGAAGATCAAGTGAGTGTAGTGAAGCTTTGGCGTGACCTTAATGGTGAGAATAGCCTATATATAAAAGTAGGAGCGACCTGTAATAACTATGATAGCAAGGGAATCTTTGCTAAGGGTGGATACGAATCCATTATCTCTATAGAGTTGATTAACGAAGAGAATAAAGTAAGTATAAACTATGGAGAACGCCTTCCAGATAACCAAATGTTGATGTTTTATGACGAGGGAATTTGGTTTGAAGAACACGAAGATATTCAGGCGGTTTTTATTCCAGTTTTTTACTGTAGACCCTATTTTGGTAGTCAAATGCCCCTTACTTATATCGTTATTTATAACGGAAAACGCTATATGTATCACTTCGATTACTTCTGCCAATCGGATATATTAGGAACTTGTTCACTCCCTTATAGCAAGGGTAGATTACAAAAAAGGTTGTCAGATTTACCAAAAGAATTAGCCAAAAAGTTCGCGAACTATTTGACCAAAGTATATACCCAAAGAGAAGACCTATTTCCCAATCACCTTATCTTTAGAACAGAAAAATATAACAATGTCTATAGACCATATGATTTAGCAACAGCTTATCACGCATCATATCCCTATGTTTTATTAGACAAGGTCAATGGTTACCTTGAAGAAAAAAAGTATTCTTTAGCGACAACGTATCTAAACGAATTTGAATATATCTATGTGAGAGAGGAATTGACAGTGAATGTAGCGGGTTTTTATGTACAGGATAAAACTATTGGTCAAAAAGCAACGTCTTATCGCTCAAGAGTACATGCAGAAAGAGAAAAACTATTAGAAGAAGCTAAATTCCTAACCCGTAGAAATCAATACCAAGAAGCCTATTTAATCTATAAAGTGATATTAGAAGAAGAAAACGACTTCCTTCCTTCGGGGAATTAAAAATTAAGAATGGTTCCTGTTCGTGCGGATTTAAGGTTGTAATCCGTGCGGTTTTCATACGCCTGACAACGTATATCCGTTTAACAGTAGAGGCAACACCTTGCATTAAATACATGTCACACATAGAATTTATAAATAAAAACACCTATTGCTTATAGTAGGTAAATAATTAACTTTACACCTATTGTTTATAGCCCCTGATAAGAGGGGTTAAGACTATAAGAGTTAATAGACTCTAGATAAGAATTATACTTTTGGAGATTATATGAAGAATATACAAAAAATATGTTGCATAGGAGCAGGTTATGTAGGTGGGCCTACTATGGCAGTTATTGCACAGAAAAACCCACATATTCAAATAACAGTAGTAGACTTAAATGAAGCGCGTATCAAAGCGTGGAATGATAAGGATTTGAGTAAATTACCTATTTATGAGCCAGGTTTAGATGTGGTGGTTGGTGAGGCAAGAGGGCGCAATTTATTTTTTGATACCAATGTAGATAAAGCTATTGATGAAGCAGATATGATCTTTATTTCAGTAAATACGCCAACCAAGACGTATGGAAAAGGAAAGGGAATGGCTGCAGATTTAAAATATATTGAGCTATGTGCTCGTCAGATTGCACGAGTTGCCAAGACAGATAAAATCGTAGTAGAGAAATCTACACTTCCTGTGCGAACTGCACAAGCAATTAAACGAATTCTTGATCAAACAGGCAATGCAGTAGAGTTTGAAATACTCTCTAATCCTGAGTTTTTAGCAGAAGGTACAGCTATTCAAGACTTGATGAATCCTGATCGTGTATTGATTGGAGGAGCAGAAACTCCGAGAGGAAGAGAAGCTATTGAAGCGTTAGCATCTATTTATGAAGCATGGGTGCCTGAGGAGCGTATTTTGCGTACCAATGTATGGTCGTCAGAACTTTCTAAACTGACAGCCAATGCCTTCTTAGCACAACGTGTATCTTCTATCAATGCGATTTCAGAACTATGTGAAGTATCAGGGGCAGATGTAGCTGAAGTATCTAGAGCTATTGGTACAGATAGCCGTATTGGGAACAAGTTCTTAAAAGCATCTGTAGGATTTGGAGGGTCGTGTTTCCAAAAAGATATCTTGAACTTAGTGTATATCGCTAAGTCTTATGGACTAGATGCAGTAGCAGACTATTGGGAGCAAGTAATCATTATGAATGATCATCAGAAACGTCGTTTTGCAGAAAATATTGTAACGACTTTATTCAATACAGTTAACGATAAAAAAATAGCTTTCTTAGGATGGGCATTTAAGAAAGATACCAATGATACAAGAGAATCAGCGGCTATCTATGTAGCCAATGAGTTAATTGAGGAAGAAGCACAGATCCACGTATATGATCCTAAAGTAATGGAACAACAGATGTTGTCTGATTTAGATTACTTAGCGACTCGTGAGGCGGAGTTGAATAAAAAACATTTGACAGTGCACCAAGATCCTTATACTGCTCTAGAAGGAGCACATGGTATTGCAGTATTGACAGAGTGGGATGAGTTTAAGACGTATGATTGGCAACGTATCTACGATAAGATGCAGAAGCCAGCCTTTATATTCGATGGTCGTAATATATTAGATCGTCAAGCGTTAGAAGATATAGGATTTGAAGTTTATACAATAGGTAGAGGAAAATAAACTTTAACACGTAAATTAAGCAATAAAAATGCAAGGATATAAAATATTAGGATTTATATTCTTTAGAGTATCTCTTATATTTAGATGAATTTTATTACAAATGTAATATAAGAAGAGACTATTAAATTGATGATATTAACTGTTTTTTTAAAAAATAAAAACAGACATTAACACACATTATTTAACTATGAAAAAGAATTTGATTGTATTTGGTACAAGACCAGAAGCTATCAAAATGGCTCCTTTAATAAAAGAGTTTAAGAAGCACAATGATCAATTTGATACACGTGTATGTGTAACCGCGCAACACAGAGAGATGCTTGACCAGGTTTTAGAATTTTTTGATATTATACCAGAGTATGATTTGAATTTGATGAAACCCAATCAAAATTTGTATTCTTTAACAGGGGATATTATCACAGGATTAAAGCCTGTTTTAGAGGAGTTCAAGCCTGATTATGTATATGTACATGGAGATACTACTACAACGATGTCAGCAAGTATTGCAGCTTTTTACAGTGGAGCCAAGGTGTGTCACGTAGAAGCAGGCCTTAGAACACATAATAAACGAGCACCTTTTCCTGAGGAAATAAATCGACAGATCACTGGTCGTGTGACAGATTATCACTTCGCACCAACCGCAGCTTCTCAAGAAAACTTATTAAGAGAGAATATTGCTACTAAAGATATCCTTATTACAGGAAATACAGTTATTGATGCTTTGTTAGAAAGTGTAGAGCGTGTAGAAGACTTGCAAAATGAAGAAATCACACAATTAAAGCAAATTGTCGATCCTGCTAAAAAGCTTATTCTAGTAACAGGTCATAGACGTGAGAACCACGGAGATGGGTTTATTCGTATTTGTGAAGCACTAAAAGAAATTGCTTTAACACATTCTGATGTACAGATTATTTATCCTGTACACTTAAATCCAAATGTAAAAGGTCCTGTTTACGAAATTTTATCAGGAATTAATAATATCAAATTAATTGACCCATTGGCTTATCCATCTTTTGTGTGGTTGATGAATAAGAGTTATATGATTGTAACAGATAGTGGAGGAGTACAAGAAGAAGCACCAAGCTTAGGAAAACCTGTCTTAGTGATGCGAGATACGACAGAGCGCCCTGAGGCTGTAGCTGCAGGAACAGTGATCTTAGTAGGTACAGATAAAGATAAAATTGTAAATGAGGCAAATAGCTTATTGACAGATATAATTCGCTATGAGAAGATGTCAGCTTTACACAATCCTTATGGAGATGGAAAAGCATGTGCACGTATAGTGGAATTTATCAGTAAATTACAGTAGAGACGTAATACCTTACGTCTAATAAAAGGAATACAGTAGAGACGTAATATCTACGTCTAATAAAAAGATATATAAATGAATACACAAGTAGTAACAATAGGATTAGGATATATAGGATTACCAACATCAGCATTAATTGCACAAAATAAAATAAGTGTACATGGAGTGGATATTTCTCAGCATGTGGTAGATACGATTAATGCAGGTAAAATTCATATTGTAGAACCAGATTTAGACAAGGCAGTAGCCGAAGCTGTACAAGCTGGATATTTAAAAGCAGCAACTACTCCTATTGTAGCTAATACATATTTAGTAGTTGTACCGACTCCATTTAAAGGAAATCATGAACCAGATATTTCGTATGTAAAGGCAGCAACTACGGCTATACTTCCATTATTGAAAGAAGGTGATTTATATATCATTGAATCTACCTCTCCAGTAGGAACAACAGAGAAGATGATGGAATACATCTTTACAGAACGCCCAGAGCTTGAAGGTAAGATTTATTTAGCTTATTGTCCAGAGCGCGTATTACCAGGAAATGTGATGTATGAATTAGTTCACAATGATCGTGTTATTGGAGGGGTAAATGAAGCCTCTACAGAAAAAGCAGTAGCATTCTATAGCCAATTTGTAAAGGGAACTTTACACAAAACAAATGCGCGTACAGCAGAGATGTGTAAACTGACAGAGAACTCTTCTAGAGATGTGCAAATTGCATTTGCTAATGAGTTATCACTTATTTGTGATAAAGCAGGGATTAATGTTTGGGAATTAATCGAATTAGCAAATAAACACCCACGCGTAAATATCTTGCAACCAGGATGTGGAGTAGGAGGGCATTGTATTGCAGTGGATCCTTACTTTATTGTATCAGAATTCCCTATGGAATCTAGAATTATTGCTCATGCTAGAGAAGTGAATAATTATAAGTCATTTTGGTGTGCAGAAAAAGTAAAATCAGCTCGTTTAGAGTTTGAATTAAAACAGGGACGTCAACCTGCTATTGCAGTAATGGGATTGGCTTTCAAGCCGAATATAGATGACTTGCGTGAATCGCCAGCTATCTATATTACGGAACGTATTTTGCAAGATTCAGGAGATGCTGATATGTATATTGTAGAACCAAATGTACATGACCACAAAGTGTTCAAGTTAACGAACTACAAAGAAGCTATAGAAAAAGCAGATATTATTGTATTCTTAGTAGCACATAATGAATTTAAAACAGTAGAAATTCCAAGTGGAAAAGTAGTTTTAGATTTTTGTGGAATAAAGAAATAATAAAAGTAAGTAGAATGAAGAAGATTGTTGTTACTGGCGGTGCAGGCTTTATAGGTTCACACGTCATTAGACATTTTGTAAATAAGTACCCTGCATACCACATCTATAACTTAGATGCTCTGACTTATGCAGGAAACCTAGAGAATCTAATAGATATACAGTCTGCCCCTAATTACACCTTTATTAAGGGAGATATCACAGATGAGCAATTTATTCAGGAACTATTTAAGAAAGAGCAGTTTGATGCTGTGATTCACTTAGCTGCAGAGTCGCATGTAGATCGTTCCATTACTAATCCGTTGGCTTTTGTGAAAACAAATGTAATAGGAACAGTGAATTTACTACAAGCATTTAAAGCCTTATGGCAAGACAACTGGGAAGGAAAGCGTTTTTACCATGTCAGCACAGATGAAGTATATGGAACATTAGGAGAGGTAGGTTTGTTTACCGAAACGACCGCTTATGATCCTAATTCCCCTTATTCTGCCTCTAAAGCTAGCTCAGATCACTTTGTAAGAGCTTATGGTGAGACTTATGGAATGCCTTATGTAGTGAGCAATTGTTCTAATAATTATGGGCCAAATCACTTCCCAGAGAAGTTAATTCCATTGTGTATTTACAATATCATCCATAAGAAACCCTTGCCTATTTATGGAAATGGGAAGTATACTCGTGATTGGCTCTATGTCTTAGATCACGCCAGAGCGATTGATGATGTATTTCACAAAGGAGGTAATGCAGAGACTTATAATATCGGAGGTTTTAATGAATGGCAAAATATTGATTTAGTCAAAGAATTGTGTCAACAGATGGATACAGTCTTGGGGCGCCAAGTAGCAGAGAGTGAACAGTTAATCACTTTTGTAAAAGATAGACCAGGACATGATTTAAGATATGCTATAGATGCAACTAAGATTAATAGAGAGTTAGGGTGGAGCCCATCAGTGACTTTTGAAGAAGGATTAGCGAAGACCATTGACTGGTATATGAATAATCAAGACTGGTTAATGAATGTAACAAGTGGAGCTTACCAAGAATATTATCAAAAACAGTATATAAAGTAAATAGAAAAGGCCTTGTACTCTGAGATGGTACAAGGCCTTTTCAACCCAAAACAAGCGATAGACATATAAGCGAAAAGTAATTATACAAAATAGGTCTGAATTAGCGATACAAGCATACTTTAGTATGGTTACAGAACTAATGAAAGAGATATGAAGTAGAATTACTTTGTAGTATGTGGCTAACGCAGATTTTGGGTTTAATACATTATTACTCTATTGCCATTAGATATTCTCCATACCCACTTTTACATAGGGGTTGAGCGATATGATGTAGTTGTTCTTTTGTGATATATCCCATTCGATAAGCAACTTCTTCAATGGCTCCTATTTTTAGCCCTTGGCGCTCTTCGATGACTTGAACGAATTGACCAGCTTTCATCAGAGAAGCAAACGTACCTGTGTCTAACCAAGCCGTTCCTCTGTCTAATATGCCTACTTTCAGCTTACCTTGTCTCAAATATTCTTTATTGATGTCTGTTATCTCGTATTCTCCTCTTTTAGAAGGCTGAATAGTCTTGGCGATATTCACCACATCATTGTCATAAAAGTACAAACCAGGAACCACAAAATTAGATTTAGGCTCTAGTGGTTTCTCCTCTATGGATAGTACATTTTTATCTTGATCGAATTCTACTACACCATAGCGTTGAGGGTCTGTGACAGAATAAGCGAATATCGTTGGTTCTGCACTTTTTACACAAGCTTGTAATAGTTTGGACATGCCACTACCATAGAAGATATTATCTCCTAAGATAAGCGCTACAGGATCTTTACCGATAAATTTCTCTCCGATTATAAAAGCCTGTGCTAATCCATTAGGTTCCTCTTGTATAGCATAGGTAAAAGAACAGCCTATTTGACTTCCATCTCCTAATAGCTTTTTAAAGTTAGGAAGGTCAGTAGGGGTAGAAATAATCAGAATTTCATTGATTCCCGCTAGCATTAACGTGGATAAAGGGTAGTAAATCATTGGCTTGTCATAGACAGGCATGAGTTGTTTACTTACAGCTAATGTTAGTGGGTGTAATCGAGTTCCAGATCCCCCAGCGAGAATAATTCCTTTCATCTTAAAATAATAAAGGGATAAAGTTAATGATTTTTTAAATCAAGATTACACGATAGACATATAAACGAAAATCAATAAAATATTCTAGGCTTTAATTTAGATTAGGGTATACTTGTAGAGTTACAGAAAGAGGTGTGAACTTGACCTTGTATATTAGATTTACCTCATGTGAAATCTAGGGTTAACCTCTTAAAAGAGCATAAAATAAATTACGTATATAGGCTAAAGCAAGGTGTAATGATAAAAAAATAGAGTTTAAAAAACATATATTATTGTTTTATGTATGGAGTATATGTTAATTTTGCAAAAATTAACATGTAAATTGTATTTAATGTTTTTTTGCCTCTAAAAAGCTGGGTATTTTTAAAGGTGTTAAATATTGATTTTTAGTATTTTAAGGTATAGTTATTATTGGTTTTTAAAGAAAATAAAGCTGTATAAATCGTAAATTTAATAGAGGATAAAGGAAAATCTTCTTTAATAAAAAACATTATGAAAGCAAAATTTGTACTACTAACTCTTTTCTCATTAGTAGTATTAGGGTGCTCTTCAGAAGATGAAGGCATTAGAGAAAAAAAAGTGACTATCACTTTTATCAATAAAGAAAAACAAGTATTGATAAACGATAGTTTTGACTTGATGAATGAACTCAAGATTGAGAATGCAACTAAAGAACAAGTTGTCTGGCTCAGTGAAAACCCAAGTGTTGTTCGTTTAAATGGAAGCATAGGTAAAGCGCTTTCAGAAGGAGAAATCCAAATTACAGCCAAAGTAAAGAATACTAATGTTCAGACGAGTATGAAAATTAGTGTACAAGAACAGATTTTACAATTTAAACAAAAAGAATTATCTTTAGTTACAAATAAGACTTTCAATCTAAACGATCTATTAGAAATTAAAAATATTGAGTTAGATCAACTAAAATGGACTGTAGAAAACTCTAATATTTTAACTATAAATAAAGGACAGATTACTACTTATCAACAAGGTAAAGTTAAAATCACTGTAGAGTTTGGAAAGTCTAAAGCTATTATTACAGTTATCGTTGAAAACAATGAACTCCAAGACATTATTTTTGATGAAGATATTATTGAAATTACGGGGATGCAACAAAATAAGATCCCTTATCGTACCCTACCAAAGGGAGCCAGTACTGCTGGAGTCAAATGGGAGATTTCACCAGGAGGCATTAGTTTATTTGATAACGAAACACTCTACTCTGATAGATTGGAT
Source organism: Myroides sp. (assembly GCF_032073645.1). Taxonomy (NCBI): domain Bacteria; kingdom Pseudomonadati; phylum Bacteroidota; class Flavobacteriia; order Flavobacteriales; family Flavobacteriaceae; genus Myroides; species Myroides sp. Next base: position 221,595 of record NZ_DAMANB010000005.1, read on the forward strand.
AGTAGTACACTAACCGTTATATTGCCTAATGGCAAAAGGAAATCAATAGAGGTAAGAGTGGTCTCTAAAGGGATTCTTGAAATTAAAACACCTTATGGCACCAATATAAAAATTGTCGAAGAACAAGAAGAACAATTTTATCTAGTTCTACTGCCTTTAGGTGAAACTTTTGAGGACTTCGAAGTGACTATGGATAATCCAATTATCAAAATTGATATTAACGGATATATCAAAACATTCTTTGGTCAACTAGGCGTGACAAATGTAACCCTTCGAAGTAAACAAAATCCTCATGTATCGATCATAATGAGAGTAGAAGTGATCAGTTTTATAAATGATGTTTTGGTCAGCTCACAAATCTTTGACGAGATTAAAAATGACGGAACCCATACAGGCGAATTACAGTATCAGCTGTTTAGTTCTAGGAGAGATGGTATTTCTATACAAGACTTTATTCTCTATGACGGATATAATCGAGTGATCTTTAGAGATTCTAAAACCTATACACTACAACAGATTTATACTATTAAGTTAAACAAAGTCTATAAACCATACGCCGAGTTTACCTTAATGTATAAAGGCGTAGCCATCAAATGTAGAAAAGAAGTCAACGTAGTTACTGGAATACCGATCCCAAAGGCTTTTTAATTAAGAAATAGTTCTTTTTTAATAGGCTCTTGATATAAAATACAACGACAATATGGTTAGGCTGTATTGTCGTTTTTTTATTCTATTGTTCTTGACTTTGGTAAGTATATCAAGGATTTTAGGTTTCATTCTGTGCAATACATAATGCATTTATACAACAGAAGGACAATCACATATGGCTACACAATACATTGCGTCTACCACATCAATGAGATAAAAATTTAACATTTTATGAGTTTAAACTACAACAGTAAGTGTAATTATTGCTTTAAGTTTATAAATGAAATTTAGATGTATCTATTTTATGATATAAAACTTATACTAAGTGATTTAGAAAACTCTTTGTTGTAATTATTATAAGTAAAGCAGTCCTTCTTTGATAAAAGTGACGATAGACTATCGAAGAACGTATTATAGAAATAGAATAATATAAAAGCGTTTTACAGCAGAAATTAAATTCTACTTAGAGTGAATATGTTTTTACATCTTAAATTATTGTTTATTAATAACCATAACTAACTATGGAGTAGTTATTATAGTTAGTTATTAAATCTATACAGTATGAAAAAAATCTATTTTATGATGGGGTTAGTAACTCTTTCAACCATGGTGGTATCTTGCTCTAACGATGATAATTTACAACAAGATATAGAAGTAAAGCAAAGAGAGAAACAAGCAAAGGCGCAAGGAGTACTTACAATAAAAGATGAAACGGAAGTTGAAACGAAAAGCTTCTCTACTGAAGAGATGAATGATCGTGGGGATTTTGATTTAGATAAGGATAAAACAAAGAGAGAAGGAAACGGAAAAGGAAAAGGAAAGTAATAAGTGTTTACCTTTTTTAAGGTTATAGATTTTGCAGTATAGTAAAGCGATTCATCTTGGATCGCTTTATTATTTTGGTTATAAAAGAATCGTTATGCGTTTTAGTTTATTATTGTTTTTATTTTGTTGTCTATCTTGTAATGGGGTAGTAGAGAAAAAAACGAAAGAGACAAACTATTTTGAAGGTTATGCTGAGGCTATTGATAAAGAAGTTTATCTAGACAGTATTGCTACTTTGATCATAAAAAGACCTAATGACTCTTTGACTAGAGAAGCACTCTTAAGATTAGCTAACCGTTACGAATGGATAAAGCGGGATAGAAAGGTTAAGAAAAATCTAGAAAAACTGTATACTTACTCAAAACAACAAGGAGATACAGCACATATAGCCAAGACCTATTGGTATTTAGGAGATTATTACGATAGGAAACAAATTTTAGATAGCGCTTACTTTTATTATCTCAAAGCGGAGAAACTTTATGCTTTACAACAAGATAGTATCAACTGGGCTAAAATGCTTTCTTATAAAGCAGGTGTTTTACACGATACAGGGATTTATACAGAGAGCGAGACCACGATAGCCCAAGTTCTACAAGTGTTATCCAAACAAAAAAACACAAGACTTATCTATGAAGCCAACTTCCAAATGGCTTCGGTACTAAAAGAACTGAAAGAGTACAGAGTAGCTCTAGAGTATTATGTAAAAATACCAGAATTGCTAAATAGGTTAGAAGAAGAAGGATATGATAGATATAATTTACAACGCTCCTGGCTATCGTATTATAATAATCTAGGAGGCTATTATCAAGAAGTAGGTAATTTACAAGAAGCCAAAAATTACTTTCAGATTGCGCTTAGAAACCAGTATGTTGATAGTTTTCCACGATTAAAAGCGATGGTTTTAAATAACTATGGATATAATCAGATGCTCCTTTGTGAGGATACTAAGGTGATCCAATCTACACTAGAATCTGCTTTGGAGATTCGTACCCAGATTAATCATAAACAAGGCATTGTCGCTAGTAAAATAAGAATAGCAGAGCTAAGTCTTCTAAAAAAAGATACCATAGCGGCTTTAATTCTCATGAAAGACGCTTATGCTATGGCGGCAGAGGATAGGAATCTTTATGAGTTAATCGAAAGTCTAAAGTTTTTATCCGAATACGATGTAAATGACAAAGAGTTTTATACCACTATTTATCTCAGAACCCAAGATAGCATAAGAACTCTAGAGCGTCAGACTAGAAATAAATTTGCCCGTATTGAATATGAAACAGGAGAAATAGAAAAGAGAAATGATCTTTTAAAGCAAAGAAATACATATTTAGGAGGAGTCATTTTGCTTGTCGTCTTACTGTCTATTGTGTTTTTTATTGTGCTTAGTTTGCAAATGAAAAACAAAAAACTCTTATATCAGCAAAAAGATCAACAGGCTATACACCAGATTCAAGCTTTGCTTTTACAACAACAAAGCATAACCTATAAGGCAAAAAATAAACAAAGAAAACAAATAGCCAAAGACCTACATGACTCTATTATTAATAGAGTGTTTACGGTGCGTATCAATCTCGGACAATTGTCAACTGATCAAACTAAAGAGAAAGAAAAGTTAATCGATCAATTAACACAAATCGAAGCGCAGACCAGAGCCTTATCTCACAATATGCATAAGACCTTGTTTAATCAAGAGCAAGACTTTAGCTTAGTACTTGAGAATTTAATATTAAGTCAGAAAAATCCATTTCAAACTGTTTTTGAGTGTTCTATTGATAGACTTATTAATTGGGATTTTTACACCTGGTATCAAAAAGCACAGTTATACCTTATTGTACAAGTATTGCTTCAAAATGTAAATAAACATGCTCATGCGAGTAAGTGTTTAGTTATTATTCTTTTAAGTGAACAGCATATTGTAGTTAAAATTCATGATAATGGTATTGGTATTGATACCAAGAAAATAAATAAAGGATTGGGTTTTAAAAATATAAGGCATCGACTACAATCTCTACAAGGAAAAATGACTATCTCTACCCTTAATCAGATGACAACGATTAGTTTAGAAATTCCCTATAGTGAAAAGGAAGTATAGTTTTATTTTGTTGTAATTTTTATAAATTTAAGATTGTGTAGTTCTTTTTTATTCCTAAATTGCTTTGTAATTTTTATAAAACGCCTATATGACCATATTACTAGCCGACGATCATTTTATGACTTTAGAGGGGTATATTTCTATTTTAAATAATGAATCTAATACGTATATAAAAGCCCAAAACTGTGAGGAACTCTATAAACAGATTCTTGGCTTAGAACAGCTTGATGTAGCTATTATAGATTATGATATGCCTATATATAAGGAGCAAAATATATCCTCAGGTTTAGACTGTACAACCTTGATTAAAGAGCGCTTTCCTAAGTGTAATATTATTCTAATTACAGCCCATGAGGAAGCACTTATTCTTTATAGCATTTACCGAAATAAAACAATAGATGCCTTGATTGTAAAATCTGATTTTTCAGCCAAGACTTTACAGGATTTGATTCTTAATGATAAAGGACCGGAACTTTTTTACAGCCCTATTGCCAAGGAGTCTATCAAAAAGGTAATCGCTAAAAATACACTTCTAGACCCTAAGAACAGAGAGATTTTAATGTATTTATCTCATGGATATAAAATTACGCAGTTAGAGAGCTTTGTATTTTTAAGTACAAGTGCTATACAAAAGCGAATAAGTAAAATGCTACATGAGTTTAATGTAACGGATTATCAGGAATTAATTCAAATAATAAAACACAACCAATTGCTATAGTATTTTAAATATATTGATTTATAATATATTACTTGAATTTAAGGATAAAAAGTGATTTTATTGGTATATTTTTATTTATAACTAATATTTAGACTTTAAAGGGGTGGAAATGCTTGTTTTTTTAACACTTGCTGTAGGTTGACTTCCGTTTTAGTTAATTGTCTTGTTGTCAGTTTTTTATATTGATTTGATGTTGTTAAATTTATGTTATTATAAACCAAAACAATATTGATAATATGAAATTACACCACAAGATCCTATTAGGGTCATTCATCTCAGTAGCACTGGTATCATGTAATACTAATGACAATGATACAGCAGTAAATGATAGTACTAGTGGATTAAAAGAATTAAGAGCAGTACCTAAAGCGGATATTGTTTCAGGATTTGAAGGAGCGAAAGTCTGTAAAGATGTTTATCCTAAAGGAACAGATCCAAGAGGAGCTGTTGTTAGAAGTACAAAGTGGCCTAATGGAAGTGTTATTACTGTAGGACTATATGGAGGTACTCCTTATGTTCGCAGTAAGGTTAAGCAATACGCGCAGGAGTGGTCTAATTATGCCAATATCACTTTTAATTTTGTGGAAACTGGAACTCCTCAGATTCGAGTTACTTTTACCCAAGGAGCAGGATCGTATTCTTATTTAGGAACACAAGCCCTTAGTATTCCATCTAATGAAGAAACAATGAACTTTGGTTGGTTTGATAATTCGACTAGCGATGCAGAGTTCAGTAGAACAGTTATCCATGAGTTCGGTCATGCGCTAGGAATGATACACGAGCATCAACATCCTTTAACGAATATTCCATGGGATAAAAATAAAGTGTACGCTTATTACGCTGGTTATCCGAACTATTGGAGTAAAAATGATGTGGATAACAATCTTTTTGCAACCTATTCAACTACGCAAACTCAGTATAGTGCTTATGACACGCAGTCGATTATGCATTACAGCATAAGCAGTGCTCTTACTACAAATGGATTTAGTGTAGGAAATAACTCTGTTTTATCAGCAACAGATAAACAGTTTATTGCAACAGTTTATCCAAGAAACTAAAGTATATACATTAGGTTAGTTTTAATAATAGTCTACCTTACCCTAGTGTGAGGTAGACTTTATCTATTTATGACAATGAATAAAAGTTACTTTCTATTACTTTTTTGTATTCTTCCTTTTTTAATACAAGCTCAAGCCAAAAGACAACCCTCTTCTATCTCACCTTATGTAAATTGGAGTGAAGAAAACTTGAATTGGAATATAGCAGGCAATGAACAAGGACAATACCCTAATGTATTATCAGAATTAGATTGGCGCGATCTTCGCGGACCTTCTGTAGGTGTTGAATCTGTTATCTCTCTTTCATCGAAATTTCGCTTAAAAACAGACCTAAATTACAAGGAGATAACAAGAGGAACTGTGAAAGATACAGATTATGCAGGAGACAATAGATTCCTAAAAACCTCTGAACTTGATTTACAAGCAGATAAAGGTCATTCTTTTTACACACGTATTGAATTATCCTATTTGCTATGGTCTAATCATCACTTTTATTTTAATACCCATATTGGGTATTATGGTGCCTATCAGACTCTTTATATGTTAGATGGAGATGTCCCTCTTATAGAAGGCAAAAAATTAAATAGCACCTATAAACCTCAATCTCATGGAGTCATCATGGGATTAGAAACGAATTTTATTCATCAGAATTGGAATGTAGATTTTGATATTAGCGCTATATATCTACCCTCTTACACTGCTAAGGCAACTTGGAACCTCCGAGAAGAACTTAGACAGCCCACCAGTTTTAAGCACAAATCTAAGGGAGTGGGGTGGAGGACAGGATTACATATCGGCTATCAGCTCACACAGCGCATACAACCTTTTTTCTCTGTTCACTATACCCATACAAAAATAAATAAGGGAACCGATAAGTTATTTAAGGCAAATGGAACAACTCATACCGCCCAATTAAATGAAGTTCATTCAAACAGTTTAAGCATAGGGCTAGGAGTGAAGGTATTTTTAGATTCCTTATAAAAAATAATTGTTTTCTTAAAAAGTAAGAACACCCGGTAGTTGATAAAAAATAAGACAATAATTTTGAATTTTTTATTGAAGTCATCTTGACTTTTTAGTTTTCTGAAATTTCTTTAGTCCTATAACAAT
>NZ_DAMANB010000006.1:0-221908 GCF_032073645.1 Myroides sp.
CTTAAGCCCAAAAGCTAGGAAATGGAGACTGACACAGTTTGTGTTACACTCCCATTTAAATATAAAAGGGAATCTACACGGTAGATTCCCTTTTATATTTATTCTTTTTTCTCAACTGGTTTGTTCTTGTTGATTTCATCTTGAAGTTGACGGCGTATTCTTTGTTCGCGTTCAAGAGAAGATTTTCTTAATTCTTCAAGTTCTTCTTCTGTCTCAGATAATTTTCTGTTTACTTCTCTGATTTCAGAAAAGCTTCTTTTAAAGCGATAGTATATTATTCCTAAAACAATAATTAGTATACCTATAATAGCCCATATAATCGTCAAGAAAGTTGATTTCTCTGAAGATATTCCTAAAACTTCAATATTCTTTGTAGTAGTTAATGAAGTTGAAAGAGAATCTCTAGTTATTTGTAACTGCGATGTTAAGCTTTCAACAGATTCTTTATGTTCTAAAGAAGCATCTTTATTATTAGCAATAGTTAGATGTAACTTAGTAAGAGAGTCATTTACATTTTTTTGTAATTGGTGCAATTTTTCTACCTCGACAATTTTAGACTTTTGCCAGTTTGTTGATTCGTTTAGTAAAGTATTAAATTGATTATCTATTGTATTTGTTCTTTCTTGTGCAAAGCTCGCCAAACTAATTGCAATTAAAGCAACAGTAAATGTGAATTTATTTCTCATCTATATTTTTTATTCTCGTATCTTCAGAGTGACACTTGTTAATATAATTTATTTAGCCCTTTCTTGTAAAATCTTCATTGTAGAAAATATCAAAACTAAAAAAGTGAATAGTACAATAACTTTTTACTCTTTGAATACTTTTAAAAATTATAGAAAGAATAAAGAACTATTATTTTATTTAAGACCTTTTTGGTTTTGTTTACATGTGCAATATATAAAATGTTTAGTATTATCTAAAATTGTTTTAAAATTCTAATAAAATTGAATGTAAATACTTCTAATGTTAGATATCAATATGCTTATTTGTATAAAAGTTGTGTTATATTGAATAAAATTGAAGATATTTAAAATATTTAAATTTTATTGTAGTAGCAATTTTTGAATTTTAGAGGGAATAAAAGTTAAAAAGTGCCATATAATTATGTAGTACAAAAATAAAAGTTAATCTTCTTTCTTTTTAAAGAAGCTTTAGAATCATTGTATTTGTTCCTATTTAGACTTTTAAATGGTTTTAATTTTAGCAATGCTATAGAGCTATTTAGTACCATTTTTTAGAACTTTGATGAATATTTATTTTTGTAATATTTATAAGAAAGGTTTAGTATTATTACTAATAATAAAAAAGTCGCTGTTAAAAACAGCGACTTTAAGTGTCCTAAATAGGATAGAATTATTTTTTATCTGTAACAATAGTTCCGAAAGGTAATGTCGGTTTTATGAATGTCCTATCTGTGTTACTTGCTTTTATGAATGTTAGGTTTCTTAGTGAGATCTCATGTAGTAATTTTGGTTCAGATCCATCTACAGGTTCAGTCCATCTAGATTTGATAACTATTTGCCCTTTAGGTGCAACCCAATATTCTTCTAATTTATTTGGGTTGTTAGTATTTGATCCAGGTATGTCTCCTTCGTACTCACATACTTGATTTAGATTAATACCTGTACGACTATATTGTTTTATACTAAGTAGTCTTTTATCGTTTAGTTCTATAATACTTTCAGCCGTAGCTTCTGTTGGAAGATCATCTTCAGTGATATTCAAGATAAGAGCTTCTTTGTCTTTTAAGTTATATAATGAGTTGTTACAATTAAAATTGTTTAGACCATTACCATTGTTATTATCAAACTTAAAAGCTAAAGTTCTATTTGCATAAGTTGTAGATCCAAAAGTCATCTGATCATATTTAATACTAGTGTCTCCTTGATTAAAATGTATATTTAATAAAGAAAACGTGTACTGATAAATTAGGTTGACGCTATTATCAGTTGCTGTTGTATTATTATTAACCTGTACTGTTCTATCTATGATGACTGTTCCACCTGGAGATGCAGGTATACTCTGAATGACAGAAGGAGTAGCTGGAGGAGGAAGGTTACATATAGATGTGCCTTCTACTTTATCAGTATACTTTCTATAATCTAAGCTAGTATCTGTTCCACTAATCTCTACTCTAGCTCTGTTGATAGTTTCATCTCTCATGATGTTATCAGCATCAATAACAAGTATTAGTGCTTCATCATTCTGAAGTTTGTAGAAAATCTTATCAGCTCCTGGTGTAGTACATCTCTGTACAGCAGTTACGTTGTTAAAATCAATGTCTTTATAAACTAGATTACCATCATCACAAGAGGTAAGTAAAAACATAAAAGATATACCTGTAAGGGTAAAAAACTTTTTCATCAGTCGTGAATATATTATTGTATACAGCAAAAATAGTTTTTTTATTGCTATAAAATAGTTTGCATGGGTATATTATAATTTTTTATTATTATTTCTGGGTCATTTTTTACATTTTAGATGGTGTATTCAATGCTTATTAGGGATATAAAAGGAGTCAATAAAAAAAATGACTGTCTTTTTTATGCACAAATAGTATTTGTCTATATTTGAAAATGTTAATGTAATCGTAATAAACTCTTGTTATCACATGAATAATTCGACAGTAAAAACTAATTATCCTGCACTATATACTTTAGTTACGGTATTCTTCTTTTGGGGATTTTTTGGAGCAGGTAATAGTATTTTTATTCCATTTTGTAAAGCTTATTTCCACTTAGATCAATTTCAATCTCAATTAATTGATTTTGCTTTTTATACAGCATATTATTCAGGAGCTTTGATTTTGTTTATTTTAAGTACTATTAAGGGGAAGGATCTCGTAACAAGTTATGGTTATAAGAAATCAATTGTATTTGGTCTGCTGTTTTCAGCAATAGGGGCAGGATTAATGATTTGGGCAGTGAATGTAAATATTTATACTGCTTTGTTGATTGGGTTATTTGTAGTAGCTCTCGGTTTTTCGTTACAACAGATAGCGGCTAATCCTCTAGTGATTTCTGTAGGAGATCCTAAGACAGGGACGAGTAGAGTGAGCTTAGGGGGAGCGGTTAATTCACTGGGAGGAACTATAGGGCCATTGTTAATGGCGTTTGCTTTATTTGGAAGTACAGTCGCACTAACTGATGATCAAATACAACATCTGAGTCTGTCGAGTATGACAATGTTATATGCGGGAGTAGGAGCTCTTTTTGTAATTGCGGCAATGTTGTTTAGATTCTCAAAAAAAATACCTGATGGAGTGCGTATTGAGCCTATGGAACCAGCAAAGAAAGCAATAGGAACTTTAGTTACGATGACACTACTATTAATAATGATATATATTCCTGTATTTAATACCTATAGTCAATCAGCTAATGAACCAGTAGAATTATTGGTTAAAGAAAAGGAAGTTTTGAGCAATAAAGAAGTAGAGGCTTCTCAGTTAGTTGAAAAAGAGAAAGCAATCACTTTTTTAGATACTCAAATTGTTGAAATTAAAGAAGGGTTAGATAATAAACGAATTATGTTACTTTCGGCAGCTTTAGTGGTGATAGGAGGAAGTATTGGCTTTGCTTATCGAAGCAGTAGGAGAAATCAACAAGGTTGGGGAGCGATGCAATATCCACAGTTGCTTTTAGGGATGTTTGGTATTTTTGCATATGTTGGGGTAGAAGTAAGTATCGGAAGTAATTTAGGAGAGTTACTTAAGCTAGAAGAGTTTGGTAATCTCCAATCTTCTCAGATAACTCCTTATATATCGATGTATTGGGGAAGTTTGATGATTGGGAGATGGGCTGGTGCTGTGAGTGTATTTAATTTGTCTAAAGGGAAGCAATTATTAGCAATGATTGTTGTTCCATTTTTAGCTTATTTTGCTGTTCTTGGGGCTAATTATTTGGCAGGTAATGATGTAACACCTTTGTATTACTATTCTGTTTGTGTGGTTTTACAAATTGTATTAACGTATTGGGCAAAGAATAAATCAGCGAGAACATTAATGCTGTTTAGTCTTTTTGGATTATTAGCAATGTTAGTCGGGTTGTTCAGTACTGGTATGATTGCTATTTATGCTTTTTTAGCTGGAGGTTTGGCTTGTAGTGTATTATGGCCAGCTATCTTTAATATTGCTATTATTGGCTTAGGTAAATATACTGCTCAAGGGTCTTCTCTGTTAATCATGATGATATTAGGTGGGGGTATTATTCCTCCGATTCAAGGAAAAGTTGCAGATATACTAGGTATTCACCAATCATACATAGTTAGTTTATTGTGTTTTGCATATTTGTTAGCTTTTGGTATAGTGGCAAAAAAGGTGCTTTCTAAGCAAAATATACAGATAGATGATATTAATTAGATTGACTTTAGTAAGAGTTGTAATTACTAATACTTTTCACATATAGCGTGAAAAGATGTTAATTCTATTGTAGTAATAATATCAGTTTTTACTACATTTGCGATTACGTGACAATAAAAGACAAGACAAAACAACTCTTTTTTAGAAAGAGCATAACAATAACTTACCAACAAAAAGAAAATGAAACACGTTTATCTTGATAATGCTGCGACTACATCCGTACGTCCAGAAGTAATCGAAGAGATGGTTAATGTACTTAGAAATGATTATGGTAATCCATCTTCAACATATGCTATCGGTAGACACGCTAAAGCTTTAGTGGAGAATGCTAGAAAAGTAATTGCAAAGCAATTTAATGCAACTTCTTCTGAGATTATCTTTACATCTTGTGGAACTGAAGGTAATAACTGGATTTTGCGTTCTGCAATTCGTGATTTAGGAGTTAAAAGAATTATCACTTCTAAATTAGAGCACCACGCTGTATTAAATACTGTAAAACAATTAAGTGCTGAGTTCGGTACAGAATTAGTTTTCTTAGATATCCAACCTTCTAGTGAAATTGATTATAATCAATTAGAAGAATTATTAAAAGATGAATCTAAACTTACATTAGTAAGTTTAATGCATGTTAATAATGAAGTAGGGACAGAATTAGATTTAAAAAGAGTAGCTACGTTATGCGAAGCTCATCATGCATTATTTCACTGTGATACTGTGCAGTCTATAGGTAAAACTAAAATTGATTTGGCAGAGACACCGATAGACTTTATTGTAGCTAGTGCTCATAAATTTCACGGACCAAAGGGGATTGGATTTGCTTTTATCCGTAAGAAAAATGTGCTAAAACCTGTGATGTTTGGTGGAGAACAAGAGAAAGGGTTAAGAGCAGGTACTGAAGGAGTACATCAAGTAGTAGGTATGGCTAAAGCTTTGGAAATGGCTTATGATTTATTAGAAGAAGAAAGAGCTCATATCACTAGTATCAAAGAATATTGTAAAGAAAGATTAGTAGAGGTATTTCCAGAAGTATGTTTTAATGGAAATAATGTAGGGTTTTACAATATCTTAAATGTATTATTACCTCTATCTGAGGAGAAAGCAGCTATGATGTTGTTCCAGTTAGACATGAAAGGAATTGCAGTGTCTAGAGGAAGTGCATGTCAATCAGGAAGTCAAAAGCCTTCTCATGTATTATCACAGTTCTTATGTGCAGAAGATTTGAAGAAACCAAGTTTAAGACTTTCATTTGGGCATGAAAACACGAAAGAAGATATTGATGTTTTAATCGAAGTATTAAAAACAATCTAATCAGATTGTTGATCAAATAGAATTTAAATCCACTCTCAGAGAGTGGATTTTTTGTTTTAAAAACTCACAGGCAGTAATCTTAACTAAAAAAAGAGAAAAGTTCACCAAAAATAAGATTGCTTTACATTAACATTAGCGCTAAATTTGCAGAAACAACACAACATTTATGAGTTCAAATAATAGATACGCACTACGCGGAGTTTCTGCTGAGAAAGAAGACGTTCATAATGCAATTAAGAACATTGATAAAGGATTATTTCCAAAGGCATTTTGTAAGATTATCCCAGATCATTTAACTGGGGATGAGGATTACTGTTTAATTATGCATGCTGATGGAGCGGGTACGAAGTCTTCTTTAGCTTATATGTATTGGAAAGAAACTGGAGATATTTCTGTATGGAAAGGAATTGCTCAAGATGCATTAATCATGAATATTGATGATTTATTGTGCGTAGGAGCGACAGATAATATTATGCTTTCTAGCACTATAGGGCGTAATAAAAATCTAGTTCCGGGAGAAGTTATTTCTGCTATTATCAATGGAACAGAGGAATTAATTAATGAATTGAAATCTTTTGGAGTAACAATTCACTCTACAGGAGGAGAGACTGCAGATGTAGGAGATTTAGTTCGTACGATTATTGTAGATTCTACTGTGACTGCACGTATGAAGAGAAGTGATGTTATTGATAATGCTAATATTCAAGCAGGTGATGTTATCGTAGGTTTAGAATCATTTGGACAAGCTACCTATGAAAAAGGGTATAATGGAGGTATGGGAAGTAATGGATTAACATCAGCTAGACATGATGTTTTTGATCATTCTTTAGCAGCAAAATATCCAGAGAGTTATGATTCATCTGTGCCTGAAGAATTAGTCTATTCAGGAAAAGTACATCTTACTGATGTAGTAGAGGGATCTCCTATAGACGCTGGTAAATTAGTATTGTCACCTACTCGTACTTATGCACCTATTATTAAGTCAATATTAAATAAATATAAATCAGATGATATTCATGGGATGATTCACTGTAGTGGAGGAGCACAGACAAAGATTCTTCACTTCGTGGATAAATTACATATCATCAAAGATAATATGTTTCCTGTTCCACCATTATTTAAGCTAATTCAAGAGCAATCTAACACAGATTGGAGAGAGATGTATCAAGTGTTTAACTCAGGTCATCGTATGGAATTATACGTAAGACCAGAAGTGGCAGCTGATATTATTGCTATCTCAGAATCTTTTAATGTAAAAGCTCAGATAGTTGGTAGAGTGGAAGCTTCAGAAGAGAAGAAACTAACAATCACTTCTGAATACGGAACATTTAAATACTAAAAAAAACATACAATATAAAATGGCAAGATTGCTTTCTATCGATTTCGGTAAAAAACGTACAGGTATAGCTGTAAGTGATGAACTTCAAATTATAGCCTCTGGATTAACTACAGTTGATACAGAGCAACTATTGCCATTTCTAAAAGATTATTTTTCTAAAGAGAAAGTGGAGAAGGTGATTATTGGAGAACCAAAACGCCTAAATAATGAACCTTCTGAAGTAGTACCTTTGTTGAATAGTTTTATTGAAAAGTTTAAGACGTCTTTTCCTGGTATGCCAGTTGAGAGAATAGACGAGAGATTTACTTCTAAGATGGCTTTTCAAACAATGATAGATAGTGGTCTTAAAAAGAAACAAAGACAGAATAAAGCGTTGATCGATGAGATAGCAGCGACTATAATTCTACAAGACTACATGAGAAGATAAATGTTTTTTAATTTTATGATTATTTAAGATTAGTTGTAGATAATTTCTCTTAAATAAAGATTAGTTTTGCATATAAATAAATCCGATATAATGTCAAGTATACAAAAATCAGAGGCTGATGTTGTTTTGGTAGGGGCAGGTATTATGAGTGCTACTCTTGGGGTCCTACTGAAAGAGCTGAAACCAAACTTAAAAATTGAGGTTATTGAGCGTCTCGACAGTGCGGCTGCCGAAAGTTCTGATGCAATGAATAATGCCGGAACTGGACACTCTGCGTTTTGTGAATTAAATTATACGCCTGAAAAAGCAGACGGTACAATAGATGCTTCTAAGGCAATCAATATTGTAGAGCAATTCGAAGTTTCTCGTCAATTTTGGTCTTATTTGGTAAATAAGGGGGTCCTTAAAAATCCAAGTAATTTTATCCATACTGTACCTCATATGAGCTTTGTGTGGGGAGAAGATAACGTAAACTATTTAAGAAAACGTTATAATGAACTTCAAAAATATCCATTATTCCAAGGAATGGAATTCTCTGATAATAAAGAGAAAATAAAAGAATGGGCTCCATTAATTATAGAGAACAGAAAAGAAAATGAAGTATGTGCTGCTACACATATGAATCTTGGAACAGATGTTAACTTTGGTGATCTTACTCGTCAGTTATTTGACCATCTAAAGAGTGAAGATGGAGTTAATATGACTTTTAATTGTGAGGTTAAAGATATCACAAAGACTGGTTCTGAATGGACTGTATCTGCAACAGATAGTAAAGGACAAAAAAAGGTAATCAAATCTAAATTTGTATTTGTTGGAGCAGGAGGTGGAGCGATTCTACTATTGCAAAAAGCAGATATTGCAGAAAGCAAAGGTTATGGAGGATTCCCTGTAGGAGGAGAATGGTTAGTATGTCGTAATCCTGAAGTTGTGAAAAAACACAAGGCTAAGGTATATGGTAAAGCATCTGTAGGAGCGCCACCGATGTCTGTACCTCACTTAGATACTAGGTTTATTGATGGAAAGCATTCATTACTTTTTGGACCTTACGCTGGTTTCTCTACTAAATTCTTAAAAAGAGGATCATATTGGGACTTAATTAAATCACTTGAATTTAATAATATTGGTCCAATGTTAGGAGCAGGTCTTCGCAATATGGATTTGACCAAATATTTGATAGAACAAGTATTACAGTCTTCAAAATCTCGTTATGCAGCATTAAGAGAATATTATCCAGATGCTAAAGAGGAAGATTGGAAATTAGAAAAAGCAGGACAACGTGTACAAGTTATCAAAAAAGATAAAGATGGAAAGGGAATCTTGCAGTTTGGTACTGAAGTAGTAAGTGCTGCTGATGGATCAATAGCAGCTTTATTAGGAGCTTCGCCAGGAGCATCTA
Organism: Myroides sp.; assembly: GCF_032073645.1. Lineage (NCBI taxonomy): Bacteria > Pseudomonadati > Bacteroidota > Flavobacteriia > Flavobacteriales > Flavobacteriaceae > Myroides > Myroides sp. The sequence continues at coordinate 8,831 of NZ_DAMANB010000006.1, forward strand.
CCGCAACTCCAATTATGTTAAAGCTTTTATCACAATGTTTTAAAGAAGAGTTTAAGTCTGCTGAATGGCAAGCTAAATTTAAGGAAATGATTCCTACTTTTGGATTAAAGCTAAATGAACATCCTGAACTAGTAGCAAGTACTAGGGATAATACAAGTAAGACTTTGAAAATATATCCATATAATTAATAAAAAAGCACTCTATATAGAGTGCTTTTTTATTAATTATATGTTAGTATTATTTGTTTAGAGAAATAATATTTTAGTTATAAAGGCAAAGAATGTATATAACTATTATATTTACATACTTTGTCCTTTTAGTTATATAATTATTATTATCTGAATAAATGTTTAATATGCAGATGCTTAAAAATGACTTCTAAATCTCTTTATCTAATTCTTCCTTTCTGGGTATTAGTATTTGCTATATATGGTTGTGATAATTCAAAAAGGAATGATATTATAAATCATTCTATAAAGGAGTTTCTAAAAAACTATAATACTGATGCGGTAAATGACTTAATGCTAAAACAAGCTGATTCTATAGGAAAACTTGTTTTGTTATTGCCTAATTCCCGTGGTAATAGAGAGATAATAAAGGATTATATAAACAAAACTAAAGCTCATAAAAAGTATTGTGATCGGTTATATGACTATGCAGTTGAAGATCGTGATAGTATAGATATAGCAAATGCTTATTTATTGACAGGTCAGTATTATTTGAGTAATCTTGTATTTGATAGTGCTTACTATTATTATAATCAAGCTGAAAAACTATATCTCATAAAAAAGGATTCCTTAAATATTAGTTACACTTATTATATAAAGGCCTATGTACTTAATAAAAATGGTGTCTATTCAGAGGCAGAAAAACAAATTCTAAAATCTATTCGCTATAATACCAAAGAAATATCTATTCGAAGACGTCATCAACAGTATTTTACAATTGGAGATGTTTTTAGTGGATTAGGTATGTATGAGGATGCTTTACACTATTATAACCAAGCGTTCGAATTACTTTCAGATAAAACAATATTATCAGAGGAATCAGAAGCGTATATTAATCTTAGCAAAACTTATTTAGTTGATAATGTAGCAAAGGTGTATATAAAACAAGAAAAGTACCTCAAGGCTAAAGAACTACTATTAGAAGGTATAGCTAAGTATATAAATTTTAATGATGTAACTAGTGAAAGATACTACGCATATTTAGCTATTAGTTTAGCTTCTACTAAATTAAAAACAAATGATTACAAAGGGATACATGCTTTATTAAACGAGATAATAGAAATAGGAAAAAGGAATAAGAACCGAATAATTATCCATAAAGCTGAATTAGTTTTGGCAGAATATTATTTTGTAACAGGGCAAGTAAATTTAGGCTTCCCTTTAGTTGAAAGAATATTAGAAGAAGTTCGTAGTGTGGGAGATTTTGAAAATCAATTGAAGGCATTAGAATTATTAATATCCTATGATTCTGATAGATCAGACCAGTTTTTTATTGAATATATTGAAATAAGTAAGAGATTTAAAGGAGAAGGAAATTTAATTCAAAATAGCTTTATAAGAATAAAACAAGAGGCAGACTCTTTGAATGAATTGAATAAAACATTACTAGAGCGAAATAGATTATTAAGTACAATTACTATTAGCTTATTTGTGATTGTTACTATTATTTTATTAGCTTATATATATCATTTAAAGATAAAAAAAATAGGGTTAATCAAGATGTTTCAACAAGATACAGAACAGTATTATAATTCAATTATAAACGTTCAGAAGTATTTGGCTGTAGCAAAAGATAGAGAACGTAAAATAATTGCGAAAGAATTAAACGATGGGGTAGTTAATAGGTTATTTGCAACTCGATTTACATTAATGCAATTAAAGAAAGAAGAAATTGATAATCATAAGGATGTTTTGGTAAATGAAGTTGTTGAAGTAGAGGATTATATAAGGAATATATCTCATAGTCTTGTTAATGAAGAAGGAGGGAAGGTACAGGGATTTCAACAGTTATTACAAGAACTTGTCTTAGTACAGAAAAGACAGTCAAATATTGATTTTAGTATACTAATAGATTCGAAACTTGATCTAGAATCTCTAGATCACCGAAAAAGAATAAATATTTATCGTTCGATACAAGAGGTTTTGTTAAATGTAGCTTTACATTCTAATGCGAGTAAGTGTGTCGTTGATATTAAGCTTAAAACTCCTGTAAGTTTTGAAATAGCGATTACGGATAATGGGACTGGTTTTGATACTAGGTCTATAAAAGGTGGATATGGACTACCGAATGTTAAGGAACGAATAGAGATTATAGAGGGGAAATTATTTGTGATTAGTAAGAAAGGTAGTGGAACGAAAATTCTCTTCATAATTTATTTCTAGAAATACAGAGAAATTAAATAAAGTATGTGTATTTCGTTGTAAATAGTATTATGTATTCGGTAATTAATAGTTAATTATATACTTTTTACTTTTACTAGATTACATATTAATAGTTCTCTATCTTTGTATGCTTTTTTTAATAAGTTATAGTGTCTTGTATTTAAAATGTTTAAACTAAGAGTCTTATATTTTGCAGTCTTGTGTATTTCTATGTCGATGATTCATTGTACACAGACTGAAACCAATAAAGAAGACTTAAAGTTAGAAGAAATAAACGCATTTATAAAGAGTTATAACAGATTTAATCCTACTGATAAAGATAAGGCTGCTGCAGACTCTTTAGGTAATGTTATATTAAACCTAAGGAATACTGAGCAGAGCAGAAATGCTTTGCGAAAATATATATTACTAACTAATGCAGATAAGCAGTATATAGAAGAACTCTTTAAAAGGTCTAGAAAAGCAGATGACAAGAAAAATGAAGCGCAAGCTTATTTCTTACGTGGTAAACGTTATGCTCAAAGTTTTCAAATAGATAGTACTTATTATAATTACACTAAAGCTGAGTTTTTGTTTAAGTCTATTCAGGATTCTGTAAACTTGCAAGAAGTGTATTCTCATAAAGCTATTATTCTTTTAAATAATAAAATCTTTACTGAAGGACAATCACAGATTCTTAAAGCGATGAATGTTAATAAAGAGCATAAAGATGCTCGTATTAAATATTCAGAATCTATTATAATGGCTAATGCTTTAGTAGGTTTAGAACAATTGCCAGAAGCTTTAAAGCAATTAGAATTATCTTTAAAACTTTTAGATAACCCTGAAATTGTAAAGTTTTTTTTACCTGATGCAATTAGGTTGAACAAAATTACGATTTACTATAATATAGCAGAGGTTTATATTAAGCAAGGCGAGTATAAAAAAGCCCAAAATTTAATACATAATGTTATTGATAAATATATCAATGAAAGTACTATATATGATGAGATGATGTTGGCACATTTGTTATATAACTTAACTCAAGCCGATATTAAGAGTAAACACTATGATGATGTAGAAAAGAATCTTGTTAGAGCAATCGATATACAATTGAAAAACAAGAATCTTCAGGATTATAATTCGTATAAAATTCTTTTAGCAGAGTATTTCTATCTAATTAAAAAAGAAGAACAAGGAAATCAACTTGTAAACGAGGTATTAGAATATGCTCATCAAAATAATAATCTAGGATTAGAAAAAGAAACTCTTACTGTATTATTAAAATACAAAAAAGAGCAATATAATACCAATTTTGTGAGATACGAGGAGTTGAATAAACTTATACTCGATGAGAATAATGTGATCAAGAATACTTTTGCAAGACTTAGTTTTGAAGCGGATTCTCTAGAAAGAGCAAATGAGCAATTACAAAATCAGAAGAATATTATTACGATGGTTTCTAGTGCTTTACTTGTACTTGCTATAACTATTTTCTTTGTTATTTTGTTTAGGCAAAAAGCAAAAGAAGTTTCTTTAGTCAAGTTGTTTCAGAAAGACACAGAGAAGTACTATGACTCTATTATCAATGTACAAAATGAATTAGCCGAAGCCCGTAATATAGAGCGTAAAGAAATAGCAAAAGAACTACATGACGGTGTTTTAAATAAGCTATTTGTCACTCGTTTTTTATTAATGCAGGTAAGTAAAGAGTCTGTAGAGACACATAAAGATTCCCTTATTAATGAAGTAAAAGAGGTAGAACAATATATAAGAGATGTTTCTCATGTATTAGGACATGAAGAGGATTTTAAAAATAAAGAGTTCAATGAACTAATTAGGGATCTAGTAGGGATTCAGAATAGAAATCAAGTAACTAAGTTTATATTATTTATGTCTAATGATATTTGCTTTAGTAGGTTAAGTATTAAGTTTAAAGTTCATATTTATAGAATTATACAAGAGTGTTTACAGAATGTACAGAAACATGCTAAGGCAACAGAATGTCAAGTATCTATACTGTTAAGAGAAGAAACGAGATTTGAGGTAATTATTAAAGATAATGGAGTAGGTTTTGATACAGATATAGTAAAGAGAGGGCTTGGATTTACTAATATAAAAGCAAGAACCCAATTGATGAATAGTAAGATTAATATTTCAAGTACAGAAGGTAAAGGAACTAGTATTTCTTTTACTATTGATTTAAACGAGTCAGTAGAGTGCTAGAATCTAGGTATTAGATAAATGAGGGAGGTCGCTATTAAGCGACCTCTCTCATTTATTATTCTTCACTAGTGAAGTTTATTCTTTTAGAAAAGTACATTAGTATGGCGATGATGGTGAATAATCCAATACTACCGACAATAAGTGCAGCTTCTTTTAATTGTAATAGGAAGAATAGAAATGCATATAACACAAATAATAATCCAAATATAGTTGCTGCAATACGCTTGTTTTTGCTCAATCCAAAGATAAATGATGTAATCAAAATTATAGTCGCTGATGCTGAAATAATATAAGCATAACTAAAGCCTATATATTCTGCAAAGGATAGGAGTAAGACGAAATTGATACATAAAGCTAACCCCACTAATGTGTAGTGTAAGATATTGATGCTTAGGTTTTTTATATTCTCCATAAAAAAGAAGGTAGCGAAGGTTAAGCCTATAAATAGTAAAGCATATTTAGTAGCTCGGTTTACTTTGCTATAAAAGTCATTCATTTGTAGAAATTTCATTCCAAAACTATAATCTGTCAACTGGGTAATTGTATTTAGATCAGAGCTGATTGGTATAGATTGAAAAATTGTCCATTTTGAATGCTCGTTTACGCTTTGTTTTTCATCGTTATCAGGTAGATAGTTTCCAATATATTTGATATCCTTATAGTCAGAAGTGACATTGACATTAGTCTGTTTAGCAGTTGCTAGAAAGTTAATCTCTGTAGAACCCTTTAACTGAATAGGAAAATTAATATTACTCAAATCTATATCCTCTTTATTGATATCGTAACTTAAGAAAGCAATACTAGAATTGATCCTTAGAGATCTATCCTGCTCAAAGTATTGTTGAGGGTTTTTATTGATAAGAATCTCTTGAGTGAAACCTTTACTATCTGATACAGAGAAGACAATCTTCGCATTTGTAAATGCTTCCTTATCTGCTAGATTTAACGTAGAGGCTAATTCATCTAGCGTAGGGAAGCTAGCTTTTACATTTAAGTTAGTGTTATAAAGTGCTACTTCATATAAGCTTCTTTTTTTAATTTGTGTTTTTATATCACCTGTAAAATCTTGTTTGATAGGAGTTTGTAAATAACTGTTTAATTGTTTCATTACTTTTCCATCCTCAGTAAGATGATTAGTATAGTATTCTACAAGGACAAAAGGACCGTATATGGTTTGTTTTTGTCCCCATTTAGAGGTTACTTCAGTCGTTACTTCACTCTGAAAGCTTTCACGTTCGGAGATTAGACTACTGATAAAAGGTAGTGTGATAAGTAACATAAGAGATAATACACTGATTATAACTCCTTTGATCATTGGTTTGTAATTTTCTTTTTTCATTTTATTAGAATTAAAAGTACTTTGTTTTTCAAAGTTGATGGGTAAAAAAATTATTTAAGCTTTTTAATTAAATTTTCTAAATAGGCTAGGTGTTGTTTAAAGGCAAGCTTACCTTCTTCAGTCACTGTATAAGTAGTATTTGTTTTTCTTCCAACAAATCCTTTTGTAACCGTTATATAATTACTTTCTTCTAGGTTCTTTAAATGAGAGGCAAGGTTTCCATCTGTTAGGTCTAGATATTCTTTTAGATCTTTAAACGATAGGGAGTCATTGACCATTAATCCACTCATAATACCTACGCGGATACGATTGTCAAAGACTTTGTTTAATTTTTCTAAATCGAATTTCATATTTGTGTTATAATTTATTTATCGTACTTATTCCATAAAATAATCCCGTAAAGCAAATGTACTAAACCGAACCCTATTGCCCATAGTAAAAGTGTGTAATCTAAGAAATAGAACGCTAGTAAACCTAGGACTATCTCTAGTGCAGCGATTGATTTTACTTCTTTGACAGTGTCTTCTTGGACGCTAAATAGTGCTAACCCATAGAATAATAGTGTAGTAGGTAAAGCAAATTGTAGCAAATGATACTTATGTAATATTAAGCAAAGAATTCCGGCTATTATTAGCGGAATAGAGAAGCGTACTAATAAGCGCTTAGTGACTTGATTTAAAAACGATTTCCCTTGTTTGCGTGTTTTGCGTATTGTAAAGAAAAATCCACCTACCACAGCAATGACAAAGGTAGCGATAGCTAGCACTAATAGCATTTCTGCAGTATAAGCAGTTTGGTACGGATCTTCTAGTGTTAGATTTTCATAAGAGTACGTAGAGCTTGTCTGCCAATAGTATAAAACACTTGCAGCAATAAGCCCACATAAACCTACCCATATACCGCTCCAACCACTAAGGCTTAAAAACTTAGTAGAGCGCTCCATTATCGACTTGATTTGATTTAAATCTTCAATAGCTTTATTTGTCATAGTAAAAGTACTTTGAAATACAAAGTTAATAAAATAATGATATGTGCAACAAAAAAGTGAATATTTATTTTAATGGTTATAAATCTATACTAATACGCTCCATTATAATCTTAAACGAGTACTTATAGCTAGTTCAAAAATTATTTAAATACTATGTAAATTTGCTTGTTTTGATAAGTAGATTAGGTGTAATAAATAGCTTTAACTCAAAAAATCAAAGCAATGAAGATAAATCTAATTTTGAAAAAATAGGCAGTGTTCGCATAGTTATCGCATAGTGATGGCATACTGCTCGCATATTTTTGATGGTTTTTTATGCGACCGCTATGCGATAAAATTGTAATCCATATACTATTACTGTACTAATGTTTCTAAAAGCAGTGATATTGATGCTTTTTAGAAGTTGTTCTGTATCTAGGTAGGCGTTTGAGCTGTATTTTATGTCAGTTTACGTTTAAATGAAAGAATCATAAAGCGTAAATTTGTTACTTGCAGTCAATTAAATAATGAATTATGACACAGATTACTTCCTATACTTTCTCCACAGCTAAAGCTTTGACAGCAGAGCAGAGCATAGACTATAATCATCAAGTAGATCAGTTTAATGTTTGGCCTGCTTATGTATTAGCAGATACAGTGAATCTAACATATTGGGATAGTATATATGAGTTGTTCGCTGATTATCAGTTTTATCTTTTAGAAGGAAATGTAGTTGTTGGTAATGGAAATTGTATTCCACTTCATCTTACTGCAGAGGAGTTAGCTGACTTACCTGAAGGAGGATGGGATTGGGCTTTGGAAAAGGCTGTTAAAGATCATGAGAAAGGATTAATCCCAAATACACTTTGTGCATTGCAGATTGGGCTCAATAAGAACTATCAAGGTAAAGGCATTAGTCATCAGTTAATTCAGTATATGAAAAGCATTGCTTTGTCTACAGAAATGAATGCTTTTATACTGCCTATTAGACCTAACTTAAAGACGAATTTTCCTTTGATTTCAATGGATGATTATATCCAATGGAAGAATAATGATGGTTTGCCTTATGATGCATGGATACGTACACATATAAAAGGAGGTGCTCATGTCGTAAAGATTTGTCAGCGTTCTATGGTTGTTGAAGGAAGTATCGCCGAGTGGGAGCAATGGGCTAATATGAAGTTCAGAAGCTCTGGTCAATACATCTTACCTGTATTGCTTAATCCTATTCAGATAGATTTAGAAATGGATAAAGGTGAATATATAGAAGCTAATGTATGGATGAGATATGAATTAGGTTAACGCTATAGGATTGTATAACGGGGTATAGGGGAGAACTATGTGTTGTTGATTTAAGCATAAGTAACTCAAATCTTTTGAGGGGGGTAGTGAAATTAGCGAATATTTATTATATTGGCATTCTACAAAAACTAAAAAATTATGCAACAAAATACACCCTATACGCCTACTAACAAGGTGCGTATAGTTACTGCGGCGGCTTTATTTGATGGCCATGATGCGGCGATTAATATTATGCGTCGTATCATTCAATCGACGGGATGTGAGGTTATTCACTTAGGACATGATAAGAGCGTTGAAGAGGTAGTGAATACAGCTATCCAAGAAGATGCTAATGCGATTGCAATGACTTCATATCAAGGAGGTCATAACGAGTATTTTAAATATATGTACGACCTGCTACAAGAAAAAGGAGCAGGACATATCCGAATCGTTGGAGGAGGAGGAGGAGTAATTCTTCCTAGTGAGATAAAGGAGTTAATGGATTATGGTATCACACGCTTATATTCTCCAGATGATGGACGAGCGATGGGATTACAAGGGATGATTAACGATATGGTAGGGAAGGCTGACTATCCTACAATGGACTTGCAATTACCAGAGGGAAAAGATGTATATCAATCTTTGGCAGATAAAGATGTTACTACGATTGCTCGTTTAATTTCGTTAGCTGAAAATAGAGAAGAAGATTTCCTTAAAGTATTCCAATACGACGAAAAGAAACATAAGAATACACCTATATTAGGTATTACAGGAACGGGAGGAGCAGGTAAGTCATCTATGGTAGATGAGTTAGTTCGCCGTTTCTTGATTGACTTCCCTGAAAAAACAGTAGCACTAGTCTCTGTTGACCCTTCTAAGCGTAAGACAGGAGGAGCTTTATTAGGAGATCGTATTCGTATGAACTCGATTAATAATCCTCGTGTGTTTATGCGTTCTCTGGCTACTCGTCAGTCTAACTTAGCGTTATCTCGTTATGTTGAAGAAACACTTCAAGTACTTCAGGTTGCCAATTATGATTTAATTATTCTTGAAACATCGGGAATTGGTCAGTCAGACACGGAGATTTTAGACCACTCAGATGCTTCTTTATACATTATGACTCCAGAGTTCGGAGCGGCTACTCAGTTAGAAAAGATTGATATGCTTGACTTCGCTGATATCGTTGCAATCAATAAATTTGATAAGCGTGGAGCATTAGATGCAATTAGAGATGTAAAGAAACAATACCAACGCAACCATAACTTATGGGATGTAAACCCAGACGAAATGCCTGTATTTGGTACGATTGCTTCTCAGTTTAACGATCCTGGTACCAATGCTTTGTATAAAGCGATTATGGATAAAGTGGTAGAGAAGACAGGAGCAGACTTAACGTCTAGTTTCGAAATCACTAAGGAGATGAGTGAGAAAGTATTCGTGATACCTCCTAACCGTACACGTTACTTATCTGAGATAGCGGAGAACAACCGTAAATATGATGAGACGGTATTAACTCAAAAAGAGGTAGCTCAGAAGCTATACGGTATTTTCAAAACAATAGAAACAGTAGCTGGTAAATTGCCAGAAATAGATAAGTCAGGAATCGTAGAAGAAACAATAGCTTCTAAAGATGCTGATACACAATTGTTCATCAACCTTCTATTAAAGGAGTTTGACAAGGTGAAGATGAACTTAGACCCTTATAATTGGGAAGTGATTCTAACATGGGATCAGAAGGTGAACAAGTATAAAAACCCAGTGTACTCATTCAAAGTACGTGATAAAGAAATCAAGATTGCGACGCATTCAGAGAGTTTATCACATTTACAGATTCCTAAGATTGCGCTGCCTAAGTATGAAGCTTGGGGAGATATCTTGCGTTGGTCATTACAAGAGAATGTACCAGGAGAATTTCCGTTTACTTCAGGACTTTATCCGTTTAAGCGTGAAGGAGAAGATCCTACACGTATGTTTGCAGGAGAAGGAGGACCAGAGCGTACCAATAGACGTTTTCACTATGTGTCATTAGGTATGCCAGCTAAGCGTCTATCTACTGCATTTGACTCTGTGACTTTATATGGTAATGATCCAGGACATCGCCCTGATATTTATGGTAAGATTGGTAATGCAGGGGTTTCTATCTGTTGTTTAGATGATGCGAAGAAGTTGTATTCAGGGTTTAACCTTGCACATGCTTTGACATCAGTATCGATGACTATTAACGGGCCAGCGCCTATGTTATTAGGATTCTTTATGAATGCTGCTATTGATCAACAGTGTGAAATCTATATCAAAGACAATGACTTAGTAGCGGAAGTTGAAGCAAAGATTGAAGCTATTTATAAAGCAAAAGGTGTAGAGAGACCTCGTTATAATGGTGAATTACCAGAAGGAAATGATGGTTTAGGACTGATGCTTTTAGGAGTAACAGGAGATCAAGTATTGCCAAAAGAGGTGTATGCTGAGATTAAAAAGAATACGTTATCACAAGTTCGTGGTACGGTACAAGCGGATATCTTAAAAGAAGATCAAGCTCAGAATACTTGTATCTTCTCTACGGAGTTTGCACTTCGTTTAATGGGAGATGTACAAGAGTACTTCATTGAGAAGAATGTGCGTAACTTCTACTCTGTGTCTATCTCAGGATACCACATTGCGGAAGCAGGGGCAAACCCTATTACCCAGTTGGCATTTACATTAGCGAACGGATTTACTTATGTAGAATATTATTTAAGTAGAGGAATGGATATTAATGACTTCGGGCCAAACTTATCGTTCTTCTTCTCGAATGGTATTGATCCTGAGTATGCAGTAATTGGTCGTGTAGCGCGTCGTATTTGGGCAAAAGCACTGAAAAATAAGTATGGTGCTAATGAACGTGCACAGATGCTTAAATATCATATTCAGACTTCAGGGCGTTCATTACACGCACAAGAGATTGACTTTAATGATATTCGTACTACACTTCAAGCATTGTATGCTATCTATGACAACTGTAATTCACTTCACACTAACGCGTATGACGAGGCTATTACGACTCCTACGGAAGAATCTGTACGTAGAGCTATGGCAATACAGTTAATCATAAATAAAGAGCTAGGATTGGCTAAAAATGAGAATCCAATACAAGGGTCATTTATTATTGAAGAATTAACGGATTTAGTAGAGGCTGCTGTATTAGCAGAATTTGATAGAATTACAGAAAGAGGAGGAGTGTTAGGAGCAATGGAGACCATGTACCAACGTTCTAAGATTCAAGAAGAGTCATTGTACTATGAAACATTAAAACACAATGGTACGTTCCCTATTATTGGAGTAAATACTTTCTTGAGTTCTAAAGGATCTCCAACAGTAGTTCCTGCTGAAGTTATCCGTGCAACAGAGGAGGAGAAACTGTTCCAAATCAAAACAAAAGAGAATTTGAATAAGGCTAATGAAGCTTTAGTAAAAGAAGAATTAGAGCGTATTCAAGAAGTAGCTATTCAAAATGGCAATATATTCGAAGCGCTAATGGATGCTTCTAAAGTCTGTTCGTTAGGTCAGATTACTTCAGCATTATTTGAAGTAGGAGGACAGTACAGACGTAATATGTAAGATTAATTTCTCGCTTATTTATATAAAGCCTGTGGACTGAATGTTCACAGGCTTTTTTTTGGTTTTCGGTGACTAGTATAGACGCAGTACTTTGCGTGTCACACAAGTTAAGAACAAATCTAAAAGCTGTATTATGTGACACGGAAGATATTCCGTCTCTACCTTATGTAAATTGTATTTTGACCTAGTGCTAATGGAGTGATACGACATATATTATGTGACACGGAAGATATTCCGTCTCTACCTTATGTAGATTGTATTTTGACCTAGTGTTAATGGAGTGATACGACATATATTATGTGATACGGAAGATATTCCGTCTCTACTTTATGTAGATTGTAGATATATGATGTGGGTATATGTTGCAAACTATGCAGAATCTAGAATGCACAAAAAAACGCCCTGCTAAAGATCTAGCAGGGCGTTTTTAAATATATACTATAAACGATTAGTATTATCTCAATTGAGCTTGTAAAACATTTTCTAATTGGTATTTTACTTTACCCATGATTTTGTCTACTTGACTATCAGTAAGTGTTTTTGTAACATCTTCCATGATAATAGAGATAGCGTATGATTTCTTACCATCTTCGATTTTCTCTCCTTGGTAAACGTCAAATAGAGTTACGTCTTTGATGACTGCTTTATCTACTTGTTTTACTAGGTTATAGATCTCTTCGAAAGTTACTGCTTCGTTGATTAATAATGCATAATCACGTTTAACTGAAGGGAATTTATTGATTTCAGCAATTTTGATTTTAGCAGAAACTACTTTTAATACATTATCCCAGTTAAATTCAGCGTAACAAACTTCTTGTTTGATATCAAAGTGTTTGGTTACTGATTTCTTCAGAATACCGAACTCTACGATTAATTCTTTTCCTATATAGTAAGCAATACCTTCTGAGAATAAATCTGATTCTACAGGTTGGGTACTTATCTTAGCTAAGCCTAAACGAGTGATAATACCATTGATATACCCTTTGAAGTCAAAGAAGCTAATTGGTTTTTGCTCAGAGTTCCAGCTTGCTTTCGTGATATTACCTGTAGCAAATACAGAAAAACGTTTGTACTCTTCGAAGTTGTTAAGCATCTTGTGGTATGTTTTACCAAACTCGAAGAATTTTAAATCACCACGTTTTCTATTTACGTTGTAAGAGATAGACTCTAATCCTCCGAATAATAATGACTGTCTCATTACTGATAAGTCATGACTTAGTGGGTTAAGGATATCTACTTGGTAATTAGATTTAATATTTTCGCTTAATTCTGTGTAGTCAGGAGTTGTTAATGAGTTATTCATAATCTCATTAAACCCTTGTGCTACCAACTGCTGAGCTACAATATTTGTTACTCTATGATCTTCTGTTCTAGAACTATTAGCGATAGTTGCATTTAATTTAGAAGAGAAAGTAATGTTGTTAAAACCATATACTCTCAAGATTTCTTCTATAACGTCAATCTCTCTAGTTACATCAGCACGATAAGCAGGAACAGTAATACCTATACCTACATCAGACATACTGTGAACTTTAATATCTAATGATACTAAGATTTTCTTGATTGTTTCTTTAGAAATTTCTTCTCCTAATAATCTATTGATATTATTGAAGTTTAAGAATACAGAATGTTCTTCTACTTTCTTAGGGTATAAGTCGATAATATCAGAAGTGATTTCTCCACCAGCTACTTGTTGGATTAATAAAGCGGCATGTTTAAGAGCATATTCAGTAATAGCAGGGTCAACACCTCTCTCAAAACGGAAAGATGAGTCTGTATTAAGGCCATGTCTTTTTGCTGCTTTTCTTACCGTAACTGGATTAAAATAAGCACTTTCTAAGAAAATATTTGATGTGCTTTCAGAAACAGCAGATTTGCTACCTCCGAATACACCTGCCATACACATTGGTCCATTCTCATCACAGATCATTAAGTCATCTTCGTGAAGAGTTCTTTCTACTCCGTCTAGAGTTACGAACTTAGTACCTGCAGCAACAGTTTTTACGATTACTTTACCACCTTTTATTTTAGCGGCATCAAAAGCATGTAATGGTTGTCCTAAATCGTGTAAAACGTAATTGGTAACGTCTACAATATTGTTTTTAGGAGTAATACCGATTGCTTTTAATCTATTTTGTAACCAGTCTGGAGAAGGTTTTACTTCTATACCAGAGATTGTTACACCACAGTAACGAGGTGCTTTTTTATAGTCTTCAACACTAACATCAATCTTAAGTGTTCTTCTTTCAACTTTAAATTTGCTAACAGAAGGAGTGATTAATTCTTTGTGTTGAGTTTCTTCTTTAGAATTTTGTAGTAGACCAGCTCTTAAGTCACGTGCTACTCCCCAGTGGCTCATAGCATCAGAGCGGTTAGGAGTAAGACCGATTTCAAAAACTTCGTCTGTAGCGATATTAAATAAAGTAGCAGCTGGTGTTCCAGGCTCCCATTTATCTTCTAAAACTAAAATACCGCTTCCATCTGTACCTAAACCAAGTTCTACTTCAGAGCAAATCATACCAAAGCTTTCTTCTCCACGAATCTTGCCTTTTTTGATTTGGAATGCATTTCCTTCTGCATCGAACAATTCTGTACCAATAGTAGCAACCGGTACTTTTTGCCCTGCAGCAACGTTCGGCGCACCACATACGATTTGTACTGGCTCACCTGTTCCTAAATCAACTTTTGTTACGTTTAATTTGTCTGCATTTGGATGTTTTGTACAAGATAATACGTGTCCAACAACAACTCCTCTTAGACCACCTTTAAGACTCTCATATGTAGTGATTCCTTCTACCTCAAGACCTAAGTCTGTTAAGATTTCTGAAGTTTCTTCTGGTGTTATGTCTAATTTAATGAATTGTTTTAACCAATTGTATGAAATATGCATTCGAGAATATTTTTTTATAAGTACGCAAATATACGCATTGCCAAAGTTTAAGTAAAATTATTTGTGATGAAAAAATCACAAATTAGCGTTAAGTGAAGAAATTATAGAAATTTCTGTTTAATATCCTCACTTGGTATCATACAGCTTTCTTTTTTTCCATACCATTTGTATCTATTTTTAGCGATATATTCGTATAGAGCATCTGTGATACCTGTTGGTAAGAATGAGAATATGCCGATCAGGGAGTACTTGCCTCCTAGAGCAGAAGCAATCTCAAAGGCAGCTTTTGATTTGATAAAATAGGCTACACCTGGTTCATATAGAACGATGCTGTCTATCTTAGTGCGGTCGATACCGATATAGTTTAGAATCTCTTTCCCTTTTTCTGAATCTAAGGCTACGAATCTAAACTGATCTTGGTGATCTGCTTTAATAACCTTATTGACGGTGCTGTCGCATAAATTGCAAACACCGTCAAATAAGATAATTTTTTTATTGCGAGGTATATCTAACATTATTTTTTGCGTTCTACCATTTCTAGTTGATCAAGGCTTACTTTAGATGTAAAGATACCATAATTAACTGTTGCTTTATTTTTTTCGATTACATCGATTGTTCCCACTGAACGACCATCTATCATACGAACGCGATCTCCCACTTTAAGAGGGAAGTTGGTTTTCTTCTGTGCATCTTGTAGTTGCTTTTTCGCCTTTTCTTCTTTCTTCTCTTTGCGAATCACTTCTACTTTTTGCTCCACTTCTTTAATTAGCTCTTTTTGTTGAGCTTCTTTTTCTTTCTTCTCTTTTATGGTAACCTTCTTGCGTTTAGAATTTTCAATCTCTACTACTTTTAGAACTTCTCCAAAAAGAGTTTTCTTACTTTTATTATTAAAGTATTTTTCAGACAAATCATCTAAGCGTTGACCTAGAGCTACTAAACGTTGATTAGAATCAAATAATTCCTGGTAACGCTCTAGTTTCTCTTGAATTTTAGCATTGATGGTCTCCATTTTCTTACTCTCATCTCTTGCCTTAGTCTCTTCCTCTTTTAAGTTCTGAGAAGTACGTTCTAGTTTATGTCTTTCTTTCTGTAGATTAGCGATAGTCTTGTCAAATCTAACTTTATCTCCTTCTACTTTTTTCTTGGCTCTATTAATTAAGCTAAACGGAATACCATTTTTCTGTGCAACTTCGAAGGTAAACGAGCTACCTGCTTGTCCAACGTTTAGTTTATACATTGGTTCTAATGATTTCTCATCAAATAGCATATTGGCATTCGTAGCATTCGGTAATTCATCTGCTAGTATTTTTAGATTGGTATAGTGAGTGGTAATAATACCATATGCCTCTCTATCATAGAACTCCTCTAAGAATACTTCTGCTAGTGCACCTCCTAGTTCTGGATCAGATCCTGTACCAAACTCATCAATTAAGAATAGCGTATTATCGTTACATTTCTTTAAGAAATAATTCATATTCTTAAGTCTATAACTGTAAGTACTTAAGTGATTCTCTATAGACTGATTATCTCCAATATCTGTCAGTATTCTATCGAATAAGAATGTTTTACTTCTTTCGTGTACCGGAATAAGTAATCCAGACTGTAACATTAGCTGTAATAATCCTACTGTTTTTAGTGTGATACTCTTACCACCAGCATTTGGTCCAGAGATAACGATTATTCTACTGCTTTGTTCTAGATTAATTGTTTGAGGATAGGTAGGCTTATTCTTCGCTCTATTGTTTAACAATAAAATAGGGTGATAAGCCTCTCTAAAGTACATTTCTCTTTCTTTGCTAATCTCAGGAAGTAAACCGTTGATTTTATTAGCATACTTTGCTTTTCCAGCAGTAACGTCGATATAGGTTAAGAAGCTTTGATACTCTAAAAGTAGATCTCTAAAAGGGCGAATAGCATCTGTTAGGTTTTTTAGAATACGTACGATTTCTTCGCGTTCTTCATACTCTAGGTTGTTTAACTCTCTAGAGAATCTCAAAGTAGCTTCAGGTTCGATATAGACAATACTTCCCGTTTTAGACGTTCCTAATACACTTCCTTTTACTTTACGTCTATGCATAGCGATTACTGCTAGTACACGTCTGTTTTCTACCACCGTTTCTCTGATATCGTCTAGATACCCAGAACTGTTGTATTGTGTAAGTGCTGCGCCAAAACTTTGGTTTATTTTACCACGAACTATATTGATGTTTTTGCGGATATTCAATAAATCTAACGAAGCATTGTCTTTGATTTCACCATATTTATCCAAGACATTATCTATCTCTTTAAGAATAGATTTCTCTAAAGGCGTTTGTTCTGCCTCATGGTATAAATTAGGGTAGTACTCCTCGAATTTTTTTAAATAAGAGATTAGGGTAATTGTAGTGTCTGTTAGGGTTTGTATCTTTTTAAAGCTACTTACTTCTAAGAAACTATTTTCAATGCCTAAAAATTTTAATTCGTAGTCTATACTGTCAAAGTAGTGATTCGGGATAATGTTATTATTGGTAAATGAAGAAACGTATTCTGAAGTCTGCTTTAATGCTCTCATCGTTCCTGCTTCTGTTTTAAGCGGGCATATCTCCATAGCAGCTTCTTTACCAGCCTCTGTAGTACAAAGGGCTGATACTGTTTCTAATACCGTATTGAATTCTAAATCTTGTAATGTTTTTTTGTTTATTGATGTCATTTTATTAAAATGAGAATATGTACAAAAATAACATTATTTGAGTGAATTAAAGATTTTTAATTCATTACAGACACAATTTTATACGAATGGTGTAGTAATAGGCGCTAAAATAAATTATAATTCTGTAGGCTATTTTAGAGCAGTTAGAATTGTAATTTGATATAAACTGCTTTGCAATGAGTCCGTACTGTGTCCGTTATGAGTCCGTTATGAGTCCGTTATTTGAGGCGAATTAACGGAGTTGCTACGAAAGTACTATTCATTTATGAAGTATTCATTAGAAGTGAAGTGGTAGCTAAAGGACTTGAGGAGTAAAGCTATTTATCATTTTAGGGAAAAGAATAATATTGTTGTTTTTAGCAGATTAAAACAGGGTATATTCTTGTTTTGATTTATAGAAGGAAATTTTACATTTGATAAGTCATTAATACACGTAGAAGAAAATGCAAAGTAATCATTTTGTCGATAGATTATTAGAGGATTTACAGGATAGCGTAATTTATAGAACGCTAACAAAAGGGGAAGAAATTCTTCAATTGGGAGAAGTTTGTGATTATGTTGGAATTGTTCGCAAAGGAAGCTTGAGGATGTATTATATAGATGCAGAAGGGGATGATGTATCTTTTGCATTTTATCTGTCTAATCATATATTTACTAACTATGAAGGTGTGCTGACTAATGCTCCATCTCAGTTAACCATTGTAGCTACAGAGGAGACAGAAGTAGAGCTAATCCGTAAGTCAGATCTCTTTGCGTATTATGAAACATCTATAGAGGCACAATTACTAGGTAGAAGAATGGCAGAGTTGATTTTCTTAGAAGCAAAGAAAAGAATAGACTTTCTCTTGTTCTTAAACCCAGAACAACGCTATTTACAGTTGATAGAGAGTACTCCTGAGGTGTTTAAATGTATTCCACAAAAGTATATCGCAAGCTATATAGGGGTGAGGCCTCAGTCTCTGTCTCGCATCCGAAAAAGATTAAACGAAAAAGGATATTAACTTAAGTGAATGTTTTCGAGAAAAGGAAGGATGAACTTTGTGGTCATAATATTTAATAGATGACAATGAGTTTAGAAGTAATGATTAAGATAGTGAATACCCTTATTTTCTCATTCCTATCAGCCGTACATATTTATTGGGCACTTGGTGGTACATGGGGTGTAGTAGGAGTACTTCCTACAAAAGATGGAGAGAGAAAATTAAATCCTTCACCTATAGGTACTTTAGTAGTAGCGAGTGGTTTAGCTGTATTTGCAGGGATTAGTCTAGGTGATGTATCAGCCTATAAATGGGTTTATTTGGTTATGGGAATTCTATTTGGATTGAGAGCAATAGGAGATTTTAATTATGTAGGGGTATTTAAAAAAGTGAAAAACAGTGTATTTGCTAAAAAAGATACGACGATCTTCATTCCTCTTTGTTTTTATTTGTCACTTAGTAATATATTTTTATATATGTCCTAAAAATCAGTGAATACAAGTGTTAACTGATATAAATCAGTTGATTTCTGATTTAAAAATACGTATTTTGGAAATGTTTTCTAAATAGAAGAAACACCTTAGATGTTTAATTATTTTCAAGCATTTTTAATATGAAATATGTATCAGCTTCAGAAGCCGCTAAAGTCGTAAAATCAGGAGACCGAATTTATGTACATGCCGCTGCTGCAACTCCTAATATATTAACCAAAGCAATTAGTGATAGAGCGGAAGAACTGCGCAATGTAGAGTTCTGTCATATTCATACAGAAGGAGCAGCTCCTTATGCTGATCCTGCCTTGTCAGAGAGTTTTCATGTGAACTCTTTCTTTATTGGTAAGAACGTTCGTCATACTATTGCCGCTGGTAATGGTTCTTATACTCCTGTTTTTCTTAGCGAAGTGCCTAATCTGTTTCGCAAAGGAGCTTTAAAAGTAGATGTAGTTCTTATACAGGTATCACCACCAGACGAACACGGTTTTTGTTCATTGGGTACATCAGTAGAAGCTACTGTTGCTGCTATGGAGTGCGCAAAGGTGGTAATCGCTCAAGTGAATAAATATATGCCACGTACTTTCGGAGATAGTGTATTACATATATCTAAGATAGATATGGCGGTAGAGCATCATACTGCTATCTATGCACAGAAACAAGCCGTTATTACAGATACAGAAGCGCTAATAGGAGATCATGTAGCTGCTCTGATAGAAGATGAGAGTACATTACAGATGGGGATAGGTTCTATTCCTAATGCAGTACTATCTAGACTTACTAATCACAAGAATTTAGGACTGCACACAGAGATGTTTTCTGATGGTGTAATTGATTTAATAGAGAGTGGTGTAATTGACTGTTCTAAGAAAACAATAGCGAAAGGAAGAGCTCTAGCTACTTTCTTAATAGGATCAGAACGTTTATATAAATTTGTGGATAACAACCCGTTTATCGTAATGAAGGAGTCTAGTTATGTAAACGATACGGCTATTATTCGTCAGAACCCAAAAGTAGTAGCGATTAACTCTGCATTAGAAGTAGATGTGACAGGGCAGATTTGTGCTGATTCTCTAGGGGTACATATGTATTCTGGAGTAGGAGGACAGATGGATTTTGTGAGAGGAGCTTCTTTGAGTAAAGGTGGAAAGGCAATTATAGCCTTGTCATCTACTAGTAATAAAGGGCATAATCGTATCGTACCTTTCTTAAAACAAGGAGCAGGAGTGGTGACTACTCGTGCCCATGCCCAGTATATCGTTACAGAATATGGAGTAGCAGACTTATATGGTAAAACGTTGAAACAACGTGTAGATGCAATGGTGGAGATTGCTCACCCTGATTTTAGAGAAGAAATTCTCAAAATTTATCACGACAGTATCAAATAGTTTTTATAATTGATTACAAAAGAAAACCAGCGTCATAATTGGTTTTCTGACCTAGAGCGTTATCGCTATTAAGGGTATTTCCTATAGTTAACAATTATTTGATTTGTGAGAATAAATAGGAATGAAAAAGCCATTACGAGTGTAATGGCTTTTTTATATTTATTTTCTTTTATATCCGAATAATTCTTTTTCTTGGATGATTTTAGAAATACCTTCTGGTAATTTTTCTTCCCATCCATTTTGATTTTGTTGTAGCAACTTCAGAACATCTCTTGAGAAGATAGATAAATGATCTTTTTCATAATCTTCAATATCGATGATTTGGTTGTTCTTTTTGAAGAATTTATACAACTCTTTAATATGTAAGTCTACTTTTAGATTAGTAGAGTCTACTATTTGTTCTTCGTTACCTATCATAGGGTATAGGTAGATCTTCATTGTGTTTCTAAATAGCTTTCCTAAACCTTCTAATATACCTCCTGTTAGATGAGTGTAGTATTTCTCTTCAAAAATATTTAATAAGCTACTAACTCCCATTGCTAATGCAATCTTCTGATCAGTATATTTAGAGAAGTATTCTGTAAGTTTATAATATTCTTGGAAATTAGAGATCATTACAGTTTGTCCAAGAGAACATAATAAGTCTGCTCTATCTAAGAAGTCTATTTCGTCTAATGAACCTTCTGCTAAAAGGTTAGACAAGGTAATTTCAAAAACAACTTTAGTGTTTTCTTTATCTAAGTTGTTTTGTGTCATGAATTTATCTAAAGACTTCTGATACATATCCATATTAACGATAGTAACAGGTCTAAAGCTACCTCTAAGTGCTAATATGTTTTGTTTGTACAAAATGTTAGCTGCTAGTTCACTACGTCCACTAGGGCTGAACATTACAGCGTCAGTCATTCCGTTTTTAACTAACTGTAAGCTCATTAATCGATTGTCTACTGTCTCAAAGATAGGACCAGAGAAGTTAATACTATCGATTTCGATTTGGTCTTTATCTAAGTGATCATAAAGACTGTGAATTAGCTTTTTAGCGTCATGGTGTTGGTAGAATGCACCATAAATCAGATTCACACCTAAGATACCTAAAGTCTCTTGTTGTAGTTTAGAATCTGTCTCTTTGAACTGTATGTGTAGTACTATCTTGTTATACGCTTGGTTAGAAGCTGTCTGAAACATAATACCTACCCATCCATGCCCTTTGTTTTTCTTAGCGTAGTCAATTGTTGCTACTGTATTGGCATAACTAAAGAAAGTCTTGTTAGGATTCTCTTCGCGTATTAATCTTTCTTCAATTTTTCTTGTCTCATAATCAAGCATTTTGATTAGGCGACTTTCTGTAACATAACGTCCATCTTCTTCTACAGAATAGATAGCGTCACTAAATACTTTATCATAAGCGGACATCGCTTTGGCTACTGTTCTAGAAGAACCACCAGCTCTAAAGAAGTGACGGACTGTCTCTTGTCCTGCACCGATTTCTGCAAATGTTCCGTAAATGTCGTTGTTAAGGTTGATTTTTAGTGCTTTATCTGAAATGGCAGGGTGATGTTCTATTACTCTATCCCCATTTAGTACTAAATCTTCAGCAAAGTTTTTCATGAATTAGCTATTTTAAACAAACCTAACAAATATCGTACAACAAAAAAAGATAAACCGTACTTTTGTGGAAAATTTATGTCATTTTGGAAGTATATTTTTTAGGTACGGGTACTTCACAGGGTATTCCGATAATAGGTATAGATCATCCAGTAGCTCACAGTATAGATTCAAGGGATAAAAGGTTGAGAACATCTGTATTAGTTAAGTGGGATGAACACACTATTTTGATTGACTGTGGACCTGATTTTAGACAACAAATGTTGACTGCTGGGTGTAGTAAATTAGATGCAATATTCTTTACTCACGAACATGCTGATCACATCGCAGGATTAGACGAAATAAGACCATTAACCTTTTTGCATGGCCCGTTGCCAATCTATGCTCAAGATAGAGTAATAAAAGCCTTGGAGAGAAGATATGATTATATTTTTACCAAAGAAGATAGATATCCTGGGGCTCCTAGTGTAGAAGAGCATAGCATTACTTCACAAGATACCATTACGATAGGGGAGAAGACTATTATTCCTATTGATGTGATGCATGGACCTTTGCCTATATTGGGGTATAGATTGGGAGATTTAGTCTATATCACAGATGCTAAGTACATCACAGACGAAGAGGTCGAAAAGATAAAAGGATGTAAGGTTTTAATTGTAAATGCTTTGCGTATTAAGGATCACCCTACTCATTTTAGTTTAGAGGAGTCGCTTGCTTTTATTGATAGAATAAAACCAGAGAAAGCTTATTTAACTCATATAGCACAAGACTTAGGTTTTCATAAAGATGTAGAAAATATACTTCCAAAAGATGTATATTTGGCGTACGACAATTTAAAAATCACTATATAATTTATTATCACATTATGAAACATAAAGCTTTCTTTTACCTATTCCTTTTTTCACTTGTAATTCTTGTTCTTCTATATGCCAATAATAAGAATATGTATAAGATGGAGGGGAAGAAGATAGAAATAGCTCATAAACGCATTGATATTGTTCGAGATTCATTAAAAGAAGTTACTAAGGATTTTAATGAGGCAAATTATTTTTCTATCGAATACAATGAAGATGCACAGGAGTATTTTAATTACAAAACAATAGATCAATCTCTAACTTCTATAAAAGAAGAGGTATTAGCTTTAAACCATCAAGATAATGGTAATCCATTAGTTCCTTATGGAGTGATTAATGGAGAGAAATGTGTGATTAATAAAGTTAAAGTTCTAAATCATAGATGGATAATTGCAGATTTTTATGCAGGAGCTGTTCATGGAGAAGTTTTAATTAAGTATTTTTACACAGAGGGTAAACCTACTGAGTTTAAGACCATAGATACTGTTATGTATGCTACTAAGTAGTGTCGTCTAATATAAAAATAGAGTAGTATGAAAAAGTCAATAAGTTTGTTTGTTATATTGTTGCTTACCATGACGTCCTGTGATTTCATCTTGAAAGATAATAAAGATGATAATGAAAAAGGAATGGTCATAACAGACGGAAGTACTGAGATCGTAACGCTGGATGAAGATGATGAAGTATTGGGGTGTGCTTATTCTGCTGGATATCGTTGGAGTGAGTTAGAGAATAACTGTATTCGTATATTCGAGATAGGGTTTAGACTTAATCCAATAGGGTTAGAAGAGGATACAACAGAGGATAATGCTTTAGAGGATAATAGCGTTAGCTGTTTTGTTACTTATGCTAAGGATAAGAAGAAAGCAGAAATATTCTTACCAAATCATAAAAAGGGGATTGTTCTAGAACTTACTAAAGATAAGAGTGCTTATATCAACGATGGTTGGGAATTATCTAATGAAGGGATGGTTTTAAAGCACAAAGGAGAGACTGCCTTTACAGCGGCAAAGACTATAGAATTAAAAATCATTAACTCTGACCAACCAGTAGAGGAAGATGTTCATGAAGAATAAAACATAATCAAGTTATGTATAAAAAAGTAAGGCTAGTGTATAACACTAGCCTTACTTTTTTTATTACTCTTCTAAAAGGAATTCTTTGAAATCTCTGAAGTTTAGTGGATGTACTCCATGTCCTACAGGGTATTCTTTATAAGTGTGCTTGACAGCTAAACTTGTAAGAATCGTAGGTGTTCTTCTTGCCCAATCAATAGGTATAACCTGGTCAACTGTTCCATGAGAGGCAAATAACCTCAATTTACTTAAGTTGTTTTCTTTATAGTTTTTTGCAATGATATTTTCATTGAAGTAACCACTTAAAGCAACTACTTTATTTACCTTTTCAGGATAAGATAAAGCGATAGCATAGCTAAGTATAGCTCCTTGGCTAAACCCGACTAAGTTAACATTGTTTGCATCGATAGGGTATTTTGCTACAAGCTCGTCAATAAAACGCACAATTAAATCTCTTGATTCAATCGCTTGGTTGTCATCTGAGAATTTGTTAGCATCTGCATCAAAGGTAATAGCGTACCAAGCATATCCGTAAGGAGGTACTGTGTATGGTGCGCGTGCAGATATTACATAGTAGTCATCTGGTAATTCAGGAGCGAAAGAGAATAAGTCTTCTTCATTGCTACCATATCCATGTAATAAGATAATTACTGGGTTTTTGTCCTTTATTACTTTAGGCTCTTGAATTAAGTATGAAATTGAAAGTGATGTATCCATAATTAAGCTGATAATTTGTCAAACCATTTTTGGAAATATACGCCAATTTTTGGTAATGGCTTAATTTCACTGTTTATTGCTCCTGCAAAACTATAAACCCAAAGTAGGAAGAAACAGAAGTAAAAAGGCCCTGAAATCATCCAAGAATCAAAACGACCTGCTGTATAAGCAAGTGCATAAAAGAATAACCAAATTCCAAAAGATTGTTTGATATAAAAACCAGCAAATCTATTCTTAGGTTCTAGGTTCATAAAAATAGCAATAAGACAACCTATAATAGTTATATGTGACACGATGGCCATGGTCTTACCTGTTTTGATCTCCTTTTCGTTAAAAGTCTTCAGCATTATGTATATTGATTAATTTATTTTAGAGTCTTTTTGTCTCCGTGTACTACTCCGTATACTTCACCATTCATTGGATGGTTTAAGAAAGCAGAGTTTTTAGATTTTGACAAGATGTTTTCTTTTGTAAAACTGTATTCTTTTGTAGGATTAAATAAAGTGATATTTACTTTATTACCTTCTTTGATAGATGGTGTGTCTATTTTAAAGATAGTTCTAGCACTAGTCAATTTATCTACTATAACTTCTAAAGGTAGTACTGTATTCAGTGCAGCAAATGCTGATTCTAAACCAATAGTTCCATTAGAAGCACTGTTGAATTCTAGTTTTTTGTGTTCAATGTCTAGCGGGTTGTGCTCTGAAGTGATACAGTCGATAGTTCCGTCTAGTACTCCATTGATTAAAGCTTGTCTAGTAGCTTCGTCTCTTAGTGGAGGATATACTTTAAAACGAGTATCGAAGTCTGCTAGTTTTTCATCTGTCATCGTTAATAAATGAACAGCAGTACTACAGGTAACGTTTAATCCTTTTTGTTTTGCTTCTTTGATTAACTCTACAGATTTTGCAGTTGATATTGTTGGGAAGTGTACTTTTCCTCCAGTATATTCTAATAAAAATAGATTACGTGCTATTTGTAACTCTTCTGCCAGTGTAGGGATTCCTTTTAAGCCTAGTTTAGTGCTTTCTACGCCTTCATTAGCTACTCCTTTACCTTTGATGCTATTATCTTGTGAAAAGGCGATAATTAGCCCGTCAAAGTCTTGCACATATTGCAGAGCAATTTTTAGTATATTGGCGTTTTGAATAGGTTTTTTGTAATCACCAAAAGCAATAGCTCCTGCATTTTTCATGTCAAATAACTCTGCCAGGTCTGTTCCTTCTGATTTTACAGTAAGTGCTCCAATAGGAAATACCTCTGTGGTCTGTCCAAAAGCTTTTTGTTTAATAAAACTTACTATACTTTGTGAATCAGTGATAGGGTATGTGTTAGGTTCAACTGCGATCTGTGTAAATCCACTTTTAGCAGCTACTTCTAAACCGTGAGCGATATTCTCTCTTTCTTCAAATCCTGGCTCTCCTAAACAAACAGAACTGTCAAACCAACCTTGAGAAACGTGTAGGTTATCATACTTGATTTGTTCGAATTGGTCATTTTCTATTTGATTAGCGATTTTAGTAATAAGGCCATTCTCGACTTGAATGTCAACTGTCTGGTTGTGAAATGGGCTAGTAGGATCGATTACTTTTGCAGCTTTTAAAATGATATTCATTTTCTGTGAAGTAGTTTTTAATTAGTGATGTGTTGTTATTTGTACAAAAATAGGTTTTATTTCTATTTTATCATATTTACAATTCGTGAAAAAAGAGCAAAAAAAATACATCCCTTAATTGGATGCATTTTTCTTTTTTGAAGCTAATAGCTTAGAATTATCATAGCAATCATTTAATGCTTGATAAATCTGGAAGTCTGTAGCGGTATAGATAAATTTATCAGTGTAATTACAGTTTTGAAGAGACTTTACGATATCCTCTCTTGTGATTTCTAATAAGCCACAAACAATCTCTCTGTCATATCTGGTCTGCATTAAAGCAATCATGTTCTGATCTTCTTTAATAGCTTCGATTTTCTTAAGTTTTTTATCTTTTCCTTTAAATAGGTTGTACACAGCATCAACAGGGCTAAAGAAAGTACCCATAGCCGTACCATAATAAGGAGTTTTATTTTGTCTATAGAAGTCAAACTGCATTTTTTCGTTTAATTCAATTAGTTTGGTATCCACTTCTAAGTACCCAGTTAAGTCAAATTTCTTAATAAGAATTTCGTCTAGTTCTATTGTGTTTTCTGTAAAGTAAATCTTTAGATTCTCGTTGTTTAACCAATCGTTGGTTACTTTAAGTTTAATAGGGATATAGCCAGGGTAGGATAGGTGTATAGAATCATTAAGATTGGCTTCTACTGTGAAAGAACCATCTCTCTTACTGATTGTACCTTTGACTTGGCTAATATTGATGACATTCACATCATCTACTGGCAAAAATGATTTGTCATTTAAAATAGTTCCTTTAACACTAGTGCGATCTTGAGCCGCTACAGTTAAAACAGAAAGTATTATAAATAAAAAAACTGTAAAATTTCTCATACTTTTTAAGATTGCCTAAAAGTAAAAGATATTTTACAGTTTTGTATGCTATTTTAAAAAAATTAACAAATTAGTTTCTTCTAGTTCTTCTAGATGAATCTCCTTCGCTACTTCTTCTAGATCCGCGTTCGTTACGAGGAGCTCTTTCTGATGATCTGTCTGATCTTCTTTCTCCACGTCCTTCAGATGATGATCTATCCGATCTTCTCTCTCCGCCTCTGAATCCTCCTTCAGATGATCTATTAGATGATCTTCTTTCACCACCTCTAAATCCACCTTCAGATCTTCTTTCTCCACCTCTGAATCCTCCTTTACGGTTGTTATGGTCACGGCGTCCACCGTTTCTACCACCATCATTGTTAGAGATTTCAACATTCACACGGCGTCCTTGGTATTCAAGACCGTTTAATGTTTCCATTACTTTTTCAGCGTGTTCAGCTTCAGTATTGAAGAATGAGAAACCATCTTTTACATCAACTTTGAATAAGTCATCACGACCTAACTCTAAAGTATCACGTAAGAAATCTTTTAACGTCATCCAGTCTAGGTTATCTTTAGCACCTAAGTTAACGAAGAAACGTACTGCTCCATCTGTAGGAACTTCTTTAGAATTGTTTCTTCCAGCAGATACACTAGATAAGCTGTTAGAAGCTTTTTGGTAGTATTCTAAGAATCTATTAAACTCAACAGAAACTACTTTTTTAATGATTTCTTCTTTGTCGAAGTCTTTTAATAACTCAGTAATTGCAGGTAAATAAGCTTCAATCTCTGTGTTAACTTCTACTTCTTTAATTCTATTGGCTAAGTGGAATAATTGAATTTCACAAATCTCAATTCCAGATGGAACTGGTTTCTCTTCAAATTTAGTTTTGATGATTCTTTCGATTTGTTGAATTTTTCTTAATTCACTTTTCGTTACGATAACCATAGAAGTACCAGATTTACCAGCACGTCCTGTACGTCCACTACGGTGAGTATACGTTTCGATTTCGTCAGGTAATTGGTAGTTTACTACGTGAGTAATGTCATCTACGTCGATACCACGAGCAGCAACGTCAGTAGCTACAAGCATTTGTATCTGTTTACCACGGAATGATTTCATTACTGCGTCACGTTGAGCTTGAGATAAGTCTCCGTGTAATGCAGCAGCGTTGTATCCATCCTCGATAAGTTTTTCAGCAATAGATTGCGTATCTCTCTTCGTTCTACAGAACACTACAGAGAAAATATCTGGATTGGCATCTGCTAAACGTTTAAGCGCTGGGTAGCGATCTCTAGCAGATACTAAATAAAATTCATGACTTACATTAGTGTTACCTTGGTTTTTATGACCTACAGTAATTTCTTCTGGAGTTTTCATGAATTCTCTTGCGATGCGCGCAACCTCTTGCGGCATAGTAGCAGAGAATAACCATGTGTTTTTTTCTTTTGGAGTATCCGCTAAAATAGACGTGATATCCTCATAGAATCCCATGTTAAGCATTTCATCTGCTTCATCTAGGATACAGTAATTAATGTTTTTAATGTTAACCATACCACGGTTAATCATGTCTTGCATTCTACCAGGAGTAGCGACGATAATTTGTGCTCCACGTTTTACGTCTTTAGCCTGTTCTGTAATGCTAGCCCCTCCATAAACAGCTACTGAATGAAGTCCTTTTACATACTTCGAGTACTGTTTGATTTCGTTTGCGATTTGCAAACATAACTCTCTAGTCGGCGATAAGATAAGACCTTGTGTATTCTTATTAGAAACGTCTATCTTCTGAATCAAAGGAAAACCAAAAGCTGCGGTTTTCCCAGTCCCCGTTTGGGCTAACGCAACAATGTCGGTATCTTTCTCTAATAGTAATGGAATCGCCTTTTGCTGGATCTCTGATGGATTTTCAAATCCCATATCCTTGATCGCAGATAAAAGAGATTCATTTAATCCTAATTGTTCGAAATTGTTCATATAAATATTAAAATAGCCGCAAATATACTACTATTCAAATTATAATTGTAGTTATTGCAGGTTTATTATTCGAAAATAATTTAAACGCTTGTTTTGAGCGTTTTTTTTAAAGATAATGTAATGATATATCTTCCTTTATATAATTTTTATTTTGCTTAAAAGTGTCTATATCATGTGTGTTGTGTAATGATAAGTACTTTTTATACACTTTATATATCTTTCTTTTATTTAACATATACCGAGACAGCCTCAGTCTAGTTTTATGGTATTTAATTCACTTTATTCTTAATAAGTCATTCAGACATAGCGAAAAGTATGCCGAAAAGTTCAAGATATGCAAAAAAGTGGGGAGTAGTAGATAAGAAAAGTAAGTATTTATGTTTTGAGAAATAAGAGAAATATCAAAGATTCTAATGAAGGATAGGGGAGTAACTAAAAATATGCTCTGAAATGGTGTATAAACCATAAAGAGCATATTTAGATAAATTTTATTCTCCTGCTGCTATGATTTTTTTAATAAAAAGTCAACTAACTGACGAACTGCTTTTCCTCTATGGCTAATACCGTTTTTTGCATTGATATCGATTTCAGCAAAAGATTGGTTCATTCCATCTGCTACGAAGATTGGATCATAACCGAATCCTTCTGTACCTTGTCTCTCTCTTAATAGCTGACCATCTATAATACCAGTAAAGTAATACGTTTCTGTATGTAGGTTTAGGCAAATTACTGTTTTAAAGTTAGCTTTTCTGTTATCTTCTTTTTGAAGTACCTCAAGCAATTTATCTATATTGTCATTGTCATTTTTTTGTTCTCCTGCATAACGAGCTGAGTATACTCCTGGTGCACCGTTTAAAGCATCTACTTCTAATCCTGAATCATCAGCAAAACAGTCATATCCATAATGTCTTTTGACAAAATCAGCTTTTAGTTTAGCGTTGCCTTCTATAGTATCAGCTGTCTCAGGAATGTCGATATTACATCCAATATCTTCTAAACTTAAGATTTCAATTGTATCAGGTAATTGATTTCTAATTTCTTTAATCTTGTTTTTGTTGTTTGATGCGAAAACTAATTTCATAAGTGTTGTGTGTTTTAGCTTATATAGTTCCAGATAGTGGTTTTACTATTTAGAATGTTTAATTTATTTTTGATTCTTTGGTTTTCAGGTTCTTCTAGTGTAGGGTCTTCTTTTAACAGCTGTACAGCATGATGTCTTGCATAAAGCATAATCTCTTGATCCTTGACAATATCAGCTATTTTTAAAGGAAGGGTACCACTCTGTTGAGTTCCCATAATATCACCTGGGCCACGCAATTTTAAATCTACTTCTGAGATTTCGAAACCATCATTAGTACGACACATCGTTTCCATTCTGATCTTAGAGTCATTACTTAGCTTATCTCCTGTCATTAGGATACAATAACTCTGTTCTGCTCCACGACCTACACGTCCTCTAAGCTGATGTAGTTGTGATAATCCAAAGCGCTCTGCACTTTCGATAATCATAACGGATGCATTAGGCACATTCACTCCAACCTCAATCACAGTAGTGGCTACCATAATATTTGTCTCTCCTTTAATGAATCTGTCCATCTCTCTATCCTTTTCTGCAGGAGTCATCTGTCCATGAACAATGCTGACACTGTATTCTGGTAAAGGGAAGTCTCGTGATATGGCTTCATATCCTTCCATTAGGTTTTTATAGTCTAATGTTTCGCTTTCATCTATTAAGGGATAGACGATATAAACTTGCCTTCCTTTGGCAATTTCTGTTTTTAAGAAGTGCCATACAGCTAAGCGTTTACCTTCGAAGTAATGATTAGTTTGTATTGGTTTACGCCCTGGTGGAAGTTCATCAATAACAGAAATATCTAAGTCTCCATATAAACTCATAGCTAATGTACGAGGTATCGGTGTAGCAGTCATGACCAACACGTGGGGAGGTAATTCATTTTTATGCCATAGTTTAGATCGCTGTTCTACTCCGAATCGGTGTTGTTCATCAATGATAGCTAAACCTAGATTTTTAAAGATAACTTTATCTTCAAATAAGGCGTGTGTACCGATAAGTATATGTAGCTCTCCAGAAGCTAATTCTTCGTGCAATACACGTCTCTCAGCCGTTTTAGTAGATCCTGTAAGTAATTTTATCTTTAGCCCTAAAGGTTCTCCTAGTTCTTTAATCCCGACATAATGTTGGGTTGCTAAAATTTCTGTAGGAGCTACGATACACGCTTGGAATCCGTTGTCTAATGCTAGAAGACAACTCATAAAAGCAACTATTGTTTTTCCAGATCCCACATCTCCTTGTAAGAGACGATTCATTTGTGCTGGAGCACCTAAATCATTCCTGATTTCTTTCAAAACTCGTTTTTGAGCTCCAGTAAGAGGGAAGGGGAGGTGTTCGCTATAAAAAGTATTAAAGTAATCGCCTACTTTCTCAAAAGGGTATCCTTTAATTTTGTCTTTTCGTGCTATGTTTTTAATCAATAACTGTAATTGAACATAGAATAATTCTTCAAACTTTAATCTAAACTGAGCCTTATTCAACATATCCATATTCTTAGGAAAGTGAATATTAATTAAGGCTTCTTGCATCGAAATCAAGTTGAGTTTTCTCTTGAATTCATCAGATAAGGTATCCATAAAGAGAGGATGTGTCTCTTTGACAAGTTGCATCATCATCTTGATGATAGACTTATTAGATATTCTTGCTCCGAATTTTTCAGTAGAAGGATAGACAGCTTGCATTGCGTTAGCAATGTTTTTCTGATGTTCTTCTAATAAATCTAGTTCAGGGTGCGGCATAGAGAAGGTATTGTTAAAGCTATTAAGCTTTCCAAATGCCACATAAGGAGTATTTAGTTTTAAATTTTCTTGTATCCATTTGTATCCTTGAAACCAAACTAATTCTATTTGTCCTGTACCATCTGTAAAGGTTGCGACAAGGCGTTTTCCTCGTTTTTGTTCTACAGTTTTGATATGGATAATTTTACCGACTATCTGAACTTCACTATTGTTATTATAAAGTTCATTTATTTTATAATACTGTGTTCTGTCGATATATCTGTTTGGGTATAGGTGTAGTAAATCTCTATAGGTGAATATACCTAGTTCGCGTTTAAATAAGTCAGCGCGCTGTGGACCAACTCCTTTAAGGTATTCTATAGGTGTATCAAGTAGATTCTTAGACATATTATTCAAATAAATACACGGCTAAGATACGAATTAGAAGCCCTTCGGACAATTAAGAGTAAATATTTAAGGGGAATTGCTATAGATTTTAGCGGAAGCTAAGATTGTACTTAGGTTAAAAGAATAAAAAAGCGAGCCTAAGCTCGCTAGATATTATTTTTTAGTTTTAGAAATTTCTTTTACTAGAATGTATTTGATAGAAGATGCATCAGCTGGTGGGTTTTCTATTTTTTCACGTTTTACTTCGATTACATATTCATATCCTTCTTCATAGTTAAATCCTTCGATTCCTCCATACATATTTAACCATTCGTCAGAACCTTCTTCTTTGTACTGCATACATTTCATTGGTGCTACACCTGTACAATCTACTAGTTTAGAAGCGATCGTATAAGTTACGTTACCTAATTCTTCTTTAGGTGTTGCTTCGGTAGACTCAGTAGGAGTTGTAGTTTGTTCTGTTGGCTCTACTGCAGGAGCTGTAGTTCCTGATTCTCCATCTTTTTTGCAAGAGGTAAATGATAAACCTACAACAGCAGCTAATAATAAAATCTTTTTCATGATAAATGCTTTTTATTTATATCAAATGTACAAAAAATATTTTTTTTGAAGTAAAGTACTCAGAATAATTAAGTTTTAACGATAGTTCGATTAAAAGATTCTAAACATTATTGTGTGATGGAACTGTATTAGAGCAATATAAATATGTGCGAGTAGATTAAAGTAGCAACAGGAGTTAAAATTTTTAAATGAATGTATGAGTTTTGCTTTTGCCACTTATGAATAAAAGAAGAGCGCTTAGCTTGCAGTTCCTTGCGGATTCCTTGGAGATTCCTTGAGGTTTTCTTGCCTAGAGAGCCTTTTTGTCGAAGAAAGGTGCAAGAAACCCTCAAGCAATCCCCTAGAAGGTCAGAACAAAACGACTCTTGGTTTATGAATAGACGCTGTGGAGAAATAGATTTTCTGCGTACTTAGTTTAGAAAGATGAATCTTGGAATGTAATATAAAGAGTAGGAGATGGTATAAAAAAAGCCTCACTAAAAGTGAAGCTTATAAAGTGGGCGATGAGGGATTCGAACCCCCGACCCCCTCGGTGTAAACGAGGTGCTCTGAACCAACTGAGCTAATCGCCCGAAATAGGATTGCAAATATAAAGATGTTTTTAAATAATGCAATGCCTAATGTGAAATATTTTACATTTTTTCAATATCGTAAAGTACAATCTTATCTGTATAGTTTATGACTTTGATTAATATATTTTCATTTTGTTCATTTCTGCCTATAATGACATAAAGTTTACCTTTCTCAAAGTCAATATTACTTTCTGAAAAGTTCACATCTCCATATTGTAGAGATTTACGGATGTCATCGTTAGATACCCAACCTTCTTTAAACTTAGCTTCTACTGTCTTTGAATAAGTAACTGGTTTACTTCTCAAATCTTTTAAAACCCTACAATTAGGTAAATAACAAAATTCTGTTTTCTTCTCACCGAAGAAATAAAATAAGAACATTCCTCCTATAAGTAACCCAAATAAATAGTATGCTAAACGCTGTGTAAACTTCATTTCTTAAAAAATTTACACAAAAGTAGCAATTCAATACAGTAAAACTAAAGATTTATAAAATATTTAAAAGGCGAAAAGGTGAATGTCTTTATAATCAAGGTTAAACCATTCCGCAACATTTCGATTGGTAACTAATCCTTTATAACTATATATGCCAGATTTAATGACGCTTTCACAGTTAACAGTACCGTCTAAATCACCACAATCTGTGTATTCTAATAATAAAGGTGTGATAATATTGCTAAGGGCCATGGATGCTGTTCTACTATATCTAGAAGTGATATTTGGTACTCCATAGTGTATCACACCGCCTTTTATGATGGTAGGGTGATCATGGGTAGTTAATTCGGATGTTTCGAAACACCCTCCTGTATCAATAGATACATCTATAATTACAGCACCATTTTTCATATTATCTACCATAGACTCACTTACTACTATAGGTGCTCGATTCTTACCTCGTATTGCACCGATAGCAACATCACATCTCATTAGAGCTTTGTGTAATATTTTTTCTTGGATCGTAGAAGTAGAGATACGCTGTGATAAATTATTTTGAAGTCTGCGCAACTTTTGAATAGAGTTGTCAAAGACTTTTACGTTAGCTCCCATACCTAAAGCGGTTCTCGCTGCGTTTTCGGCTACTAGACCAGCTCCTAATATGACTACTTCTGTAGGAACAACTCCTGCAATATTCCCAAATAATAATCCTTTACCATTATTGGTTGTGGTCATTAGTTCTGATGCAATTAGGATAGACGCAGTCCCTGCGATTTCACTTAATGCACTAACAGCAGGGTAGGTGCCGTTCTCGTCATGAATAAAATCAAAACCAATAGCAGATATTTTTTTCTTAGATATCGTTTCGAAATATTGTCTAGTTAGTGTTTTTAATTGGATAGTAGACCATACAACTGTGTATGGTGCCATTAGTTTTACTTCTTCTAGAGTAGGTGGAGCAACTTTAACAATGACAGGACAACTAAAAATTTTCTTTGTATCACTAGTAAGTTCGGCTCCTGCTTTGCTATAATCTAAATCAGAATAGTTAGCGGCTTCTCCTGCTCCTTTTTCAATAAGCACACGATGCCCATAGGTGCTTAAAGTCTGTACTGCTTCTGGAGTGATACAGATTCTTTTCTCTATCAGGGTATTTTCTTTAGGAACTCCTATAAAAAGTTCACTTTTCTTGCGCTCTACCATCAGACATTCCTCTTGCGGAATTAAGTCTTTCATTGAAAAAGGAGTTAAGGTTGCCATTCTGTTTCTGTTTATTAATTATTATTCAAAATCAGTTTTCTATCACCATTTTCTAAAATAGAAATTTCTATTGTAGCATGTTCGTCAGGAATAATATGAGGAGTCTTTTCGGGCCATTCGATAAAGCACCAATGATTAGAATCTAAATATTCGTCCATTCCCATATCATAAGCTTCTTCTTCTGAGTTTAAACGATATAAGTCAAAGTGATATACTCTGTCTTTAGAAGTTGTAGAATGATACTCATTCACAATAGAAAAAGTAGGACTACTCGTCATGTCTTCTACACCTAGCTGTTTGCTTATTTCTTTAATAAGTGTGGTTTTTCCTGCCCCCATTTGTGCATCAAATAATACGATGCGATGTTTTAACTTACTTAATATATCAGTAGCTACTTCTTGAATTTGATTTAAAGAAAAAACTATCTCAGTCATTGTTATACTTTTGGATTTAATACTATAAATGGAACGATCATTTCTTCTAAAGAAATACCTCCATGCTGGTAAGTGTTTCTAAAATAAGCTGCATAATAATTGAAATTATTCTGATATGCTAAGAAGAAATCATTCTTTGCAAAAATAAATGAACTACTTACATTAATGTTAGGTAATTGAACTTTTTTTGGATCTTTAACATGATAGACATCTTTAGCCTCAAAGGTCAAGCTCTTACCTGTTTTATATCTAAGGTTTAAACTAGTGTTTTTGTCTCCAATAACTTTAGAAGGATTTTTACAGTTAATTGTACCATGATCTGTTGTAATGATTAACTTATATCCAAGTGCCTGTGCTTGTTGAATTATTTCAAACAAAGGAGAGTTTCTGAACCAACTAACAGTAAGTGAACGGTATGCTTTATCGTTAGAAGCTAATTCTTTAATTACTTCCATTTCAGTTTTAGCATGAGATAGCATGTCCACAAAATTGTATACTATTGTGATTAGTTTATTGTCTTTTAAAGCCTTGAAATTATCAGCTAATTTTCTTCCTTCTTTTAGATTGGTGATTTTGTGGTATTCATTCTTAATATTTAATCTCAATCTTTGTAATTGATGTTGTAGGAATTCATTCTCAAACAAATTCTTTCCTCCTTCATCCGTATCATTCTTCCAATATTGTGGAAGTTGTTCAGACATTTCTAGAGGTGTCATTCCTGAAAATATAGCATTTCTAGCATACTGTGTAGCAGTAGGTAAAATAGAGAAGAAGCTGTTCTCGCTCTCTACTTTATAGTGATTTGTTACGATTGCTTCGAATGCTCTCCATTGATCATACCTTAAGTTGTCAATAACAATAAAAAGTAATTTAGAATCTTCTTTCTTTAATTCAGGAGCAACCCATTTTCTGAATATTTGATGAGAGAAAACAGGACTGTCTTCAGGATCATTAATCCAGCTCTCATAATTTTTTTCTACGAATTTGCCAAACAAACTATTAGCTTCAGTTTTCTGAGAGTCTAGTATATTGAATAGGTTTTGATCTTCAATGTTTTCTAACTTCTGTTCCCAATAAAGCAATTTTCTATAAATAGAGATCCAATCTTCATAATCTCTAGCTTGCATTAGATCCATTGAGATGTTTCTAAATTCTTTTTGGTAACTAAGAGAAGATTTCTCGGAGATTAGACGAGAGTCATCTAGGTTTTTCTTTAGTGAAAGTAGGATTTGGTTAGGATTAACAGGTTTGATTAAGTAATCAGATATTTTAGCACCAATTGCTTCTTCCATGATATACTCTTCTTCACTTTTAGTAATCATGATAATCGGAGTATTGCTTTTGATGGTTTTAATTTCATTTAAAGTCTCAAGACCAGAAAGTCCAGGCATATTCTCATCTAAGAAAACAATGTCGTATTGGTTCTCTTTAAATAAATCTATAGCATCTTGTCCATTAGTACAAGTAGTTACGATATAGTCTTTTTTTTCTAAAAATAGGATATGAGGTTTTAATAAATCCACTTCATCATCCACCCATAATATATGAATTTTGTTCATTGTAGTTGTTTTAGTACCTCTAAGAATATTATTAATTATAATAAAAAGAGATTTTAGATTAAAATAGTATTGATAAATATAGGAATGAATTTCCGTATTACAATAGTTAACGATATTTTTGTGATTGTATTATAAAAAATTATAAATGTATTTTTCGTTCATTATTCCTGTTTACAATCGACCAGACGAGGTGGATGAGTTATTGGAGAGTTTGACAAAGCAAACATATAAGGAGGCTTTTGAAGTGGTAATTGTAGAGGATGGGTCTAAAGAAGATTCGCGTGCTGTTGTTAGTAAGTATGAGGATAGACTAGAGATATCTTATTATTATAAAGCGAATTCTGGGCCAGGGGCTTCGCGCAATTATGGCATGGAACGAGCAAAGGGAGAGTACTTTATTGTATTAGACTCCGATTGTATTATTCCACAAGAGTATTTAACTACAGTGGATCAGTATCTCAAGGAAGAGTATGTGGACTGTTTTGGAGGACCCGATGCGGCATTAGCGAGTTTTAGCGATGTACAGAAAGCAATAAATTATTCTATGACCTCTGTTCTAACTACAGGTGGAATAAGAGGAGCTAGTGAACGTATAGGAAAGTTTCAGCCGAGAAGTTTTAATATGGGAATTTCAAAAAAAGCTTTTTTAGCTAGTGGTGGTTTTGGTAAAATACACCCTGGAGAAGACCCTGATTTGACAATTAGGTTATGGAAGTTAGGATTCGATACTCAGTTGTTTAGTAAGGCCTATGTTTATCACAAAAGGAGAATTGATTGGAATAAATTTTTTATTCAGGTCAATAAGTTTGGAAAGGCACGTCCGATATTAAACCAACGTTATCCTGAAACGTCAAAGATAACATATTGGTTTCCAGCTTTATTTATGGCAGGCTTATTGTTAAGTATTATAATGACATATTATACATTTGTTTTTATTTTATGTTATATCTTTTATTTTTTGCTTGTTTTTTTAGGTTGTTTAATAAAAGAGAAGAATTTTAAGATAAGTTTATTAGCACTTGTGGCAATTTTTATACAATTTTACGGCTACGGTATAGGCTTTGTGAAATCTAGTTATATTTTATTTGTAAAAAGACAAGAAGCAGAAGTCGGAATGCCAGAAATGTTTTTTAAATAATATATAAGGTATGGCACTTATAGTTGGACTAACTGGAGGAATAGGCAGTGGAAAGACCACTGTAGCTAATATGTTTGCAGAAGAGGGGATTCCTATTTATATAGCAGATGAAAGAGCTAAACAGATTATGGATCGGGCTGATGTAGTGGAAGCAGTACAATCTATCTTTAAAGAAAACGTTAAGATAGGAGAAGTGTTAGATCGCAAAAAAATAAGAGAAATTGTTTTTGATAATAAAGAATTACTAAATCAATTAAATCGAATTGTACACCCAGAGGTTAAGAAGGATTTTGAGCGTTGGAAGGAGGAAAATGACGCTTTTCCGTTTGTAATTAAGGAGAGTGCAGTTCTTTTTGAAAATAATTTGAATAAACAATGTGATTTAGTTATCTTAGTTACAGCTCCTGAGGAAGTACGCTTAGCCCGTGTAATGGCAAGGGATGGAGTATCTTTAGATAACGTAGAAAGTATTATGAGGAACCAATTGAAAGATTCTGACAAAATACCGTTTAGTGATTATGTTATTACTAATATTAATAAAGATTTGGTAAAAAAAGAGGTGGAAATGATAATTAATGATATAATAATCAAAATTTAAACAATTACCATTGTTAATTTTATGTTAATCGCCGTGTAGAGTATTTTTTTTAATGTTAATTTTGAAAAAATAATGAGTAAGGTCAAATTTCGACTTTTAGTAGGGATAATGAGTTTTTCTCTTATAGGAATAATCATTGTTCAAATGTATTGGATAGTTAGCTCTTATAGAAATAATGAAGAGCAGTTTAAGTATCATGTACAACAAGTATTAGGAAATGTAGGTAGTGGACTACAACAAAATGAAGCTACGGAGTTTTATAGAATGTATAATCAACTTAAAGATAGTATAGGAACGCCACCTAAACAAAGTGAGTTGAAACAATATTACATAGTAGAACGAAATCCTACTACTAATGAACAAATAGTATACTCGAATATTTTAGTTTTAGAAGATTATAATATAAAGAGTTCGTTCTTTGATAAGAAAGCAGATAGTTTAAAAGTCAAGAATTTCGTTTCAAAACGAAAAACAGAGATTTATAAAGGAGATGATTTAGATAGAAGTAGTCTTAAGCAAAATTATCCTGACGAGGTTATAGAGCAATCTGGTAATCTAGATATTTTAGATAAAGCACAATTTGATATTTATTTTAAGGATATTGTAGCTCTAAGAAGTATAGATGAAAGGATTTCTAAAGCTAAATTGAGAGAGATCTTAGAGAAAGAGCTTAAACAATATGGTGTTAATGCTAAGTTTGAATTTGGTATTTATAACAAAGGATTATCAACCAAGATTAAGTCAGAAGATTTTATTTATGAGGAAGGTTCTACTTATGGAGTGCCAATCTTCACAGATAATGAGAATAGAAGTAAATACCAACTGTATATTACTTTCCCAGAAAAGAGTAAGTATTTATTCTCTTCGTTAATAGGGATAACACTATTGTCAATTTTGTTTACGATGGTTATTATCGCAGCATATTTGAATGCGATTAATCAATTGATTAAACAAAAGCAAATATCTGAGATTAAGACAGATTTCATCAACAATATGACTCACGAGTTTAAAACGCCTATAGCAACAATTAATTTAGCTTTAGATGCAATTAAAAACCCAAAGGTTATAAATGATCCAGAAAAAGTTGATCGTTATTTGAAAATGATTCGAGACGAGAATAAAAGAATGCATGCGCAAGTTGAAAATGTTCTTCAAATCTCAAAATTAGAACGACGTGAGTTTAATGTAGACAAAGAAGCAATGGATGTCCATGAAGTGATAGAAAATGCTGTAGATCACGTAGGATTAATTATTCAAGATAGAGGAGGAGAAATAAACTTGAACTTAGATGCTCGTAGAAGTGATGTGTTAGGAAATGATTTTCACTTTACTAGTGTGATAGTAAATATTTTAGATAATGCTATCAAGTACTCTAAGGATGTGCCAATTATAGATGTGTATACTGAAAATGTAAAAGATTTTATCTTAATCAAAATTCAGGATCACGGTGTAGGAATGAGTAAACAGGCTCAGAAGAGAATCTTCGACAAGTTTTACAGAGAGCACACAGGTGATTTACACAACGTAAAAGGTCATGGTCTAGGACTAGCATATGTTCAACAAATTGTAGAGGTACACAATTCTCAAGTTTATGTTGAGAGTGAAAAAGGAAAAGGAAGTACCTTTATTATAAAAATGCCATTAATAAATTAAATATAACATGGAAACAACAAACAACAAAAAGATTTTATTAGTAGAAGATGATCCGAATTTCGGTGCAATCTTAAAAGATTATTTAGCCATCAATGATTTCGAAGTTACTTTAGCTAAGAATGGAATGGAAGGATTCGAAAAATTCAAAAGAGATACTTTTGATTTATGTATCCTAGATGTTATGATGCCTTATAAAGATGGATTTACTCTAGCCAAGGAGATCCGTGATAAAAATAAAGAGGTGCCTATCATTTTCCTTACAGCGAAGTCAATGAAAGAAGATGTATTGAAAGGTTATAAAGTAGGAGCTGATGACTACCTAAACAAGCCATTCGATTCTGAAGTATTATTAATGAAAATCAAAGCGATTATTCATAGAAAATCGTCTGAAGTTAAAACAGATAATACGAAGTTCGAATTCCAAATTGGTAAATTCCATTTAAATTCTAAGTTGAGATTCTTAACTTTTGAAAATGATGAGCCAATTAAATTATCTCCAAAAGAGAATGAATTGTTAAAGATGTTAGCAATTTATGAAAATGATTTAATGCCACGTGAAGTAGCGTTAACTAAGATTTGGAGAGATGACAACTATTTCACTTCTCGTAGTATGGACGTATACATCGCTAAATTAAGAAAGTATCTTAAATTAGACGAAACAGTAGAAATCTTAAACATTCACGGAGAAGGATTTAGACTTGTAGTGAAAGAAAAAGAAGAAAATAATTAATTAAGCCACAAAAAAGGGAAGCATTTGCTTCCCTTTTTTATTTTATATAAGTCAAAGTTATTGATTCTTTTTCGGACTAATAATTTTAACGTCTTGAAATGCTATTGCTCCTCTTATAATACTTAAAATAACCTCATATAAAGCATTAATAATTTGAAGCTTTAATTCGTTGTCTGTATAGATTAAACTAATCTCTCTAGCAGGCTTTGGATCAGCAAACTGTATTAAGTTATTTTTGTCATCTTGATTTAATGAAAGTGTGTGTAGGTATGGTAATAGTGTGTAACCTAGACCTTCTTTAGATAGATTTATTAAAGTTTCAAAACTTCCGCTTTGTAATTTAAAGTTTTTGCTTTCTGCAGTAGATTTGCTGTTACAGATATTGATTATACCATCTCTAAAACAATGTCCATCTTGTAGTAAAAGTAACTTTCTTAGATCTAGGTCTCCTTGATGAAGTTCTGCTCCCATTTCTTGTCTAAAATTTGCAGGAACATATCCTACAAATGGTTCGTAGAATAGAACTCTTTCTTTAATGTCAGACTCTTCTAAGGGAGTAGCAACTATAGCAGCATCCAGATATCCATTGCGAAGTTTCTGAATAATCTCTTCAGTTGTATATTCTTCTATAATTAGGTTGACCTTATTGTACTTATTTAGAAATGTTTTTAGGAACATAGGAAGTAGAGTAGGGGCTATAGTAGGTATCATTCCTAGTTTAAACTCTCCCCCAATAAATCCTTTTTCTAGATCAATAAGATCTTTAATTCGATCTGATTCATTGACAATTTTCTTTGCCTGTTGAATAATAACTTGACCGATAGCCGTAGGCTGAATAGGTTTTGTGCTTCGGTCAAATATTTGTACCTCGAGTTCTTCCTCTAACTTTTGGATTTGCATACTTAATGTAGGCTGTGTAACAAAAGTTTTTTCTGCAGCAAGCGTGAAATTTTTATGTTCTGCTACTGCTAATACATATATTAATTGTGTTATCGTCATTCTTTAAAACCAATATTTTGTCTAAGTTATGCAAAATAAAGGAAAATGTTTTTATTCATAATCTATTTTCTCTAGTTCCGTATAGTTTTTCATTAATCGTTTGATTAATAAACCATAGATTAGACGGTAGTATAACCATAGTAATCCTAAAAATACACCACATATAATAATAACAATCACTGCGCTAATTAAAGCCGTAGGTAAGGTCAACTTATCATCATGTGTCAGAATATCAATCAATATAATAATGAAAGCTATAAAGAAGATAATTAGGTTAGTATAGATATAATAGTTAACTGTCTTTTTTGTCTTTAGAATAGATTCCATTAATAATTTAGTGGAATCAGCTACAGATATTTTTTTATAATTTAAATAGAAAATAGTAATAAATATCACTGATATTCCTAATGATAACCAATCTAAGTTATTGATCATAAAAGCATAGATAGGGCCAATATCATTTCTATTTACGTCTGATCCGAATAAATAACTAAAACCATTTAATACAATAAATTCGATTATACTAATGATAAATATCCACATGACGATAGAAGACGATTTCTTATGTATCATCTTTTGTATCTCTTCAGTAGAGATCTTAGGGAATTTTTGGTCGCTATTCCAGTGTTTTTTTAATAAATCTAACTCCTTCATATTCTATTGCCTCTAGGGATTTAATATCTTTTTAAGTTTGCTTTTTATTCTATTCATTTTTACCCTAGCATTGACTTCACTAATACCTAATGTCTCTGCTATTTCTTCATAATTCTTATCTTCTAAATACATGAATACTAATGCTTTTTCAATATCGTTTAGCTGTTGAAGAGCTTTATACATTAGTTTTAATTGCTCTTCTTCTTGATAATTGTATTCGGAATATTCAAATTTGCAAAATGTACTATCGTAAGGTATGGTGCTTAGTTCTCTTGTTTTTTTACGATATAACGAGATGGCTGTATTTAATGCTACTCTATAAGCCCATGTAGAGAACTTAGAATCTCCTCTAAACTTTGGGTAAGCGTGCCATAGTTGAATAGAGATTTCTTGGAACAAGTCTTTATGAGCTGCTTCATCGACTGTATATAGTCGACAGACTTTGTGGATAAGGTTTTGATTCTTATCCAAAAGAGCAACGAATTCTTGTTCCAAATGTTTGTTCATGCCTATAAGTAGTCTAATGTTACGATTTGTTACAATATTTTTAAAAAATATATTTTTAGTTATAGAGTAATCAGTTTAGGATAATTATTAGAACATGAGCGAAGATATTATTTTCCTAAATATTTAGTAAGTAATTGGTCAAAGTCTACTTCTAAGTGGTTAATATCTATTACAGTTCCATTCTCGTCTAAAACAAATACTGTTGGAATATTTTTAACTCCATATTGTAGTTGAATTTCATAAAGATTATAGATATGAAGCCAATTAAGACCTTCCTTTTGTATACTTTCTATCCATTCCTCTTTATTATCATCTAAGGCAATACTAAAGATGTTCAAGCCTTTATCGTGATACTTTTCATAAATAGATTTTATGGTAGGCAGTGTTTCGTGACATGCAGGACACCACGGAGCCCAGAAGTGAATAATGGTCACTTTACCAAGATTATCGTATAGTGAAATCACTTCTCCATTAGGATCTTTACCTGAGATGTCTAACGCTTTATCTCCAATTTTTACTAAAGTATTGGCAGCAGAATTGTCTAATAGGTTTTTAATAGCTATACCTATATTAGATTGCTTAATATTATCAGCTAGTTGATTATAATATAATTTAGCCTCATTAGTATCTATATTTTTATTGTCTATTCGCTGAAATAAAATTACAGAAGACGTGAATGAATTGCTATGTTGAGTTAGTTGATTTGTGATAATGTCATTAATGTCTTTTACATAGACTTTAAATTCATTTGATAACCTTTCAAGAACTTCTCTGTTATTATCTTTTATAGCTTGTGTTAAGATATCTTGATTCGTATCTCTATACGCATTAGCTTCTTTCTGTACTCTTTTTATATTATTGTGAAAAGCATTTAATTCATTATTGTTTTTTGTACCAATAGCAGAGGTGCTTAGATCATCATTATAGTCATATTGAAAATTAATAATACCATTTTCTAAAACTACTAATTCCGTAACGTTTTCAGATAACTCTAATAGTGCATAAGTAGGGTAAGTTGTGTTACCTTTAAATTCGAATGAGTTGTTTTTTAAACGAACAGAATCTATTGCGTCAAAATTATTAGTTTCAGGATTTAAAACTTTTAAATAGATCATTTCTCCCTCAGAAATGTTTTTTGTTATTCCCTTTATTAGAAAACCTTTATCTTTTATAGTAAAACTCATTAATAGAAAGGCTATAATTACTAAAGGTAGTGT
This sequence comes from Myroides sp., assembly GCF_032073645.1. Classification (NCBI taxonomy): domain Bacteria; kingdom Pseudomonadati; phylum Bacteroidota; class Flavobacteriia; order Flavobacteriales; family Flavobacteriaceae; genus Myroides; species Myroides sp. Next base: position 53,251 of record NZ_DAMANB010000006.1, read on the forward strand.
TCTCATTGGATGTATTTTTAATATAATTTGTAAAGATTAAATATAATAAAATATTACTGATTATAACGGAGATATTAGAGTATTAAAAAAGGGTTATAGAAACTTCTATAACCCTTTTATTTTCTATATCTTAAGTAGATATTTATTTGTCTAAGATTTCTTGAACTTTAGCTCTAAGTTTTTTACCTCTTAAGTTTTTAGCGATTACTACACCATTTTCATCTAAAAGGTATGTCGCTGGAATAGCACGTACCTCATAATTTTGAGCGATTGGCTCTTCCCAGAACTTTAAGTTAGAGATTTGATTCCAAGTTAATTTATCTTTAGCAATTGCTTCGATCCATTTTGCTTTATCCTTATCTAAAGAAACACCAATGATGTTTAATCCTTTAGGGTGGTATTCTTCATATAGAGCTACTACATTAGGATTCTCTGTTCTACAAGGACCACACCATGATGCCCAGAAATCAATAATAGTTAATTTACCTAAACTTTCTTTTAAAGAAATTTCTTTTCCTTCTGGAGATGGAGCACTGAAATCAGGAGCTTTGTCACCAATTTTTACTTTAGCATCAGGAATAGCGTCTAATGCTGTTTTAAAAGCTTTTGCTACAGTAGTGTTCTTTAATGTTTCATCAAATTTATTGAATTTTTCAACTAATTCTTCTTTGATGTATTGTCCTGAACCAACTGTTTTTGATAAATAGACTAAAGTAGTTAATGAATTAGCGTTATTATCAATGTAATCTTCTACATACTCATCATACTTTTCTGCTAATGCCATATAACCATTGATAATAGCATCTTTTTTAGCTTGGTCTTGAGCTTCGTTAGCTTGTTTAAAAGCCTCTTGGTTATCACCTTGGTATTGGACTAAAGCTCGCTCTAATTCGTCAACTTTTTTAGTGAATGCTGTATATTCATCATTGTTTTTAGTACCTGTTACGCTACTGTTTTCTGCTTTTTCATTATCGTATTGAACAACGATTTTACCATTTTCTAAAACGAAAGGTAATTTTCCTGGTTCTTTACCAAATGAAAAGAAGTTTTGGTCTAGACTTTCAGCAGCTCCTTTGAAGGTGAATGCATTGTCTTTAATTTCAGTAGAGTCAATAGCTACTGTACTACCAGTTGCAATATCAATTTTCTCAATATATACTTTAGTTCCATCTGTTAGACCTTTAGTTTCACCATTGATTGTATAACCAGTAGCTTCTTTGTTACATGAAGCTAGTACAGCTACAGCTCCAAGTACTGTTAAAATTTTTTTCATCGATTTTGTTTTTTAGTATTAGAAATACAAGTTATAATTGCATTATATGAACAAATATACTTAAAAAACTAGATTAAGCTAAAATCAGCCTAAAAAAGTCTATAAAAGTTTTATGAATTGAATTAACAGCATTATCCAACCAATTACTAAACACACTCCTCCTAAAGGAGTTATAGGGCCAAGTATTTTTATTTTCTTCTTAAATGTAGCACTTAAGGTTAATCCATAAATACTGAAAGAGAATAAGAATACACCAATGATGATGATATTAACTGCTCTTGTGATATGAATATGTGCAGGCATTAATCCTAAGATTAGTAATAGGATAGCGTGGTACATTTGATATTTTACGCCTACTTCAAAGCTCTCTAAGCGCTCGGCAGTCATATGTTTTTTTAGAGCGTGTGCTCCAAAGGCACCAAATATAATAGCTAGTGCGCCATATATTGAGCCTGCTATGAGGGGTGTTGTATTAACTAATTCCATATATTTATTTAATTAAAAGTGAGTTGTCCTAATATTTCTTCTGACATAAACGGTCCGCCAGGGTATCTAGCGGTGTAATCCATGTTTAACCATATTTGACCACGTTCGTCTATGTGATAATGTATCTCTTTACCTTTACTTTCTTCTTTAAAAAGAACTTCTTTAATAAGGTAGATTACCTGTTCTAGATCTCCTTTATTTGGGATTAGTAGTTCAGGATACATATGTTCTTTAGTATGTATCAATCTTGGGGTTGCGCCTATAGCTCTGAGAAGTCCTGCCATTAATACAGAATAGTCATCACAATCTCCTGAGAAATGCTGTAATGATTCTGATGCCGTAGCGATATATTCTCTACCCTTAGGGTCATTTACATAATTCCACTTCGTACGTACCTCTTTAAAAATAGCTAAAGATTGTACTATTTGTCTGTAATGTTGAGTATTTGGAATATTGCTAAAGTGTTTACGTGTAGTTGCTAAAGCATAATTCCTTACTATAGGTTTATCATATTCTATCGCTGGGATTATTTTACTTTTATTAGGAAAAGGGAGTAGCTTAGAAATGATAAGATCTTGCGGTTTAGGATCTTCTGCCATCGCATAGATCATAACTTTATAGTCTTCAAAAACAGCATTATAACCATAACCTCCAAAGAAAGAATTTACAATAAGAACAATCAAATAAATGATAATCAGCATATTCAAGACTAATTTCATCTTTTGAAGTAAGAACTGCAGTATACCTACAATAGATAAAAATAGAATGATACGATCTAGTTGGTATGGCCAGTTCGGGTCATCTATATTTTGATGAATAATAATAAAAATAGGAATAGTGATCAGTACGTTAAGTATAAGTATGATGATATTGTCCCAAGGTTTTGGGACTCTCAAGTACTTAAGCCAACTTTTTTCAGAAACTTTATCCGGTAATTCTGTATTATTACTCATCGTAGTCTAAGGTCAAAACTATATTATAAAACGGTTTCGCTGTATTTAATAGTATTAGTGATTATATTTAAATCTACTAATTGTTCTTGTGTTTTATTAAAGTGTTTTTCTGACAGTTGTCTTTGAGACCATTTAGTCATACTTAGCCATTCTTTAACATCATCTATATTGATATTATATTTACTAGATAATGTACGGTCAATAGAAGGAATCATTTTGAACTCTTCTGTAGTAGCATTAATACATTCCAGTAGATTGTCAATTAATCCTTTGTTTTTATTTAGGAATTCATTATTCGCAACTAATACGAACGAAGGCCAAGGAGTAGGACAGTCACCTAGTCTTCTGAATATTCCTTGGTCAACTATTGGTTTAGTCATAAAATGCTCCCACATAAAATAGTCTGCTTCACCCTTAGTTAGCGCTTCTACTGCATTATCTAAAGTGTTGACGATAACGAACTCAAGATTATCAATATCCCAACTCATCTTTTTTGCATGAACAATTGCCATAAGGTGTGAACCAGATCCATATCTACTGATAGCAATTCGTTTGCCTTCTAAGTCTTCTATTTTTTGATATGGAGAATTATGTGCTACATGTATTCCCCATTGTAGAGGAGAGGCTACATATTCTTGTATGATAGTTGTTGGATTTCCTTCAGATATATCTTTTATAATTCCTTCAGTAAGTATAACAGCGAGATCTGTTTCTTTATCTCTTAGCATCTGACACATTTTACCTGTACCTTCAGGTATGTCTGTCCATTTTAAATTTATGCCAAGTTCTTCGAATTCACCATTTTCTATACATAATTGCCACGGTAGGTTGAAGTGCTCAGGCACTCCGATAATATTTACATTTGCCATTTTAAATCGTACTACATTTTTATGCTAAGATAGTAAAATAGGGCATTTTTTAGATAATATTTTAAGAGTAAAACAAAAAAAACTCTACTAAAAAGAGAGTAGAGTTTTTATTTATTATTAAGGTTTCATTGAACCTTTTTCTTGGAAGCGAATGTGGAATTTGAAAGCTTCTTCTAATACATGTGGAGTGTGTCCTCCTCTTTCTTTCGCTCTTTCAAAGTAATCTCTTAATTCTGCTTTATATTCTGGATGTACACAGTTCTCTATGATGACTTCTGCACGCTCTCTAGGGGATAGACCTCTTAAGTCTGCTAGACCTTGGTCTGTAACTAGGATGTCTACATCATGCTCAGTATGGTCTACGTGAGATACCATAGGAAGTACGTGAGAAATATTGTTTTCTTTAGATGCTGCCTGTGTAACGAAAATACTTAAATAAGCATTTCTAGCGAAGTCTCCAGATCCACCGATACCATTCATCATTTTACTACCTCCGATATGAGTAGAGTTAACGTTTCCGTAGATGTCAAATTCGATAGCAGTATTGATAGCGATAATACCTAATCTACGAATAACCTCAGGAGCATTACTAATGTTCTGCGGGCGTAGTACTAGTTTATCTTTATATTGTCCGAAGTTGTTAATGATTTTTCCATAGCACTCTTCAGTAACAGTAATAGAAGATCCTGATGCAAAAGTCATTTTTCCAGAGTCAATTAAATCAAAAGTACTGTCTTGTAATACTTCAGAATACATCGTTAAGTCGTGGAATGGGCCATCAATAAAACCAGTTAATACAGCGTTAGCTACTTTTCCGATTCCTGCTTGTAATGGTAAAAGAGAGTGAGTTAATTTGCCTTTTCTAACTTCTTCTTCGAAGAATTTAAGTAAGTGACCAGAGATAGCAGAAGTTTTAACGTCTGGTTCTGGTAATTGAGCAGGAGTGTCTTCTATACTAGAGTAAACAACTGCAATCACGTCATCTGGATTTAGACGAATAAAGTTTTCTCCTATTCTATCTTTTACTGTATGAATAGGGATGATTTCTCTACGTGGTTGTTTGATAGGTACACTATTATCGTGTACTCCTTCTATTTCTAAAGGAATAGCTGTATTTACTTCAATGATTATTTTTCTAGCTACACTAGCGAAGTAAGCAGAGTTACCAATAGATGTGGTAGGAATGATAAATCCTTCTTCGTTAATATAAGTAGCCTCAATGATAGCGATATCTACTTGAGGAATATGTTTCTCTTGAAGTTGTTCGATTGTTTCACTTAAGTGTTGATCGATATATTTTACTTGCCCACTGTTTATAGACTTTCTTAATACTGAATCTGCTTGGAAAGGCATTCTTCGGATTAAGGCATTGTTAGTTGCTAAGTCAGCGTCAGTAGTTTGTCCTAATGAGGCACCAGTTATTAAGGTAATTGCAACATTTTCTTGTGCTGCACGTAGTGCAAATGCAGGTAATACAGATTTACTATCTCCAGCTTTAGTGAAGCCACTAGCTCCTACTACTGCCTGGTCATGTATTAAGAGAGCAGCATCTTCTGCTGATACAATACGCTCTCTATACGGTGCGTATTTTATCCTCTCTAGTTTCGAGTCTTCTTTCGTCATTTCAAATAAAAATTTTAAGCACCTTAAATTAAGTGCATTTATTTGAAAGAGTCAAATAAAATAAACGTATATATTAATTATATTGATTAATATAATTTATTTATTAAAAAAATACGATAATGTTTAAAAATTTAAGATATAAAAATGATACTGTTATGTGAGGGCTTTTTTGTTAATTTTTTGCTATTATTTTATAAGTACTAAACTTGGTAATAAGGCTTTTTGTAACTTAGTTTATTGAATTAATCTTGAGAAAGACAATGAAAGAGGGTTTTTTAGTAGTAATACTTCTTTAGTTTTTGTGATTTATTGATCTTGTATTTTGAATTAGGAGAAGTTCTTTAGAAGAGTTTTTTTTGAACTATCGAGATTTGTTTTTCTAGAGGAAGGGATAGGACAATAAATATTCAATATAACGAAGAGAGGAATAGTTGTACAGCGATTGCAGGTCGAGATGTATTTTGTTTTGAATGAGTCCGTAGTGAGTCCGATATGAGTCCGTAGTGAGTCCGTTATTTTGGGTAAAATAACGGTGTCATAACACTGGTGTATTGTACTTAAAGTTAAATCAACTGTAATATAATCACTTTTAGTGTGCTTCTTTAGTAATATAAGAGGTAGTGAGCAGTGAGGAGTAGATATAAAAAAAGCTACCTCTATAAGGTAGCTTTTTAGAAAAAGTAATCTTATTATATTGCGCTAAGTTTGTCTAATGTATATACAATTAGTTTGTCAACAGCTGCATAAGGATCTTCTGAGAATGTTCCGTTAGCTCTATTTGCAATAATTGTATTAAGAGATACTGCATGGTGACCTAATAAGCTACATAAACCATAGATTGCAGACGTTTCCATTTCGAAGTTTGTAATACGGTATTCACCGAATTTAAAGTTGTCGATTTTATGGTTTAGTTCTGGATCTTGGATTTGTAGACGAAGTACACGTCCTTGTGGACCGTAGAATCCACCTGCTGTACCTGTAATTCCTTTGAATGTTAAGTCGCTTTCTAATTTAGCTTCTAACTCTGCACTGTTTTTAATGAAGTATGGGCGTCCTTTTTTAAGATCCCAATTTGTATGTTCAATAAAAGCGTCTTCTAAAGCAACATCTGTAACTCCGTCAATAAGGTAAGAACGCATTAAATTATCAAGTCCTAATCCATACTGAGATAGTACAAAGCTATTCACAGGGATATCTGCTTGTAAAGAACCTGATGTCCCTATTCTTACAATATTTACAGAAGTAAGATCTTTTTTAATTTCTCTAGTTTCTAAATCAATATTAAATAGAGCATCGATTTCATTAACAGCGATATCGATATTATCAGGTCCGATACCTGTAGAGATTACAGTTAGACGTTTTCCTTTATACGTACCTGTAGTTGTTTTAAACTCTCTTTTTTGTGTTGAAAATTCAATAGCATCGAAGTGCTTAGTGATTCTGTCTACACGGTTTTGGTCACCTACGAATATGATGTCTTTAGCAACATGTTCAGGTCTTAAGTTTAGATGGTATACACTACCATCAGGGTTTAGAATTAATTCAGATGATTTAATCTTCATAATATTAAATTTTTAATTAGCCGCCTACACGTTTTACTTTGTAGCCCTCTTTTATTAAATAATCCATTATTTTATCGCGAAAATTACCTTGTATAATTATTTCGCCATCTTTTGTACTTCCGCCAACACCACATAGTGTTTTTAGTTTTTTAGCTAAATCTTTAAGGTCGTCTTCATTTCCTTCAAAACCTTTAATAAGGGTAGCTACTTTACCACCTCTATTCTTTTTGTCTATATGTGCTTCTAATCTTTGAAGATTAGGGGCAAGAGTTTCTGTGGATTCTTCTTGTTCGAATTCAAAATCTTTATTAGTAGAAAAAACAAAGCCTCCTAAGGCATCTAAGCTATTTAACTTTTTACTCATTTAGTTATGTAATATGGTGCTTATAAAAATGATTAATCTAAAAGCGTATTCTAGTCTTTCTACAAGAGAATGATTAGAATGCTATGTATATAAGTAAAGATACGAAATATGTTAAAATCAATCAATATAAATAGGGTAAAAAAAATGACCTTTTACGAAGTATATCGCATGAAATAAAAAAGAGGGAGTAATGGGCTCCCTCTTTTAAGAATATGTTTTTATTAGGATAGATTATTTAATCAAGCCTAATTCAACTAGTCTTTGGTGTAAGAACTCTCCTGAAGTAATATCTTCATATAATTTAGGATTATTCTCATCGATACAATTCTCTAAACAGTTTAGTGGCATTGTGCTCACTGGGTGCATGAAGAATGGAATAGAGTATCTAGAAGTTCCCCATAGTTCACGAGGAGGGTTAACTACTTGGTGGATAGTTGATTTTAATCTATTGTTAGAGTGACGAGATAACATGTCACCAACATTGATTACTAATTCATCATCAGCTGCGATAGCATCGATCCACTGTCCGTCGTGGTTTTGTACTTGTAGTCCTTTACCTTGAGCTCCCATTAACAGAGTGATTAAGTTAATGTCACCATGTGCAGCTGCTCTCACAGCATTTTTAGGTTCGTTCTGGATAGGAGGGTAGTGGATAGGACGTAAGATACTGTTTCCGTTTTTAACGAATTTGTCAAAGTAGAACTCGTCTAAACCTAAGAATAAAGCAAGCGCACGCAATACGTATACACCTGTTTTTTCTAACATTTGGTAAGTTTCTTTTCCAACAGCGTTAAATTGAGGTAATTCTTTTACTTCTACGTTAGCAGGATAAGATGCTTCTAAAGCAGGATCATTTTCAACGTACTGTCCAAAATGCCAGAACTCTTTTAGATCACCTTCTGTTCTTCCTTTAGCATGCTCTTTACCAAAAGAAACATATCCTCTCTGACCACCAATACCTGGTACTTCATAAGAATTTTTAGTCTCTAATGGAAGATTAAAGAAATTACGAACTTCTTTATATAGATTATCAACTAATTGATCATCTAAAAAGTGTCCTTTTAATGCTACGAATCCAATTTCTTCGTAGGCTTGGCCGATTTCATTTACAAACTTTTGTTTACGTACCGGGTCATCCGATAGGAAATCACGTAAGTCAACACTAGGAATGTTTTGCATTTTCTAAGTTGTTATATATGCTTACTTGAGTTATTTGACACAAATGTATATTATTTTTCCACAAAATAGTGTTGATAACTACAATTTATATTTTTTTTAGGTCTGAATTATTCAAGATATGTGATTGTGTGTGTTGAGAATTTCGAAAGAATAGTATGTTTATAGGATTGTGATTTTTTTAATGAATGTAAAAAATTAATGAATTTTTTTATAAATTGCCGTAATAACCATTAAAATAAAAAAACTATGAAATTACCTATTGAATTAAAATCGAATGAATTTGTTGTATTAGTAGCGGTGGACATTGATCCTAAATACAAGGTGTCTAACGCTGATGAGTTTTATAATACATTACCAAAGAGCTTTAAGCCAATTTTTAAGAAAGTAGTAGGGTCGAATATGAATATATATTGCGTATGTAATAATCAAGACGATTTTATGTTTTGTCTAAGACAAACAGGGTATAAGACGACTTTATTGTAAAAAATAGTAATTTTGCTCCTGATAAAATTAAGATAGTAGAATGAGTAAAAAGGTAGCAAAGACTAATGCTTTACGTATATTAGATAGTAAGAAGACAAGTTATGAGATGTATGAGTATGATATTTCTGACGAACTAATAGATGGTAAATCTGTCTGTGAAAAGTTAGGAATATCTGAACTAGAGTCGTTAAAGACTTTGGTGGCTCATGGTAAGGGGAATGCGATATATGTTTTTGTGGTTTCTATTAATAGTGAGTTAGATTTAAAAAAGGCAGCTAATATCTGTGGAGAAAAAAAGATAGAAATGTTAGCTGTAAAGGATTTGTTAGGAATAACAGGATATATTAGAGGAGGATGTTCTCCTATAGGGATGAAGAAGTTATATCCTACATTTATAGATATAGAAGTAAAAGATTTAGAGACTATCTATGTAAGTGGTGGACGTAAAGGACTGAGCATTGGTATTAGTCCTGGGGATTTAGCGAATATTGTGAATGGTAAGTTCGGTGATATTGTTAAAAAAGAGTAATCCTAAAATGAAATGTGTGTATAAATTGCGTGATTAGTACAAAACAAATGATTTAATATGCATGTATTTATTAATGTTTTGTTATAATTATGACAATAGGTGTCAAAAGGAAATGCAGTTTAATTATTGTTGTTGTATCTTTGCAAGGACAAATAAGATGAAAGTTTAAAGAATGTAGTCATTCAGAGTTAAATTAATACTAAAAGAGAGTGAATAATTCTTTTTAGAAGATAGTAGGATTTATCTTTGCATACTGTAAAATTGAAAATATGATATTGGCGTTAACTGTTTCGTTGTTTCCTTCTTGTGGGGTAGATCAATCTAAAGAAAAAAGCTTTAAAGAAGCTAGTAATAAACAAATTGACCTATTGAGCAAGAATGATTTAGATGGTACTTTTTTTAAAGCAGTAGCTCAAGATTTACCACAGGTTGTATCAATTGGGAAAAAAGGAATTGTTTATTCAAGTACAAAACCTAATCAGAAGATAATTTTTCCATTTGTAGAACCATTAGTGGATGGAGAATCTAGAATATATAAGTCTTATACGAAGCATGAGGAGATAGAGATCGTGATTTATGAAGATGAGACTGCGAAGGACTTTGCAGATGGTAGATTTGATCACTCTGTTGCAGTGCGTTTAATTAAGAAACACGATGGTGTGGAAGATGATGTAATTGATTTTGCTTGTTTTGGACACTATTTATATACAGATAAATTATCTGGTAACTGGATTTTTCAGTCTTATGAAGATAAGAGAGTAGAAGAATTAGGTATTAATCAGATTCCTATGATTTGTATTGATATTAATACACGTAGTTTCTCTGGAAGTGGAGGGAATCACATGATTTATGGAGATGTTAGATGTGAAGGGGATTCCATCTTCTTTAAAGTAGTACTTTCTCCAGAATATGTGACTGAGATGTATCAGAAAGAGAAGGAGCTACTAGCAGTATTAGATAGTTGTGATCGCTTTGAGCTTAAAGATGATTACTTGTATCTGTATGAAGAAGGAAAGCAAAAGCTTATGTTCTTAAGAGATACATACAATATGTAGAATAATTGTATTGAAATAAATAATAAAAAATGGAAGGTTAACTAGTTAACCTTCCATTTTTTTTAGTTCTTCTATAGACATCTTATCAGGTCTTTCTTCAATAGTCTTATAAGCATCTACGATTTTCTTTACTAATCTGTGTCGTACGATATCTTTATCATCTAAATATAGCATTCCTATTCCATCTACGTCTCTTAGGATATAAAGAGCTTCTTTTAATCCAGAAGATACTTTACGAGGTAAGTCTATCTGACCAGGGTCTCCTGTGATGATGAATTTAGCATTTTTACCCATACGTGTCAGAAACATCTTCATTTGAGAATGGGTCGTATTCTGAGCTTCATCTAGGATAACAAAGGCATTATCTAATGTACGTCCACGCATAAAAGCTAATGGCGCTATCTGTATAACCCCTTTAAGGATATAGTCATCTAATGTCTGTGGAGGGAGCATATCTCTAAGTGCATCATATAATGGTTGCATATAAGGATCTAGCTTCTCCTTCATATCTCCAGGAAGGAAGCCAAGGTTCTCTCCAGCTTCAACAGCAGGTCTAGTAAGTATGATTCTCTTTACCTCCTTGTTCTTTAAAGCTCTTACAGCTAGTGCTACCCCTGTATAAGTTTTACCAGTACCAGCAGGTCCTATTGCAAAAACCATATCGTTCTTTTCAACGAACTTGACTAGTTTTTGTTGATTAGGGGTGATTGCTTTGATAAGTTTTCCAGATACTCCATGTACGAGAATGTCGTCTGTAGGAAGAGAAGGAGGTGCACTATCAAGGACTAATCTTTCGATAATGTTTTCATCGATGCGATTATATCTGATAAAATATTTGACTAGTCGGTCAAAACTCTTCTCAAATTCATCTAAAATTTCTGGATCTCCATAAATCTTTAGGACTGATCCTCTTGTCACAATTTTAACTTTTGGATATAATTTTTTAAGTATATCTAAATGAGTGTCTTGTGGGCCCCAAAAATCTTTAGGGCTAAAATCTGTTAATTCTATTATCCTTTCGTTCAATACCTGTAGAGTTAATTAAAAAAAATAATCTAATTTTGTATATTCAAATCTACTATAAAAAAATCATTTTTCTTAAAAATATATTGAAAAATAATAATGCAGAGAATAATTACACTAACAACAGATTTTGGATATCGGGACCACTATGTAGGAGCTTTGAAAGGGAAGATCTATTCGAATATCATTGGCTGTAATTTAGTTGATATCTCACACGAAATAAGTAAATATAATACCGAAGACGCTGGATTCGTTATCGGGGCAGCATATAGCCAATTTCCGAAAGGTACTATTCACATTATAGCAGTTGATGCTTCTGTGACCGACTATACAAAGGCAATTTGTGTAGAATTTGATGGGCATTATTTTATTACAGCAGATAATGGAATAGTTAGTATTATTTTAGGAGATGAGGATTTCGATAAAGCAATAGAGATTAATCATGATGGTATGATGAAATCAAATGATATATTTGTCTATTGTGCATATCAACTAAATGAAGGTCGTCAATTAGAAGAAATAGGAGTGATGTTAGAATCTATCTATAGTCCTAGTAGACTGGCTACAAATGTCGTTTTAAATAGAAATAAAATAACAGGTAAGGTGATCTATGAGGATTCTTATGGTAACCTTGTGACTAATATCCATAGAAGTGACTACGAAGTAGTCTCAGAGGGGAGAGAATTCGCTATCAGAGTTAAGAATTATAGAATCAATCGAATAAATGACTATTTTGCAGACTTCAAGCTTAATGATAGAGCTACCTTAAAAGAAAGGGCAGGCGAACTAGTTGCTATATTTAATGATATAGATTTGTTGACTATTGCATTGTTCTATTCTAAACCTGACACACCAGGAGGAACTCCGCGAAAATTAATGAATCTTCAGTTAAATGATACTATTGTCATTGAATTTGATTCTGAAACACAATATTAAAATAAAAAGTATGTTTATAAGAATTGTAAAGCTAACCTTGCTTGAAAATAAGGTACATGATTTTTTAGAGCATTTTGATACGATTAAGGATAAGGTAAGACATTATCCTGGTTGTCAATTCTTAGAAGTATATCGTGATAAGGATCAATCTAATATTTTCTTTACTTATAGTTATTGGGAAGATGAAAGTAATCTAGAAGCATATAAAAAATCAGAACTTTTCGGGGAGATATGGCCTTACACAAAGACTTTATTCAAAGAGAAAGCAGAGGCGTGGAGTGTGGATAAAGTCGTTACTCTTAAATAGATGTTTTTATGAAGGCAATTAGTCTTAGAGAAATTAGAGCTTTCTTTAGCTCATTGACAGGTTATCTTGTTATCGTCCTATTTTTAGTGATAAATGGAGCTCTGCTATGGTTTATAGATGGAGAATATAATGTGTTGCAAAGTGGTTTTGCTGATTTATCTCCATTCTTTTATTTAGCGCCTTGGGTGTTGATATTTTTGATTCCCGCTGTTAGTATGAAGAGCTTTTCAGAAGAGATTAAAAATGGAACGATAGAGTTGCTGTTGACTAAGCCTTTATCTGTTTGGCAGATTGTACTAGGAAAATATCTAGGAGTATTCACATTGATATTTATGGCTATTGTGCCTACTGTAGTTTACGTTTTTGTGCTGAATAATATTGTATTAGAAGGACAGGTAATTGATTATAGCAGTATAATAGGTTCATTTATAGGATTGTTATTTTTAGTGAGCTGTTATGTTTCGATGGGGGTATTAGCTTCTTCATTGACAGAGAGCCAGATCGTAGCCTTTATAGTAGGTGTTGTTTTGTGCCTGTTTTTTTCATTGGGAATCGATATGTTAGCAGGGCTATTTGGAGAGTGGTTTGAAAAAATAGGGATTCTATATCACTTTAGAAGTATTTCGAAAGGAGTGTTAGACACTAGAGATTTGATTTATTTCGGATCTATGACTGTTTTATGTCTAGGGGTAACTGTCTTTAAAATTAAAACACTGCGCAAATAATGAAAAAGTTTCAAAAAAGAGATGTAAAACTACTGGTTCGATTATTAGTTGTTTTGGTTATTATTAACGTTATCAGTGCTCTAACTTATACACGTATTGACTTTACGCAAGATCAGAGATATACTTTGTCTAAAAGCACAGTTGGGATAGTAGATAATGTTCAGGATCTGTTAATCGTAGATGTGTTTTTAAAAGGGAGCTTCCCATTAGAGTTTAGAAGGTTACAGAACGAGACAAAGCAATTACTAGAGGAAATACAATCTAGAAATGAAAATATTAAGTTTAGATTTATAGACCCAAATGAAGAAGGAGCTAATAAGGCAGAAACTTTAGAACAATTATACGAGTATGGATTAAAACCTGTAACCATTACAGTAACGGATAAAGGGGCTCAAAGTCAACAGCTAGTTTTTCCTTGGGCATTAGTAAGTCAAGGAGAGAAGGTTGCTAGAGTACAATTACTGAAGAATATGATGGGGGCGAATACAGAAGAAAAAGTGATTTCGTCTGTACAGCATTTAGAATATGCATTAGCTGAGGCTATCAGTAAAGTAACAATAGAGAAAAGTAAAAAAATAGCTATTCTTAAAGGAAATGGAGAGTTAGATGATGCTTATATAGCAGATTTTCTGATGACTTTACGTGAGACTTATCACTTAGCACCATTTACATTAGAAAGTGTGTCTAATGAGCCTCAAAAAACCTTAGATCAGTTAAAAGAATTTGACTTAGCGATTATTGCAAAACCAACAAAAGCTTTTTCTGAAGAGCAGGTAGGAGTGTTGGATCAGTTTGTAATGAATGGAGGTAAAACGATGTGGTTGTTAGATCAAGTTCAAGCAGATTTTGATAGCTTGCGCTCGAATGGGACTATGTTAGCGTATAATAAAGACCAAAGCTTAGGAGAATTGCTTTTTAGATATGGTATACGCATCAATCCTGTGCTTGTAAAGGATGAAATCAGTACAAAAATAAAATTAGCATCAGGTAGACAAGGGAGTGAAACTGTGTATACAGACTTCTTGTGGAAGTTTGCACCATTTGTTTATCCAGATATAGACCATCCTATTGTAAAGAATATAGAAGGAGTGAAGTATGATTTTGCTTCTCCTATCGACACTCTAAAAAATGGAGTTAAAAAGACTATTTTAGCTAAATCCTCAAAGTACTCTAGTTTAGTAGGAGTTCCAGGTGAAATTAGTTTTAATGTTTTAAAGGAAGAAGTTACTCCTGAGTTTTATGAAGGTAAAGGAAGTTATATTTTAGGCGTTCTATTAGAGGGGGAATTTCCTTCTGTTTTTAAGAATAGAGTATTGCCTTTTACAATAGATAAACCACTTTCAGAAAGTAAACAAACACAAATGATTGTAATTTCTGATGGAGATATTATTAGAAATCAGCTAGACGATAAAGGAATGCCTTTAGAGTTAGGTTATGATAAATGGACTAATATGCTTTATGGAAATAAGGAGTTATTAGTAAATTCTGTAAATTATCTTTTAGACGATACGGGACTTATTAATTTGAGAACCAAAGAGGTTAAGATTCCGATGCTAGATAAAGTTAGTGTAGAACGTGAATATACTTCTATCCAAATGAAAGTATTAGTGATACCTATAGCGCTAGTTGTAGTTTTCGGAACTATATTTATTCTTATAAGAAAACGCAAATTCAATAAAAAGTAACGCAATAATCCTTTTATTATTGGTAATAATCGGATATATTTGTAACTGTAAAAGTATTTTTACATATAAAACAATTATAGTATGAAGTTTATAGTATCGAGTTCCTACTTGTTAAAGCAATTACAAGTTCTAGGTAGTGTAATAAACAGTAGTAATACCTTACATATCTTAGATAACTTCTTATTTGAGTTAGATAATAATGTATTAAAGGTATCTGCTTCAGATTTAGAAACTACAATGTCTGCTACTTTAGAAATTGAATCTACAAGTCAAGGAAGTATAGCTGTTCCTGCAAAGTTATTGTTGGAGACATTAAAGACATTTCCTGAGCAGCCATTGACTTTTTCAGTTAAGGAAAACAATACAATTGAAATTAGTTCAGACGTAGGTAAATACGTTTTAGCATATGCGCAAGGAGATGAGTTTCCTAAAGCAGAATCATTAGAGGATCCTTCTAGAACAGAAGTTCCTGCAGGAGTTCTAGCAACAGCTATTAGCAAAACTATATTTGCTGCTGGAAATGATGACTTACGTCCTGTGATGTCAGGAGTATTCTTCCAATTCTCTCCTTCAGGATTAATCTTTGTGGCAACAGACGCACATAAGTTAGTAAAGTATTCTCGTACAGATATCGTTTCTTCGAACGAGGCTAGTTTTATTATGCCTAAAAAACCACTTAATATTCTTAAGAGTATTTTAATGGCTTTAGGAGCAGATGTTGTTATTGAGTTTAATGAATCTAATGCACAATTCTCTTTTGAGAACTATACTTTGACTTGTCGTTTGATTGATGGAAAATATCCAAATTATGAGGCAGTTATTCCTAAAGAGAATCCTAATAAGCTTTTAATCAATAGAACACAGTTTTTGAGTTCTGTAAGACGTGTTTCTATTTATGCTAATAAAACAACACATCAGATAAGATTAAAAGTTGCTGGTACAGAATTAAATATATCTGCTGAAGATATTGATTATTCTAATAAAGCAGATGAGCGTCTTACTTGTGATTATCAAGGAGATGATATGCAAATCGGATTTAACTCTAGATTCTTATTAGAGATGTTAAATAACTTACAGTCTGATGATATTTTATTAGAGATGTCATTACCTAATAGAGCTGGAATCTTAACACCTGTAGATGGGTTAGAAGATGGTGAAACAGTTACGATGTTAGTAATGCCTGTAATGCTTAATAGTTAAGAAATAAACTATATAATATATAAGCCTCTTTTCAATTAGAAGGGAGGTTTTTTTGTTTCTATTAGTCAAAGATATCTGATAAGTGTATTTGAATAAATATCAATACGATAAGTTTAAAATTGCTTGAAAATGCACTAGGTAATTCGTTTAGTGATATGCTGTACTATACCCCAAATAAAGTAAGTGAATGTCAGTAATGTAATAATAGAAGAAATTACAGTGATACCAAGTGCTATACCAAAGATGTGATCTAGATCTGTATGTATATATTGAATCAAGTAATCTATTGCTAGACTATTAAAGTAGATGGAGACAGATAGAGTGATTATCTGAATGATAAAAATTGACGGTTTCATAATAATAGATGTTTATCTAGAAGACCGCTAAGACTATACCAAGATCAAGTAAATGTTTCAATAGAAACATTATAATGTTGTATACTTTGAATAGTATATTAAATAATCTGAATATAGTAAAAAGTATTTGTTGTTTTTGTTGTTGTTTGTGAGTTTGGCTATTACTGCTAGATTACTACTTCCGTCATTGAGTTAGTATATAGATTAGTATCTAAAGTCATATTTAGCTCTGGAGTAGGTATTCCTAATAATCTCTTTAGGCTATTTAGGTTCTTCATGATATCTAATCCGTTGTTTTTACATTTGTTTTCTAGAGTAGAAATCTGTTGTGTTATAATGTCTTGAATTTCATACGTTTTATAGCTTAGAAGCTCTTGTTCGTTGATTTGGAATAGGATTTTTAGTTTGTTTAGATCCTGTAAATGGTCTTCTGTTAGGTATCCTATAGCATCTAGTATTTCTAGTTTAATATCTATGAATAAATTGATTAAAGCCTTTTTAATGCTTAAGATATTTTCTATTTGGTTATTCTCCAGCATGCCATAAAAACCAATTGGCGTAATGGTGTTTTGTGTCAAATAAGAAAGTATGTAATTGGTGGTGTTTTTACTTTCCTTTTTAGCATTTAGATTTGACAAGTGATTTTGTAAATCAGATTTGAATACTATCATATTTATGGTGTTTTTATTTGATTTATTATATATGCTAAGATAATTATTATTGTTAAAATAATGGTTTATTTTTATATATTTCGTTTGTTTTTAGAATTCAATAGTATAATGCGTTTAAATTGATTAATAATAGTTTGATATGCGTGTTTTTTGTGTTTTTTAAATAAAAGTTTAGTTTTATGTAATAATTATATATTGCAACTTTTAGTCAGTACGCTGTTTTAGTGTTTCTTAAGTATTAAAAAAATGTTTATTTATCTGTATTAGTATTGAAATAGCTAAATTGTATCTATAAATTATGATATTATGAAATCGATTTATTTCTTTAGTTTTGTTTTAAAATAAAGGTAGATGAAAGCTTTTTTAGTCATAGTAATTTTTTTATTGATAGTAGCTATTGTATGTTTAGTGTACTTAATTGTACAGAATAATAAAAAGCGTTTAGAATTAGAAAAGGAAAAATATCTCTTTGATTCTAAGATGCGTTATTTACAATTAGAAAACCTTGAGTCAAGATTAGATCCTCACTTGTTTAAGAATATTCTAAATTCTATTCAGTCTCATGCTTATCAGACCTACTATGCATTAGATAAGATGGCAGGTGTGTTAGATTATATTTTATATGATAGCCAGAGAAAAATGGTCTCTCTAAAAGAAGAACACGAATTTGCTTTGCGACTTATCGATATCAATAAGATTAAGCTTAATCCTCTTTTTAGGCTTGATATACGATCTAATATAGGTGAAGGGGAGGTGTTTTATACAGAAGAGTTAATCGCTCCTCTTATATGCGTAGAATTGATTGAAAATGCTTTTAAGCATGCAGACCTGGCAAGTACAGATGCTTTTATCTCTATTTTGTTTAAACTGAAAAATGGGCATTTCGATTTGTTAGTTTCTAATAAAAAATCCCGTATGAAGACCCTACATAAAGAAAAAGGAGGTTATGGCCTTACAGCTTTGAATAAGCGACTCGAACTGATATATGGGAATGCTTATAAATTAGAAAAGAACGAGGATGATCATATTTACTCTACGCACTTAAAAATTAATTTACATGATTTCAAAACTAAAATGCATACTACTAGATGATGAACTTTTAGGGTTAAAGTATTTAAAGATGCTATGTGAGCAAATAGAGGAAATAGAAATCGTAAAAGCATATAACGATCCAGCAGTCTTTTTAGAAGAAGCACCACATCAAGACTTTGATGTGGTCATATTAGATATCAATATGCCTGGATTAGATGGTCTAAGTGTAGCGCAACTGCTCCCTAATAAAGGCGTTATCTTTGTGACAGCTTATAAAGAATATGCTTTAGAGGCTTTTGAAATAGAAGCGATAGACTATATTGCCAAACCAATTAAAAAAGAAAGACTTCACAAAGCAGTACTAAAAGCAATGCGACAGTATAAACCAGTCGATGAAGCTACTTTTATTACTATTAATTCTAACAAAGGAAAAGCACTGCTATACTTCTCTGATATTCTTTATATCACAACTAATGAAATGGACAGTAGAGATAAAGATGTATATTTAGAAAACAACCAAGTAGTGATAGCTAAGAATATGTCTTTAGATAAGTTCGTTTCAGCTTTGCCTAGTTCTAAGTTTTGTCGTATCAATAAAGGGGAATTAATTGCTCTGAGAATAGTTCGTTTTTTTAGTCATGATGAGATAACGACTACACTTAAAGGAGTAGACGGGAAACCCCTAGAATTAACACTTGGGATGACTTATAAAACTGACTTCTTAGAAAAGATATAAAATTCATTACAGAAAAACATACTTTCATTACAACTTGGTGGTCTTTGGATTCATTCTTGCTATTTACAAATATTATTATAGAGATGTTTGTATCGTTAAAAAGTAAGTAGTATGTCAAAGTTTAAAAATTCTCTTTTATATTTCTTTATTATAGGAGGGTGTTCCGCCTTAATGTATTGGGTAGTTTCTAAAGGAGTTAAATTAGAATCGAATGTCGTTAAAGTAGTGTCTGATAAAAGTATTTTTGAAAACTTCTTAGATACTATACAAGATAACCTAAATTTCCCATTGGCTTTATTATTAGCTCAGATTGTTACTATTGTTTTAGTGGCTAGAGTATTCGGATGGATTTGTAAGAAGATAGGACAGCCTTCTGTAATTGGAGAAATCATTGCAGGTATTGCCTTAGGTCCTTCTTTTGTAGGAGCTTATTTTCCAGAATTCTCAGAAGCGTTATTTCCTGTACATTCATTAGGAAACTTAAGCTTCTTAAGTCAGATAGGATTAATCCTATTCATGTTTGTCATCGGAATGGAACTAGATTTAAAAGTGTTGAAGAATAAAGCACATGATGCTGTTCTGATTAGCCACGCTAGTATTATCATTCCCTTTGCTTTAGGGATGACACTTGCTTATTATATATTTACATCTTTTGCACCTGAGGGAGTCGAGTTCTTATCTTTTGGGCTATTCTTAGGGATTTCCATGAGTATTACAGCCTTTCCTGTATTGGCACGTATTGTTCAGGAGAGAGGTTTACAAAAGACACGTTTAGGAACCATTGTGATTACCTGTGCAGCGGCAGATGATATCACGGCTTGGTGTCTATTAGCAGCTGTAATTGCGATTGTACAAGCAGGAAGTTTTGCTAGTTCACTTTACATCATGGCTCTAGCTATTATTTATGTAATCGTGATGCTAAAATTAGTCAAGCCATTCTTGGCGCGTATTGCTAAGTATCAGCCAACGAGTAATATGTTCTCTAAAGGAACAGTAGCTATATTTTTATTGACATTAATTATTTCTTCTTATTGTACAGAGGTAATTGGTATCCATGCTTTATTTGGAGCTTTTATGACAGGAGCTGTAATGCCTGATAATATGAAGATCAGAAATATCTTTATTGAGAAGGTGGAAGATGTAGCAGTAGTTTTATTCTTACCTCTATTCTTTGTTTATACAGGGTTACGTACAGAAATAGGTCTTTTAAATGAACCTTATCTATGGAAGGTGACAGGAGTAATTATCTTAGTAGCAACGATAGGAAAGTTTGTCGGTAGTGCTTTAACGGCCAAGATAGTTGGTATATCTTGGAAAGATAGCTTAACGATAGGAGCACTGATGAACACTAGAGGGCTAATGGAACTGATTGTATTGAATATTGGTTTTGATCTAGGTGTATTGACAGGAGAAGTGTTTGCTATGATGGTGATTATGGCCTTAGCAACGACCTTTATGACAGGCCCAGTATTAGATTTAATTGCAAAAATATTCGGCCCATTAGGAGATGATGAAGTAAAAACAGTAACTCCGAATTTAGGAAAATATCAAGTATCTCTTTTCTTTGAAGACAAAACAAGCTTGGCTCCTCTGATGAGACTGGCTAGTAGCTTTGTAGGTAAAAATAATGCAGATACAGGGATTACAGCGATGCACTTAGTAGATAGTATTGAAGTAAATGCTTTTACCTCTACAGAGTATGAGAATGAAATATTTGAAGCAGTACAAGAAGAGGCAACAGCCTTAGATCAAGAGGTACAGACCTATTATAAGGTATCCAATGATATCGAAAGTGATGTGGTCAATGTAGTTAATGAGCAAATCAGTGATTTATTGTTAATTGAGGTAGGATATTCTATCTATAGAGGGTCTTTATTAGGGAATATTTTAGGCTTTACCACTCGTATTATCAATCCAGATGTGCTATTAAACAAGGTAACAGGAAAAGAAAAATTCTTTGAAAACTCGTGGTTTAATGCTAGAACTCAACAAATACTTAATAGATCTAAAGTACCTGTGGGAATTTTTATCAATAAAGACTTCGATAAGGTAGAACAAATCTTTTTACCTGTGTTCTCTAAACAAGATTTGAAGTTGTTAAGTTATGCACAGAAGTGGATTCGCAATAGTGAAGCACAGATTACGGTGTTAGACGCAACAGGGCAATTAGAAAGTTATCCCGAGTTTAAAGAACAGATTAGATTGATTGAACAATTTAAACCTAACCATATCCGCATTGTAAACGCAAAAGAAGTTAATAATGAGTTTGTCAAAGATTTTAATCTAATGTTGATTAGTTTAGAAAGCTGGAAAACATTAGTGGAAGAACGAAAAACATGGCTAAACAGTGCACCATCTATGTTGTTAATTCAACTGTAGTAATTGTTGTGTGTTTTATATTAATTTGTGGTACTGCTCTCTGTCCAGGGAGCAGTTTTTTGTTTAGAATATAGAGATTATCGGATAGCATTGTATTGTTGTTTGCTTTGAAATATGTGATTAACCTCAGAATTATTTAATATCTTCACATAGATATTCCAGGTTTAAGGTATGATAGACATAGAAACAAGTATTCATGATGCTTACTCGATAGAGGTAAAGGTTGGTTTTAAAACAAAAAAGATAGGTCAGACAGCTGAGTTTGATATTAATACCTGGTTTTTTATTCCTAATAGCCTAGACATTAATGCATCTACATATACTAAAGATCAGTTTTATTCAGATGTTAAGTCTAAAGTTAGATTTATTACCCCTATTTACCTTCTAAAAGAGATTGTTGATAACGGAGCAGTTCCATTGAATAATTTGCGTTCAGCCTTAAATGATGTGTTGCAATCAGAAGAAGATTCATCTGAGTTATTAATGGAGTATGAGTTTCAGTTGAAGATGTTTATGGCTATCTTTAGAAGTGCCATCCGAAATCATTTGACAGAGATTAAAAAATGCTATCAAACTGATGATTTAGAAGTAAGATGCCTTGAGTTTGCTTCTGCAGTAGAGAATATCTCTATTCAATTTAGAGGTTTGAGAGAATTGTTGGTAGGAGTAGAAGAAGGAAGTGAGACAAGAAACTATTATGATTTTGCAGATGAATATTTATCTTATGCTATAGTACATCAAGTTTTCGGTTTTTTAGAGCTATTAGAGGGAGAACAGTACAATTTGTCAGAGAAAGTGCGTCAACATCTAATCGGATTGATAACACGAGAAAAAGAGTATATGAAAATACACAACTATCTAGATATTAAGAAAGGGGATAGAGAGAATAACCAGAAGGTGGTGTATAGACATACGATGTTAGATAAGTATATAGAATCTGATTTAGCTCTAATTTCGAATAAACGAAAAGACGAAGATGGCGTGATTGCACAACAGATTTATTATAGTTTAGCAGCAGGTTTATCTATGATTTTTGCTACTATTATTGCTTTCTCTTTTCAACAGAAATATGGCAACTTTACGATGCCTTTATTTGTAGCATTAGTTATTAGTTATATGTTGAAAGATAGAATTAAGGAGCTAATGCGTTATTACTTTATTGGAAAGTTAGGAGGGAAGTATTTTGATAATAAAACGAATATTAGTGTAAAGGATCAGAAGATAGGATGGATAAAGGAATCTGTAGACTTTATAGCAGAAGAAAAAGTGCCTGAAGAAGTGCTTAATTTGCGTGATCGTTCAGCCTTATTAGAAATAGAGAATAAGATTCACAACGAGAAGATTATGTTGTACAGAAAGAAAGTACACTTAGATAATAAAAAAGTGATTAAAGAAAGTACATATGCTTTTGACGGAATTAACGACATCATTCATTTTAATCTAACTCGACTTACCCAAAGAATGAATAACCCTTATGTGACAGTGTATACTTTAGATCAAAATGATTTAATAGGGGAGCCAGAAAGAATATTAGCAGATAAGATCTATTATCTTAACTTCATAGCACAAATAAAGTATGAAAATATAGTAGATTATAAGCGATTTAGAATTGTGTGTAAACGAACAGGTATTGAAGCTATAGAAGAACTTTCTTTGAGTTAATTTTAGAACCCAAAGAAAGTCTTTATAAGATTAAGACTAGTGTACCTCCTACAATAAGACATCCACCAATAATAGTTTTTAGATCCATAGGCTCTTTTAAGAAGATAAAAGAGATAATCATCACAAATACAATACTCAGCTTATCTATCGGAGCTACTTTAGATACAGGACCCGACTCTAGAGCTTTGAAATAAAATATCCATGATAGTCCAGTTGCAATTCCTGAAGCGATTAAGAAGATAAGATTAGATTTGCTCAATTCTTTCATTCCTTTAAAATCGCTATTTGCAATCACTATTCCCCAAGCTAATACTAAGACTACACTGGTGCGTATAGCTGTCGCTAGATTGCCATTAATTCCTTTTACCCCTACTTTAGACAATATTGCAGTTAAAGCTGCAAATACAGCAGATAGTAAAGCATAGTATTTCCACATAATTCTTTATTATAAATAATCATCTAGAGGACACTGTATAGGTACAGGGATATCTCTTTTTATTTGTTCTTTAAATTTGCTCAAATCTACACTTTTAGAAGTAAAGATGTTTATAATTTCCATATTACTTCCATTAGGGCGAATACTAAGTTTAGAATCTATAGAACCATCACTATGCTCTATGGTTTCTATACACATATATTTGACCTCTGCTAGAGGTATTATATGAGCATAGCGATCATCAGAGAAGCCTATTTCATCATTATTATCATCTATCCAAATAAAGGGTTTATTTTGAGAGATTTCTTGTATAAAAGTTGGTACTCTATAGATGTGTGCTGTTTCTTTATAGGTTTGTATATCCAGTGTTATATCGCCTGATAGTGTTGTACAATTGACTATAGATAGTTTAAGGATATACTCTGGATAAATTACAGTATTTAAGTATTCTTTTAAATTAGTAATTAAGAAAAACACTTTGTTATTAGCGGCATCTAGCTCCACAGGATAAGCATTAGAGAAATAAAACTCTAGTTGCTCTGTTTTTACTTTTGTGCTAAATATTACAGTTTTATCTTCTTCTGTATCAATAGAAGCATTAGTTAGACTCTTGTTTTCTAATAAAGCATTTTTTAAGAAAGCATAAGGCTTATTAATAGCCTGTTTGTATTCACAGTAAGAAAAGTAGTTACTTACTGGAATATTTTTTCGATGACAATCATAGAAGCTAAAATCATTTAAAACAAGATTACCTATTCTTACAGGAACCTTGAATATATATTTAATTAAATCATCTTCATTAGAAGGTTGCGTGACTAAAACTTCGTCTAAAGCAATTACATCTTCATAAGGAGTTTCCCATGACACAAAGGTTTTTGCTTGATTCTGTAATTCATATCCTTGTAGTATTGTATCAGCATATTTACCTTGTTCTAGTACTTTACAGTTACTAGGGTTCTTTCTTGCCCATACAAACATATTTCTGTCACAGCTAAAAGTTTCCTCAAATATTGTTAGTAGAACAGGGTTAAAACCTAGTTTTTCTGCAAGATGTAGAAAAGTAGGAAGAAAGTTTACTGATGATGTAGGGATATGACTATTGTGCTTTCCTGCTATAAACAGCAAAGGTTTATTGTTGATGCAAGTAAAATATAATACCTGTATGTCATCGATATTCTGGTTACAATTGTAATAAGATATTTTGTTTTTGCTTATTAAGTGATTATCAAGTATAAAAACAGCGTTATCACAATTTTGTAAAGTCAAAAAATCTAATGACGTATTGTCTATTTCTTTGTTGTTTTTTCTTTTTAGAAAAAGTTTTAAATAGTTAATCATAGATTTGGAGAGAGAGTTTGACGTTATTTTACAAAGACGAGTTGCTTAGAGTCCAACTTGTCTTCCCCACTATATCTGTAGCATACAAGTATTCCATCCCCCTTAGCAACGCTAAAATCAACACAACATACATTGTCTTTTATGATACTAGGTCTAGTGCCTACTTTGTGCTTCATCCAGTAATGACCAAAGAACACTGGTTTCTCTATAATTTGATAAAAGTTTTCACTTTCAAATTCGAATGGAGTATTAGGAAGCTCTTGTATAGGATGTACACTGATAGAGTTATAAGTCATTTCTTTAGGGTCTTCCCACCATTTAGTTCTAAACTCAGTGCGCAGTATACGATCTTTATCAATGAAAGTTATGCCTGAAGGCATCTTAGCTTCTTTTCCTTTTAATGTAGTTTCTACAGCATTATATAATTCTGTTCCTTCTGTATTCGCTTCTTCTAACAGATCATTCGTAATACAGTCGTTGACTAATCTGTTTCTTAAATAATTGATATGTTGATCATCCCAACATGCGTGAACAGCTCTAAACGAATCATTCTCATAAAATAAAGGCAGAGATTTAAACCACTCTATATACATTTTGTACATATTAGGCACTTGCATAAACGCAGCCATGGTCACAGCATGTTGATTAAAGTTTTTAGGTGTATGCTCTCTAAGGTATTCTCCGTTAGTAGAAAGTGTGTTATAGCAGATTGCGTTATACTCATGATTTCCCATCAACGCAATAGCTTCTCCATTGTCCACCATCTTTTTTACGATATCTAATACTTCTATAATATTAATTCCTCTGTCTATATAATCTCCTACGAATAGTACTTTTCGTTCAGGATGTTGGTAATAACCTTTCTTGTTAGAATAACCTAAAGCAGATAATAAATGCTTTAAATCATTACTATGTCCATGAATATCTCCTATTATATCAAAGTCTACAAAATTTTTGTCAATTGCTTTCATTATACAAGTTGTTGGTGTTATTAAATGTACGATAATTTGCGAATAAATTATCAAAAAAATAAAATTAAAATGAGAATATAGGATATATACAATAAAATTAGTTTATGATAAAAGTATTATATGAAATAAAAATGAAAAGAGCATGATGATGAGAATAGAGTAATGTTTTAGGAGTTAGTTTTGATATTTAGCAAAATACTGAATGAATGAATTGTAGCAGTTTACTGGAGTTTTTTTGGGAAATATTAACTGTTATTAGGATATAGCGATACCTTGTTGATTAAAAACATAGTATTGTTCATTTGTAGGTAATAGGAGTCTATTAAAAAAGTCTATGTTTTCTAAAAAAATAAGAGTCAAATTGCCAATATAATAATTTTTAAAGAAGTCCTATTTTGCTGTTTATAAGTTGGATATGTTATAATGTTAGCGGATTTTTAATAAATTTTTAATAGCTAATCTAGTTTGTTTTCAGTAACTTAACCTTTATAAACTAACAATTATGACAAAGTATAGAATTGCATCATTAAAAGAGTTACAAGACAAGGGTAACAATATCGAAAGATTGCCGTTTTCGATACGAATTTTATTGGAGAATGTTTTGCGTAACCACGATGGTTATGTAGTGACTGACGAACATTTAGACACTCTAGTTAACTGGGATCCAAAGGGTACCGATAAAGATATCCCCTTTAAACCAGCACGTGTTTTAATGCAAGATTTCACAGGAGTGCCAGCTGTTGTAGATATTGCGTCTTTGAGGGATGAGTTCATCAGACAGGGAAAGGACGGAAATAAGATTAACCCAGCAATTCCTGTAGATTTGGTTATTGACCACTCTGTTCAGGTAGATTATTACGGAACAGACTACTCTTATAAGGGAAATGTAGAAAAAGAGTATGAGCGTAATTCTGAACGCTATGAGTTGTTAAAATGGGCTCAGCAGGAGCTAAATAACTTCACAGTAGTTCCTCCAGGAATGGGTATTTGTCACCAGGTAAATTTAGAGTACTTAGCTAAAGGTGTTATCGAAAGAGATGGTTGGGCTTTCCCAGATACTCTAGTAGGTACAGATTCACATACACCGATGGTAAACGGGATTGGAGTTATTGCTTGGGGAGTAGGAGGTATTGAAGCTGAAGCAGCTATGCTTGGACAACCAATTTACTTTACCTGTCCAGAGGTCATCGGATTAAAATTAACGGGTAAAATACCACAAGGTGCTACCGCTACTGATATGGTATTATCTATTACGAAGATATTGCGTCAAGTAGGAGTAGTAGGTAAATTCGTAGAAGTATTTGGCGATGGCTTAGATAATCTATCTGTGACTGATAGAGCGACTATATCTAATATGTCACCAGAGTTTGGATGTACAGTTACTTATTTCCCTATTGATAACCGTACTTTAGATTATATGCGTGCTACGAATAGAAGCGAAGAGCAGATCAAGCTGGTAGAAGACTATTGTAAAAACAATATGCTATGGAGAACAGGGAAAGAGAGCATTGAGTATACTACTGTGATTGAGTTAGATCTAAATACATTAGAACCTACAGTATCTGGACCTAAACGTCCACAAGACAAAATATTAGTAAAAGATTTAGCGACATCATTCTCTACTTTATTAGAGCAAGAGTATAATCGTACTTATACAGAGACTAAAGAGCGTAGAGAGCACGCTTGGCTATCAGAAGGTGGTTCTGGTACTGAGTTTGCTTACGAAGAGAATAAAGTCACTAATCCTACTACAGAAGTTGTTAAAGATAGTCTGCGTACAGTTCGTATTAAACAGAAGAACAAAGAGTATGTAATAGGAGACGGAAGTATCGTTATCGCTGCTATTACGAGTTGTACGAATACGTCTAATCCAGAAGTGATGATTGGAGCAGGACTAGTAGCTCGTAAAGCTATCGAGAAAGGTCTGAGAACGAAGTCATGGGTTAAAACAAGTTTAGCACCAGGGTCTAAGGTTGTGACTCAGTATTTACAGCGTTCAGGTTTATTAGAAGACCTAGAGGCACTTCGCTTCCATACAGTAGGATACGGATGTACTTCATGTATTGGTAACAGTGGACCTCTTCCATTACCTGTAGCAGAGGCAGTGACTAAAGGCGATTTAGTTGTAGCATCTGTATTATCAGGGAATAGAAACTTCGAGGCTAGGGTACACCCACAAGTAAAAATGAACTTCCTAATGTCTCCGATGTTAGTTGTTGCTTATGCACTTGTAGGTAGAGTAGATATTGATTTAATTAATGATCCTTTAGACTATGATCCTAATGGACAGCCAGTGTATCTAAAAGATATATGGCCTACGCATGAAGAGATTAGAGCAGTAATTAATGAATCATTGAAACAAGAAGATTTTGAACAAGTATACAGTGTGATTTTTGAAGGTGAGCAAGATTGGAAGAACTTACAAGCGCCAACAGGTCAGAAGTTTGAGTGGGATCAACCCTCTACTTATATCAGACAAGCGCCATTCTTCGAGAACTTACCAGCTCAACCTAAGCCAATTGTAGATGTACACAATGCTAGGGTATTGTTGTATTTAGGAGATTCAGTGACTACAGACCATATTTCGCCTGCAGGAGCTTTTAATGAGAGTTCTGCAGCAGGTAAATATTTACTGTCACAAGGAGTAGAGCCAAAAGATTTTAACTCATATGGATCTAGACGTGGTAACCATGAAGTGATGATGAGAGGTACCTTTGCCAATGTGCGTATTAAGAATAAAGTAGCACAACGCGAAGGAGGATATAGTACTTATTTACCTACGAATGAATCTCTTTCTGTATTTGATACAGCGATGAAGTATCAAGAAGACAAGACTCCTTTAATAATCTTAGCTGGTAAAGAATACGGAAGTGGATCTTCTCGTGACTGGGCAGCAAAAGGAACTTATCTATTAGGAGTAAAAGCTGTTATTGCAGAAAGCTTTGAGCGTATTCATAGAAGTAACTTAATTGGTATGGGAATAGCTCCATTACAATTCTTAGAAGGCCAAACAGCTGAATCTTTAGGTTTAACTGGAAAAGAGACATTCACTATCACAGGAATCGAACAAGATTTAGTACCACACAAAATACTAGAGGTAAAGGCTGTAAAAGAGAATGGAGAAACTCTTTCTTTCCAGGCCAAAGCTCGTTTTGATTCTTTAATTGAAATAGAGTATTATAAAAATGATGGTATTCTACAATATGTATTGAGAGACTATCTTAAATAGGTTTTTTGTTTTTTGTGAAAGTGTGAAATCGTTTTAGATGATTATATCAATACATAGTGTATCATATCATCTAAGTACATTATGCCCGCAGGGCAATGTCGTAAACTGATTACTGTAAACCGAAAACCAATTTAAATTCGTAATTAAAAAAGGGCTGTCTTATTTAAAAGACAGCCCTTTTTCTTTATTTTAATAGCTAAAATTATTTAGTCATATTTTTCATTTCTTTCTCGATCATATCGTAGAATTGATCAATCTTAGGAAGTAAAACGATTCTAGTTCTTCTGTTTCTAGCTTTGTTCTCAGGAGTATCGTTTTCTACTAATGGCACATACTCTCCACGTCCTGAAGCAACTAATTGAGAAGGGTTTAATTGGAAGTCATTTTGTAAAACTTGAACGATAGATACCGCACGTTTAACACTTAGATCCCAGTTGTCTCTCATCATTGCGTTTTTGATAGATACGTTATCTGTATGTCCTTCTACCATTACTTCAAAGTCTGGTTTGCTCTTAGCGATAGCAGCTACTTTAGCTAATACACGTTTAGCCTCAGAACTTACTTCATAACCAGCTGTTTTGAATAATAATTTGTCAGCGATAGAGATGTATACTACACCTTTTTCTACGTTAACTTGGATATCTGGATCATCGAAACCAACTTCTTTCTTCACACTTCTTACTAAAGCTAAAGTAACAGAGTCTTTCTTCGTGATTGCATCTTGAAGACGAGTGATCTTAAGATCTTTCTCTTTCATGCTCTCCAAAGTTTTCTCTAAGTTTTCAGCACCTTTAGAAGTTAACATAGTCATGTTACCCATATTGCTTAATAAGTCAGAGTTGTTCTTTTTCAAATGCTCGATCTCGTTAGAGAAAGCATTTCTCTCAGCTAAAGCAGAGTTTAGTTTTATAGTACATGTATTTAATAAATCTTGTACTTCTTTGTTTTTAGCTTCTAAGTCTGCAATTTTCTGTTTTGTACCACAAGAACCTAATGTCAAGGCTAAAACAGATAATCCTAAAACTACTTTTTTCATAATTAAAAAATGATTGAATTGTTTTGTCAAATATAGCAAATAGATGGCAATATAGAAAGAAAAGCCTAAACTATTTTAATTAGAATATTCTAATATAAGTCTTACGTTTTTGAATATAATATAATTTAACAATTGATTTAGTTCGATAATACTCTTTTACAGGAGATTTTGATACCTTTTTTTTGAAGATAGGAATACGTTTGTAAAATGCAAAGTGAGAACGAACAATTGCAAAACAATGTTTAGGTTGTAACATAAGCATATACCTTACCCCTGCGATGCCATCTAAGCACAATCTCAAAAAGATAGTAGAAAACTTGCCTTTAGAAGGTAGATTTTTATACAAAGTAAGTAGAGAGTTCCTAAAGTTAAGATAAGTCTTCTTTGGACTCTGATACTTTAAAGTTGCTCCACCAACGTGATACACAGTAGAATACCCCGTGTATTTAATCTTATGTCCTAGATGATGTGCTCGCCAGCATAAGTCTATTTCTTCTTGATGAGCAAAGTAGTCTTCATCGAGCCCACCTAGTTTTTGGTAAACTTCATTACGAATAAAAAAGCAAGCACCTGATGCCCAGAATATATCTATAATATCGTTGTATTGTCCTTTATCTTCTTCTATGGTATCGAAGATGCGCCCTCTACAGAATGGGAATCCGTACGAATCTATAAAGCCACCTGCAGCACCTGCATACTCAAAGTGCGTTTTTCGTTTATAGTCAAGAATTTTAGGCTGTACAATAGCCACTCGAGGTTGTTTATCAAATATTTCTTCTACCGAGTCTAACCAATTTTCGGTTACTTCGATATCTGAATTCAACAGTACTAAGTAAGGCTCTTTTATATCTTTTAACCCTTCATTATATCCTTGAGCAAAACCATAGTTTTGCTTATTCTGTATAATATGAACAGAAGGGAACTCTTGTTCTAGAACAGTTATAGACTGATCAGTAGAAGCATTATCGATAACGTATATATTAGCTTTGTCCGAATACTTCAGTACAGAAGGAAGAAACTGTCTTAACAGCTGTTCTCCATTCCAATTTAAAATAGCTACGGCAAACTTTTTATTCATTTTGTTTTGTTTTTCTTTTGTGTGAAATCGTTTTTTTGTGATGTCGTTTAGTATATGTTATCTGTTAGCGCGGATTTGATTAATCTGTGCCTCGCTGCGCAAAGTCTCCCGACTTTGAGCTATTATAGTTTTGTAAGACTGTAAACTGTCAACCGTTCACTGTTAACTAATTCTTCCTTCCTAATTCCTCTCGCTGCGCAAAGTCTCCCGACTTTGAGCCGTTATAGTTTTGCAACACTGTTCTATTAACTAATCCTTCATTCCTAATTCCTCATTATAATTCGGCAATTCTCTTAAGAACACATATTTACTATTCTCATAATCCATTTGACAGTAGTAATGATTTAGCCCATTGGTGACATACAGATAGGTTGATCTTAATTGAAAATTATAACGAGCAATCTGATCAAATGTTGTTTGAGTAATTTTTATCTCAGGCGCTTTACACTCTATGAGCATAAAGATTTCACCATTAGGTCTAAAAATTACCACATCATATCGTTTGGTCATTCCATTAATTCTCACTACTTTCTCTACACTGATGAGGGAAAGAGGATAACCTTTAGTATAGATCAAATCATGTACTACATGCTGTCTTACCCATTCCTCAGGAGTAAGCTGAATAAACTTTTTACGGATAACATCAAAAATAGATAGCTTATTTTCACTATTTTTGAAACGAAAATCAAACGGTGGGAAATTCAGTCTTTGCATAAAGCAAAGATATTTTTTTTCTACTGGTATTGAGCAATATTTAAAACTAATATTTTGGATCAAGTAAAGGACATAATAAAGAATATAAAGGCAGGGAATGCTGCTCCTATATATTTTTTGATGGGGGAAGAACCGTATTATATTGATAAAATCTCTGAGTATATTGAAGATAATCTATTGACAGAAGAAGAGAAGGGATTTAATCAAATGGTATTATATGGGCGAGATGTCACTGTTCAAGACATTGTTTCTAATGCAAAGCGATTCCCTTTAATGGCAGAAAAGCAAGTTGTCATAGTTAAAGAAGCTCAAGAGTTAGCACGTTCTATAGACCAATTAGAATCTTATGCTGCACAAGTACAACCTTCTACCGTATTAGTATTCTGCTATAAGTACAAAACATTAGACAAAAGAAAGAAGATTTACAAGGCGATAGAGAAGTCTGGTATCATATTTGAAAGTAAGAAGTTAAAAGAGTATCAGATAGAAGCTTGGCTTAAGAAATTACTTACTGCAAAAGGGTATAGTATAGATCCTAAAGCTTCTGCAATGTTAGTAGAGTTCTTAGGAACAGATTTGTCTAAAATAGCAAATGAGATAGATAAATTGGCTTTAATTGTACCAAAAGGAGTACAAATCACAGCAGAAGTAGTAGAAAAGAACATCGGAATAAGTAAAGATTTTAATAATTTTGAATTGATTAAAGCTATTGTAGACCGCAATCAGCTCAAAGCGTATAAAATTGCAAATTACTTTGCACAGAATCCAAAGAATAACCCAATCGTATTGACAATGGGGCTTGTTTATTCTTATTTTTCTAAACTTTTGTTATACCACGGGTTGAAAGATAAATCACCATCTAACGTGATGAAACAATTAAAAGTGAGTCAATACGCAATAAAAGACTACGAAACGGGTTTTAGAATTTATAAGATGAAGCAAGTTAGTAGTATCATTGCACATCTAAAGGATGTAGACCTTAAAAGTAAGGGAGTAGGAGCTCAGGCGATGCCACAAGGAGAACTGCTTAAGGAGATGTTAATCAAAATATTTAATTAAAATAAATAAATAATGCCGAACAATTTAAACAAGAATAAGATTCTAGGATATGCTACGTTGATTATGATTATGATGGGTATCTTATTAATCTGTCTAGGAGCATTTAAATATTCCGAAATCGCAGGGTGGGGATTCACAGCTGTAGGAATCGGTTTCTTTGCAATAGCATGGGTTTTTAACGCTTTAAAAGGAAGAGTATAAGTTTAAAAAAGAAGAGGAGAGCATTGCTCTCCTCTTCTTTTTTAAACAATTAAGAATTAGGAATTAAAAATTAAGAATGTTTGGCTTCGCCATGAGGTATGTATATACGTCCTATCGGTATACATATCATGCAATCGCTACGTTCGTGTTATCGCGGATTTAAAGTTTTAATCCGTGAGATATAACGATTTAATATGTCTTCTTGAGTGTAACGAAAGATCCCATCTCCCTTAGTGAATTACGAATTTCAAATTAATAATTACGAATTTTAGTCCTTCGGACTTTAGGTACGTATATCACGCAATCACTACGTTCGCGTTATCGTGGATTTTTAATTCGTGATATATATGTTCAGTATGTCTTCTTGAGTGCAACGAAAGATCCCATCCTCCTTAGGGAATTACGAATTTCAAATTAATAATTACGAATCTTAGCCTTTCAGGCTTTAGGTACGTATATCAGGCAATCACTACGTTCTCGTTCTCGCGGATTTTTAATCCGTGATATATCACCGTTCAGTATATCCATTTAACTCCAATTAAAAAATCTATCAACTCTTATCAAAAAAAACACTTTCTTTTTTTCAAAAAAGCATCTATTTATCATCAAAAAATCTTATTTATCCCCTAAAATCCCCTTCTTTTTACCGCATTTTCTTCCAATTTCAGTGAATTAAGGCTTGAAAAGCAAAAAAGTGTATACTTTTTTTTAAACCTGTTTTTACTTAACTAATTGATAATTAGATGCTTGTTTTGAAATGAGGTGTTGTTGTACTCAGTAGTATATAGCTCTTAACCCTAGTAAAATCGGGGCTTCTTCTGAGATCCTTGGACAGTTGTAGGACAATACTAGGACTTTAGTGGGCTAAATGAGGCTTTTGTCGAAGGATGCTCCTTTTGTACTCTGGGTATTCTTCTTGTATGTAGTGTGAAGGTGGGGTGGTGGTGAATATAGCTATCAAAATAAGGATATAGGGAGGGAGCTTCTGATGAATTGTTGTTCCCAAAAGAACATATCATAAGAGTTGTAAAAGATGCCTTTGTAATTAAGGATAAAGTGCTGATGCTACAACAGTTAATAAATAACCCAATTAAGACTAATAAATTAGAAATGAGTTTAGATATACACCCTTCAATATTATACAGAGTTCATTTATATTGTTATGTGAAGAGTCAATAGAGTTGATATTAGAATGTATAGATCAATGCGTCATGTATACCACGTTCGTCACATCAGTAGAGACGGAATACTTCCGTCTAACACACAGCTAGACCCCAATGGATAGAAAGTCCTTATTCAAGGAGTTAATGCTTAAACTTGCCATACAATGTATAATATGCTGTGTTCTGTGTTTAAAGCCGTCCACTGAATCCACAATACATATCATGCTGACGATAGGAGGGATTTCATTCCATTGGTGTGTAGATATTTATGAGATACTGTAGTTTACTCAATTAATTGGATTATTTACGGAATTCCATAAAGAGTATTGTGAGAGAATGATTAATTTAGAAAATTAAATTAGAAGAGAATGTCAAGAGATAAAGATGAATCAGTATTTAGTAAAGTCAGTGGTTTCTTTGGGAATAAAGAAAAAAAAGAAGAAGTATTTGAAGCAAAAGTAGATAAAGAAGGAATTTTCGAAGGTATTAAAAATATATTTTTTGGTGAGAAAAAAGAAGAGATAATAGACATTGAAGCTTTTGAGGTAGTAGCTTCTGATATGGAAATTATCATTACCGAAAGATCAATAAATACTGAGGGAAAACTGATCGAATTAAAAAGTACTGGTACAGTAGAGAATTTAGAAGAGAAAGGACTTTTAGACAAGCTCTCTGATACTGCAAGTGTAACTGTGGGCGCAGTGCGTGATACGGTAAGTATTGCAGTCTCTACGGTAGTTAATACAGCATCTGAATCGTGGGACTTTACTACAGAAAAGTTAGGTGTAGCTAAGCAAGCGACAATAGAGTTCTCTTCTTCTACAGCTGACTCATTAGTGCACTTCACAAAAGAGGTAGGGCGTAGATATGATGAGATAGAGATAAGCCCAAAGTTCTATTCGTTGATTAATACGATGGACTTAGTATTAGTTATAAGTAGCTTACAGTTACTAGTTGAAAAACAACGCAAAGGGAGTAAGGAATTTATAGCGTTATCTGCTGTAATTGGCTTGTTAATCTTGTTAGAGCGTTCTAAAGAAGGAATGAAAAAAGAGATGGGGTTCGTAGAAGTTAATGAAGAGTTAAGTCATGACTTATCCTCTCTACTAAAATCAGTTACGTTTAAAGATATGGTCGAGACCGCAGAACCTATTCTGTTGATTATCCCTAATGGGAATTATATATTGTTGATTTTAAAATTGTTTGTATAGTATGGGGATATTGTCAGTTTTATCCTTTTTGTTTAGTACAGATCCAAAGAAGGAAATAGAAGAGTGTAAAAAAAGAATAGAGAATTTTGAGTCTATTAAAAGGACAGTAAGAGCTAATGTGAAAAATAAGAAACAAAAGCATTATCACGATCATGCGAGAGAAAGAATTAAGACATTAGATTATCAGATCTCGAAAGAAAGGGAGAAAATAGCAGCTTATAGAAAGAAGGTAAAGAAGTAAAAAGCAAAGAAAATGGCTATATTTAAAGGGAGTTTTATAGAGTTTGAAAAATATGTAGGTCCTACTACTAATAAGATTATCACAAGATTAGGAAAGGAACTTAAAAAGACACAAAAGAGTTGTCAAAATCATCAGTTAGGAGGAGAGTACTGTGGAGTATGGAAAAGGTTAGATGCGGCTCATTTCTCTAGTAAGGGAAGAGATCGAAAAAGTATTATTAAGGTTCTATTAGACTCTAATTTTAAGATAGATGATGATTTATATGAAATAGACTTAGATAAGTTTGTGTCTGTTTTTGAGGATGAACACAGAATGGGTGAGCTTGATAGTAATTTGATTATGCTGTGTCGTCAGCATCATGTTGCCTACGATTTACCTTATAAGGGAAAAAGCTTTGGTGGTGATTATGAGGTGGTGGAGATAGCTGAAAATGATAGTATAACACCTTTGTTATTGAATAAAGATATTAGTGAACATAAGACACAGTTGGTTAAGAATGCAATATTAGAGGCAGTGAGACATTTAGCTATTAATAGTAAAAACTGCTCCTATGCTAAGTTTACAAATATGAAGTGGCAGTTTGATATCAAAGAAGAGAAGTTAACTCAAGACTTGTATTTTATATTTTATACCCCAAGAGACTATTCCTTTGATATAGCTAAGTTAACTCAACAAGAAATAGAGAGAATAACAAGTGATCTAAAACAAAAAGAATATGATGATCGAAAAGTAGAAAAGTCTTTTGTTTTTCTCTTTGATGGAGAGTATTATATTGAAAAAAACACAAATTGTAAGATGGAAATAATATATAGTAATCACTTTGAAATATCTTAGCTATGAATACATATTTTAAACAACTAGAATCGATACTTACCTCTAATGAGTTTAGAGATAGATTAGAACAAGTAAATGATAACTTTCCTAATCTGAAGCAAGAACATTTGATAAGAGATGTGATCTTATCTATGTATAATCAACAGAATACTCCTAGTTATAGAGCTTTCTCAGAGCATCCCCGTAGGTGGGAGTTAAGCTATGAGACTAAAGCTAAAAAGAAGATAGGCCGAGTGGACTTGTCTTTTAATAAAGCTGGGGAATTAGATGGTGCATATAAGATAGAACTCAAGTTCTTCTTTACTAAAGATATTAAGAATGGTCGTGATAGTTCTGTAGAAAAAAACTTCATAAAAAAAGAATGTGATTTGTTGATGATTATTGTTCAGGAGTTCTTAGATGTAGAGGCAAAAGTGGCTTATGATCAAACATGGGGAATAGATACCAATCTGTTAAGGTATCAATTAGGAGCAAACGCACGTGAAAAGCAAATATTCTTAAAGAGTAAGGCAAAGTTTAAATCTTTAGAGGAACAGTTTGAGTGTGTTGAGAATGGGCAGATGCACGATATGATAGTAGTAGAGGTTCGTAAACCTTATAAAACGAGATATACATTCTGCTTTTTAGAGCGAGTTAAATAGAAAAAGATATGAAGGAAAGTAATCAGTTGACTGCTTTTTTGAGTAGGTCAAGATAAGAATGTTTGTATTAAATTATTCTGACTATAGGGGTTATCTTATGAAGATTGAACTTGAGAAAAAGAAGAGATCTGATTTGCTTATTCATTATTAGATTAAAAGACTATTGTTTAATCTATGCACCACTTCTTTTAATAATATTAGCCTATATACTATAGAATATGAATGATAATAACTTGAAAACGTATAAAACCGAAGAAATCTCTTTTGAAATAATTAAAGAAGCTGATAAAGCATATAATTATCAAGGTAAATTAACTCCTATTTTAGATCAGTTAGAAGGAGATTTTAATCAAAATACAATAGACCAAATTGTACTTTGGAAAGTAAATCGATATGCTGAGGTTGATGATTCTAGGATGAAGGTGCTTAATCAGATTGATAAAAATAGTTTGGAACTAGATGTGGATTTGACAAGAGAGGTTTTAGAATCTTTATTAGCTTGTACAGGTATTCAGTTAGCTATGGCATCCACTATTTTACGTTTTAAAAATCCACATGTATATCAGATTCTAGATCAGCGTGTATTTCGTTTTATTTATGGAATTAGCCTACAAGAAGAATTAAGAAGAGAGAAAGATCAAGTAAAGGTATATCTTGATTATTTAGTTAAATTAAAAGAGGTGTGTAATGAGTTGTCTATTGTTTTTGAAGATTCAGATCGAGTGCTTTATGAACTTGATAAAAAGTATAATAAACATATTAAATTGAAGTATTAGTTTGTCTTCTAAGATAATGAATTAATACACTTTTATAGGTGTGTATGTTTGAAATTCTTAATTAATAATAAAATAAGGCAAAGTCAGGAGACTAGTGCGTAGCTATTTATGATCACGGATTCGGAAATCCACGATAACAGAATTCTGTGATAACGAGCTTAAATAATTGTATAAAAAGTATCCGCATTATATTAAAAAAAATGTAACTTACGGTTGTTATATTGCAGATTAATAGATGATTAATTGAGAGTGATGCTCTTTATTTAAGGGCTGTCTAACTAGTGTGTTATAACAGAGAATTAAGGTTAATCCACTAAAAATAAAAATACAATTATGGGGAGTGATATGCAAAATATAAACGAGAGCTTGTTTGAGCAAATTAGGCAGATTGACGAAGCTGGCAATGAATATTGGAGTGCACGGCAGTTTGCTAAAGTTATTGAATATGTTGATTTCAGAAACTTTGAACGTGTATTAAATAAAGCAAAACAAGCTTGTGAGAATAGTGGATACGCTGTAGCAGACCATATCGTTGACTTCAACGAGATGGTTTCTATAGGATCAGGAGCAGTAAGAGAAATGCCAAGTTATAAGTTATCTCGTTACGCTTGTTATCTTGTGGTTCAAAATGCAGATCCTTCCAAAGAAATTGTTGCACAAGGACAGACGTATTTTGCAGTTCAGACGCGTATACAAGAAATACGCCAGATGGATGAATATGCTAATTTGTCCACTGAGGATGAACGACGTTTGTTCTTGAGAAATGAGTTAGCAAAACACAATACCCAACTTGCTGCTGCAGCAAAAGATGCAGGAGTGATTAAGCCAATAGATTATGCTATTTTTCAAAACCACGGATATAAAGGTTTATACGGAGGTTTAGATGCTAAAGCTATCCATAAAAAAAAAGGATTAAGTAAGAGTCAACAGATATTAGATCATATGGGCAGTACGGAGTTAGCGGCTAATTTGTTCCGTGCAACACAGACTGAGGATAAACTGCGCAGAGAGGATATTCAAGGTAAAGCAAAAGCGAATGAAACACATTATGAGGTAGGAGCCAAGGTGAGAAAGACAATTGAAGAATTAGGAGGTATGATGCCAGAAGATTTGCCTACTGTAGAGAGTGTGAAGAAAATAGAGAAACAACAAACTAAGATGTTAAATAAGAAGAAGGATAATGATGAATAAAGTAGGAAACTTATTATCATGCACTTTTAATTATCTATCTTCTTTAAGGTGTTAAATTCCGATTTACAATTACGGATTCGGAAACCCTCAACAACTATAAAACGCAAAGTCGGGAGACTATTGCGTAGCTGTTTGCAATCACAGATTCAGAAATCCGAGACAACTCAATAAATCCTCTTACCACACACCCATATATTTGTAATTCTCTTTAAATTTGTTATATTATAGTTTGAGGAGGAGTAATTTATAAGTTTATGTTATCACACAGAGGTAAGGAGAGAAGTTTTATGCAGAACCTGCGTTTAGCAGTGTTGTTATCATTTGTAGGAGGCGTGGTGAATGTAAGTGGTTTTTTGGCTTTAAAGCTGATGACAACCAATGTGACTGGGTATTTATCTAATTTTGCTCAGGAGGTACTTACCTTTAATAAACAAGCTATTTTGAAGTCAGTGTTGTTATTGGTTTCGTTCTTTTTAGGATCTTTTACTTCTCACGTGATCTTACAGTTGCAGAAGTTGA
Source organism: Myroides sp. (assembly GCF_032073645.1). NCBI lineage: Bacteria > Pseudomonadati > Bacteroidota > Flavobacteriia > Flavobacteriales > Flavobacteriaceae > Myroides > Myroides sp. The sequence continues at coordinate 92,977 of NZ_DAMANB010000006.1, forward strand.
TTTGGAATAAGGTGTATTTTACAGTGCCCTTGATACTAGAGGCTATCTTATTAGGAGGAGTGGCTTATCTCGAAGGAGATATATTGTTTCAATATCCGATGAAGATAGCCTACGTACTGTTATTTGCGATGGGATTACAGAATTCTCTTGTTACTTTTATTTCTAAGGCGGTAGTGAGAACTACGCATATTACGGGGATAGTTACCGATCTAGGGATAGAGACAGCGAGGTTATTGTTTAATCTAACAAGAGTCAACCTTCGCAATCTTTTGCTTTCTCATATAGGACTTAAACTTGCCATTGTCTTTTCGTTTGGGGTAGGAGGGATTACCGCAGCATTTTGCTTTGAGTACCTTCATTTGCGTACCTTATACATTGGTGTAGTAGTTATTCTATTTACTACCGTTTATGACTATTTAGTAGTTAAAATGATGAGGGTATTAGAGGAAGGAAAACAGATAGTGGACTGGAGTAAGAAAGTAGTGACTAAGGACTATAAAGTTTACCATATCTTAAGAAGGAAGAAGTAGGCTATGTGGTTTTAAATATAGCAATCACTTTAAAGTAGAGATAAAGCATCTCGTCCTTCGGACACCCCTCCAAAGTAAGGGAATAAAAAAATCTTGTAATTAAATCTCTCACATTAGAGTTAATTACAAGATTCTGTCGACCTTAGATTCCAATATGCAATTCGTATTCATCGTCTGCTTTCTCTTCGAAATCATAAATAGAATTTGCTGGTGAAATTGCGTTGCATGTTGAGCAAACGTAAGCATCTATTGATGGGTCGTAATAGTGATTTTCGTGATTGTTTTCACAAGTTTCACTTTTTGCAAAAAGTAAATTTTCTGTCATATATGTGAGTTTTTTAAAGTTGTCTCTAAGATAGTATTTAAAAGTATAGAAAACAAATAATTATAGGCTTAAATGTTTGTTTTTATTGTTAATATTTTCTAAACATTGTATTTTTGTGTGCAGTTTAGGTTTAATCGATGTGAAATGATGAATTTTTTAGAGATAAGAGGTTTTATAGAAATATTTTTCTATAAGATTCAGTAGTCTAAAAAGGTCTTATGAGGTAAATAGAAATTCAGGTAGAGACCATAATGATATAAGATCAAATAGCCTATCAAGACAAAATCAAAAAAATGTAGAACACATTTCCTAATCTCCTTAATTAATACTATTTTTGGCTAATATGCTATAGAACGCTTATAGCTTAGTAATCAATAAATTCAATATATTTTACTTTATGTCAGACGATAAAAAGGTAATTTTTTCGATGTCAAAAGTGAGTAAAACTTACTCATCGACAAATAAGACTGTATTAAAAGATATTTATTTAAGCTTTTTTTACGGGGCTAAAATTGGTATTTTAGGTCTAAATGGTTCTGGTAAATCTTCTTTATTAAAGATTATTGCTGGGGTTGATAAAAACTATCAAGGTGATGTGGTGTTTGCACCAGGATACACTGTAGGGTATTTAGAACAAGAACCTCAATTAGATGAAACAAAGACTGTTATCGAAATCGTTAAAGAAGGAGCTGCTGAAACGGTAGCAATCTTAGATGAATTCAATCAGATAAATGATATGTTTGGTTTGCCAGAAGTGTATGAAGATGCAGATAAAATGCAGAAACTGATGGATAGACAAGCTGAGCTACAAGATAAAATAGATGCTGTAGGAGGATGGGAGCTAGATACAAAACTAGCTATCGCTATGGATGCTTTGCGTACGCCAGAGCCTGATACTCCTATCAATATTCTTTCTGGAGGAGAGCGTCGTAGAGTTGCTTTATGTCGTCTATTATTACAAAATCCAGATGTATTATTATTAGATGAGCCTACTAACCACTTAGATGCAGAATCTGTACACTGGTTAGAGCAACACTTACAACAATATTCAGGAACAGTAATTGCTGTAACGCACGACCGTTATTTCTTAGATAACGTAGCAGGATGGATCTTAGAGCTAGACAGAGGAGAAGGTATTCCATGGAAAGGGAACTATTCTTCTTGGTTAGATCAAAAGTCTACAAGATTAGCTCAAGAGGAGAAGGTAGCTTCTAAACGTCGTAAGAACTTAGAGCGTGAGTTAGATTGGGTACGTCAAGGTGCTAAAGGTCGTCAAACAAAACAAAAAGCAAGGTTACAGAACTACGATAAATTATTAAACGAGGATCAAAAAGTTCTAGAAGAAAAATTAGAGATTTATATCCCTAATGGACCACGTCTTGGAACAAATGTGATTGAAGCAAAAGGTGTAGCGAAGGCTTTCGGAGATAAATTGTTATATGATGATTTAAACTTTACTTTGCCACAAGCTGGTATTGTAGGTATTATCGGGCCTAATGGTGCTGGTAAGTCTACTATCTTCCGCATGATCATGGGAGAACAACAGCCTGATGCGGGTACATTTGCTATCGGAGATACGGTTAAGATTGCTTATGTGGATCAAGCACACTCTAATATAGACCCAGAGAAATCAATTTGGGAAAACTTCTGTGATGGTCAAGAGTTGATCATGATGGGTGGTCGTCAAGTGAATTCTCGTGCTTATTTGAGTAGATTTAACTTCGGTGGTTCTGAACAAAATAAAAAGGTATCAACGCTTTCTGGAGGTGAGCGTAACCGTCTTCACCTAGCAATGACATTAAGAGAAGAAGGAAACGTATTGCTACTGGATGAGCCTACGAATGACTTGGATGTAAATACACTACGTGCATTAGAGGAAGGTCTTGAGAACTTTGCTGGATGTGCAGTGGTTATTTCCCATGACCGTTGGTTCCTAGACCGTATCTGTACGCATATCTTGGCTTTTGAAGGTGATTCTCAAGTTTATTTCTTTGAGGGTTCTTTCTCAGACTATGAAGAGAATCGTAAGAAACGTTTAGGGGATGTAGCTCCAACTCGTTTGAAATATAAAAAATTAGTTCGCTAATTAAAATAGTAAAGGCCTAATTAGTTTTCTAGTTAGGCTTTTTTTGTGATGTCGTGCGCTCCGTTTCACTTCGCTTACTACGGAGGCGCTGCGCTAGGGAGGCGTGCACTCCGCTTCACTTCGTTTACTAGGGAGGCGCTGCGCTAGGAAATAGGGAACAGGGTTACTCAAAGTCGGGAGACTTTGCGCAGCGAGGTTACATGTCACGGATTGCAAATCCGCGCCAACCGTAGGGTCGCTACGCTAGGGAGTCGTGCGCTCCGTTTCACTTCGCTTACTACGGAGGCGCTGCGCTAGGGAACAGGTGAGACATCATGTTTTCACGATTTTACAAAAAAAACAGTTTCACGGTTTCACAAAAGACGATTTCACAAAAAAACAAAAAATAAAAACAATGAATATAGAGATATTACATATAAATGCTCAATCTGCAGAGGGACAGCCAACTGTTTTTAATCCTGTAGTAGTTGGATTTGCAGACGGAACCTCTTATTTAATAGATTGTGGTTTTACTTATAATTTTCAAGAGTTTAAACAAGAGTTAATGCATCTAGGACTAATGGTAGCTGACTTGAAAGGAATTATTATTTCTCATGATGATATTGATCATTTAGAAGGATTGCATAAATTTAAAGAGGAATATGTTTCTTTAGAGGTTATCAGTAGTGCTATAGAGTCTGACTCTGTTTCTGGTCGAGTAGAGTCTGAACGTCTTATACAAGTTAAAGAGAGTCTTACTCATATCCCTGAGGAGATGAAAGGAGGGGTAAATGACTTCATTAAACAGCTTGAGGGTATCAAACGTTTTGAGGTTACTCAAACTTTAGAGGATGGACAGTTCTTTAAAGATACATTACAGGTTATAGCTACGCCAGGGCATACGAAAGGACATATTTCATTCTTTGATACAGAGAGTAAGACATTAATTGCGGCAGATGCGATAGTGGTAGAGGAGGGTGAGTTTAATATCGCTAATCCTCAGTTTACTCTGGATATGGAGGCTGCTTTAGCTTCTGTTGAGAAGATTAAGAACCTAAAACCTAATCGTGTAATTTGCTATCACGGTGGTGTGGTTGAAGAGGGGATAGAGGAAAAATTAGATCGATTAATCAAGAGGTATTGTTAGTTTACAGTTTATAAATCCGCGACAACTTTAGGGACGTATTACCATATGCCCACGATTACAAATTCGTGTGAAAGGTTTGATTACCAAATAATATCAACAGAAAAGGCTACTTAAATCTAGTTTAAGTAGCCTTTTTTTATATGTAATTTTGTGTCTCGTTTTCTATAAAAATGTAACAAATACATTTAAGATTAATGCATTCAGGATGTCTATGAAGAATGCTCCTACCATAGGAATAATAAGGAATGCTTTAGGTGATGGGCCAAAACGGCTTGTTACAGCTTGGATATTTGCTACAGCTGTTGCTGTTGCTCCTAATCCAAATCCACAGTGCCCTGCACTTAATACGATAGCATCGTACTCTTTGCCCATAGCTCTGTAGGTAATAAAGTAAGCAAAGAATAACATCATCGTAACTTGTATTAATAGAATTAGTAGGATAGGTAATGCTAAGTCTGTTACAGTCCATATTTTTAAAGACATTAAGGCACAAGCTAAGAAAATAGATAGTCCGGCATTTCCTAAAATTTCTATTGATTCGTCATGCATTTTTACTTTAAAAAGGTGAGGTAATACATTTCTAATTACGACTCCGATGAATAAACACCATACAAATGTAGGTAGTTTAAAAGCGTATTGGGTATTCCACTCAGCTAGATATTGTCCTACAACTAAACAGATTGAAAGAAAAGTAATTGTAAGCATAATGCTTTTATAGTTTACTTTCTTATCTGTTACTACAGAAGGAACAGAGATTTCATGAGTCTCATCGTTCTGTTGTATTTGTTCAGGAGATAGTTCTTTAAAGTTGTTTTTGCGCAATAATTTGTATGCTAATGGTCCACCGATTGTACCTCCTAAGATTAGTCCAAAAGTAGCACATGCCATACCGATATCTTTAGCTCCTATAAGTGGGGTTGCACTAGCCATAAAGGTATCTGCCCACCCACCTGCTGTTCCATGCCCACCCGTTAGTGAGATAGATCCTGCGATTAGTCCAAATCTAGGGTCTAGTTCTAATAAGTAAGCTAAAGTCACTCCTAAGAAGTTCTGACAGATAATAAATACTGTTGCTATAACTAGGAATATGATTAATCCTTTTCCTCCTTTAATAAGTGATCTAAAATCAGCATTAAGACCGATAGAGGAAAAGAAGATAAACATCATTCCTTGTTGGATATTTTCGTCAATAGTAAATTCTTTGCCAGTAACGGAATAGGCAATCCAAGAAAACATAGCAACAATAAAACCACCTACAACAGGTTCGGGGATATTAAATTTTTGAAAAAAGTTTACTTTTTGAACTACGAAGTGTCCTAATAATAACACAAAGCAGGCAAGCATTAACGTTTCATAAATTCCAAAATCCATATAAGTTTGTTCTATTAAAGGTGAAAAAATAATGGTCTAAAGGCAGACCTTCGTTCGCAAATATAAATAAACTAGGGTGGAGTAACCTAAAAAACTTCTTTTTATTCTTGTTTAAATGATGTTTTTAATTGTTAACTAGTTTGTTTTGTACTGGTTACTAGGCTTGGGTGTAGAGGTAAATAAGAAATAGAAAGAAATTCTAAAAACTTTTTTGAGATACGTAGAATATAACTATTTTTGCGCATGCAACACAATGTACTTATTTTAGATTTTGGATCGCAATACACACAGTTGATTGCGAGAAGGGTTCGCGAGTTAAATATATTCTGCGAAATCTTACCTTATAATGATATGCCTAAGGATTTGACAGAATATAAAGCTGTTATTTTATCAGGTAGTCCTTATTCAGTTCGCTCAGAAGAAGCGTTACACCCAGATTTGTCGAATATCAAAGGAAAAATGCCTCTATTAGCAGTATGCTACGGTGCTCAGTACTTAGCTCATTTCTTCGGAGGAGAAGTAGCACCATCTGATACACGTGAGTATGGTAGAGCGAATTTAGACTTTATAGCAGAGGATGCTTTCTTTAAAGATATTCCTCATAATAGTCAAGTATGGATGAGTCACAGTGATACTATTAAACAATTACCTACTAATGGGGTGTTGTTAGCTAGTACTAAAGATGTGAAAAACGCTGCTTATAAAGTAGAAGGAGAACAAACTTATGCTATCCAGTTTCACCCAGAGGTTTACCATTCTACAGATGGAGCACAGCTGTTGAAAAACTTCTTAGTAGATATCGCTGGTGTTAGTCAAGATTTTACTCCAAATGCTTTTGTTGAAGAGACAATAACAGATTTAAGAAATAAAATTGGATCAGAGAAAGTTGTTTTGGCTTTATCTGGAGGGGTAGATTCTACAGTAGCTGCTGTGTTATTACACAAAGCAATTGGAGAGAATTTACACTGTATCTTTGTAAATAATGGATTATTACGTAAAAACGAGTTCCAAAATGTATTAAATCAATACAATGGAATGGGGTTAAACGTAAAAGGAGTAGATGCTACTGATCGTTTTATGGAAGCTCTAGCAGGTCTAGAAGATCCAGAGCAAAAACGTAAAGCTATTGGTAAGTCTTTTATCGATGTATTTGATGATGAATCTAAATTAATCGAAGATGCTACTTTCTTAGGTCAAGGTACTATATATCCTGACGTAATCGAGTCTATCTCTGTAAAAGGGCCATCAGCTACTATTAAATCTCACCATAACGTAGGAGGTTTACCTGACTTTATGAAATTAAAAGTAGTAGAGCCTTTGCGTATGTTGTTTAAAGATGAGGTACGTAGAGTAGGAGCTTCTTTAGGTATAGACCCTGAGTTATTAGGAAGACATCCTTTCCCAGGACCAGGTCTTGCAATTAGAATCTTAGGAGATATCACTCAAGAGAAAGTAAGATTATTACAAGAAGTAGATGCTATCTTTATAGAAGGACTTAGAGAACATGGTCTTTATAACTCTGTATGGCAAGCAGGAGCAATCCTTCTACCTGTAAATAGTGTAGGTGTAATGGGGGATGAGCGTACTTACGAAAAAGTAGTAGCACTAAGAGCAGTTGCTTCTACAGATGGTATGACTGCAGACTGGGTACACTTACCTTATGAGTTCTTAATGGAGATTTCAAATAAAATAATTAACCGCGTAAAAGGTGTAAACAGAGTGGTTTACGATATTAGTTCTAAACCGCCTGCAACAATTGAGTGGGAATAATTTAAATAATTCAATAAGTCGCTGTAACTTTGTTATAGCGACTTATCGTTTTTTATAAATTGTATTGCTAATGAAAAAGAAGATATTTATAGCCTTAACGGCATTTGTTTTTACATCGTCTGTTCTAGCTCAGTCGGGTTCGTTTATTCAGTATAGAGTGAATAAAGGAGATACTGTAAGTAAGATCTCTAGAGATTATGATATACCTGTGAGTGAAATACTGAAGTATAATCCTGATGCAAAGAATGGAATCAATGAGAATAGTTTTTTATTAATTCCTACGAAGGACTTTGTAGAGAAAGAAAAGAATAAAGGGGCTAATCCTTTATTGAAAAATGATGAGAAGACAAAAAATACTTCTACTTCTAAAGGAACGCATACTGTGCAACCTAAGGAGACAATGTATAGTATTAGTAAAAAATACAATGTATCTATCAATGATCTACATACATGGAATCCTTCTTTAAAAGAAACGGGGTTATTAGCAGATAGTGAGATTATTGTTGCTCCTAATACTAAGAAATCATCTTCAATGGATGTGACTCAGTATGAACAGGATAAGCCAAAGAAGATACCAGCTACATTACCATCGTCTACAGCAGATACAATTAAGGATATTAATAATATCTATTACAGAAATATAGATGTAGAACCTAAGGCAACGCTTTATAGTCTAGCTGTAACGTACAATACTTCTGTACAGAGATTACTAGAGCTGAATCCAGAGCTAAAAGATGGTCTTAAAAGTGGGCAAACGATAAAAGTGCCTGCTTATGGTTTTCAGGCAAAGGCTAAGGTAGTGGAGGTAACTCCAGAGACTCCTAAAGAGAATAAGTTTATTCGCTTAATAGTAGAACCACAACAAACGCTATATAGTATAAGTCGTAAGTATGATGTGCCTATTAAGGAGATTATTAAGCTTAACCCAGATCTTCAACAAGGATTAAAGAGCGGTATGGAGTTAATATTGCCTTATAAAGAAGGTCTAGATATTGCTGTAGAAGAAAATATGCCTAAAGAGGAGAATGAAGGTTATTTGACAGTTGATACAACAGGAGGTTATGTTGATTTGAGTAATTCTATTAGTCGATTAGATCATAAGGAGTTAGCGTTATTGTTGCCTTTTAATATCGATAAGTTAGGAGATAATATAGATGCGAAATTGAGTTCTGATGGGTTCTTGAATATGACTTTAGACTTCTACTCAGGAGCTAAGATGGCTGTAGAGTATGCAGAGAGTCTTAATCTACCTTTAACCGTAAATGTCTATGATTCTAGTGAAAGCAAGAATAGTAGTGGTGTGAAGAGCTTATTTAACTCTAAAGACTTTAGTAATACAGATGTGATTATTGGGCCATTTTATCAGAGTAATGTAGATGCTGCTGTAAAGGCTTTGCCTAATGACAAAGTAATACTAGTGTCTCCATTGTCAAATGAGAAAGCTACTGCGTCTAATAGACTTGTACAGACTATGCCTTATAGTAATGTGCTTAAAAATCAGTTACTAGAGTACTTTAAGAAGACAGGCGCTAAGATTACCGTAATTGTTGATGATAAAAAACAATCGACAAAGCAGTTTATGAATCAGTACTTTCCTGAGATAAAAATGATTAGTACTAGTCAAATAGGAGAGATAGATAAAACGCTAGTAAAAGATAAGAAAAATGTCTTTGTACTAGATTCTAATAGTATAGCATCGGCATTATTATTCACAGATAAGTTAAAGAATAAAACAAAGGATTATGATATTCAGATTGCCTCTTTTGACAAGTCAGATGTCTTTGATTACAGTGAGATTAGAATAGAGACTTTAGTTGATTTAAAATATACTTTCCCTTCAGTAACGAGAGATTCAAGAGAGTCTAGATCTGAATCTTTATTTGGACAAGAGTATAAAAACAGATATAATGTGTATCCTAATCGTTTTGCTACAAGAGGATTTGATGTGACATTAGATGTGATTTTCAGAATGTTCCAGAAAGAAGGGTTTATACCAACTATTGGTAAAAAATCTCAAGAAATAGAGAATAGATTTAGTTATAGTAGAAATCCAGAAGGAACACTTAGAAATAGTGGAGTATACTTACTACAGTATGATACAGACTTAAATGTAAAGGTGCTTAACTAATGATAGATAATGAAAAGTACTTAGTAGAACTCGCTCATACTAAAATGCCTTATGGCAAATATGAAGGAAGGTATTTGATTGATTTACCAGAACATTATATCGTTTGGTATCATAATAAAGGCTTCCCAAAGGGTAAACTAGGAGAACAATTAGGTCTAATCTATGAGTTAAAATTAAATGGATTAGAACCCTTAATACGAAATATTAGAAATAATTTTAAATAATCATTGATTATTACATAGAGAAAAGGCAAGTTGTGAATAACAGCTTGCCTTTTTTCATAATCGTATACTAAGTAAAATTATAAAGTTCAGGTATTTGTCAAAAACGTATGAAAATTATTAAAATAATGTAATTGTTAGTTTTTTAGCATTAGAAGTAAAAGTTCTATAATTAGCGTAACTCAAATTATCAAATCAATAAAAATAGGGCTTTAAATCTTCTTTTGTCTTAAATTAGAACATAGATTAAGCGAAATTTAGAAAACTGAAATTTTTATCAATGCGAATTAATTATTGTAAATTTGCATTGTAAAAATCGAGTGATTATGATGAATATTCCTACTTCAAAGCGCCCACGTGTTGTTATTATTGGTGGAGGTTTTGGGGGTTTAGCACTTGCTAAAAAACTAAAGAACAAAAATTTTCAAGTTGTGCTTTTAGATAAGCATAATTATCATACGTTTCAACCACTGTTGTATCAAGTAGCAACAGGAGGATTGGAGTCAGGATCTATTGCATATCCTATTCGTAAAGTTGTACAAAATTATGAAGAGATTTACTTTAGATTAGCTAATGTTCAACGTATAGATACTGAAAATAAGAAGGTAGTTGCTGATATTGGTACGATTTTTTATGACTATGTTGTAATTGCTACAGGATCTAAGACAAATTTCTTTGGTAATGAAAACATTACTAAGAATAGTATGGCAATGAAGACTATCCCTGAATCATTAGATATCCGTAGTTTAGTATTAGAGAACTTTGAAGAGGCTTTACAGACTACAGATGATCAAGAGCAGAAAGCATTAATGAATTTTGTGATCGTTGGAGCAGGACCTACTGGGGTTGAACTTGCAGGTGCTTTAGCAGAAATGAAGAAGCATGTATTGCCTAAGGATTACCCGGACTTAGACTTTAATAAGATGGAAATCAACGTGATTCAAGGTGCTAATAAAGTACTTGATGCAATGAGTGAGAAATCATCTAGAAAAGCACAGGAATTCTTAGAGAACCTAGGTGTGAAAGTATACTTAGGTGAAATAGTAACAGATTATAAAGGTAAGAAAGTATATACAAAATCAGGTAAAGAGTTCACAGCAGAAACGGTGATTTGGACAGCAGGAGTAATGGGAGCTACTGTAGATGGTTTTGATGCCACTGTTATTCAAAGAGGAAATAGAATAAAAGTAAATGAATACAATCAAGTGGAAGGCTTTACAGATATCTTTGCTATCGGTGATGTCGCTACTATGATGACAGATAAGACTCCTATGGGACACCCTATGATGGCTCAGCCTGCTATACAGCAAGGAGAATTATTAGCGAATAACTTGATTAGATTAAGAGATGGTCAACCTTTAAAATCATTTGTATATAATGATAAAGGATCTATGGCAACCATTGGACGTAATAAAGCTGTGGTGGACTTACCTAAGTTCCAATTTAGCGGTTTCTTTGCTTGGTTTGTATGGATGTTTGTTCATTTGATGTCTTTAATTGGATTTAGAAACAAATTAGTTGTATTCTGGAACTGGATGTATAACTATATGATGTTTGACAGACAAGCTCGTTTAATCATTCGACCATTTAAAAACAAAGTGGATGAAAGAGAATAAAGTCTTATAGAATAGGATTTTTTAAATCATAATTTATCAGAAGGTCTACAAACTTATTATAAGATTGTAGGCCTTCTTTTTGATTATTAAGTTTTAAGAAGCCATTGTAAAATACCTTAAAGAAAGAATCCGTGATATTCTTATATTCACTCCAGAATATAATATTCTCGTTTAGGTTATCTTTCACTCCTTGGTGTATTGTTTCAAATAAAGCTTTAACTTCTACTGAATCTCTATCATTGATATTGGACACACAGTATCTAAGGGCATAGATAATAGCTGCATATTGATAAGCAGTATCTTTTTGATTATATGCCGCCATAAAGCCTATAAAGTTAGCGTCACTTTCTTTTGCAAACCCTAACTGATGAGACATCTCATGAGATGCTGTGACAATCATGGTAAGGGTAGGTATTTTATTGTTTACCTGCGCTTCTAATGTAAAAGGATTGATATATCCAGAGAACCCCATATAAGTTAAAGGAAGGCTAAATAAAGACTCTTTGATTGCTAATGAGTTGGTATTATCAATTTGATGCAAGAAGGTTATTTGTTCAATACCTTTTTTTGAATCAGCTAATATTGTATTGATATCTTGTTTTAGCTTTACAGCTATCGTACTGTCATTTGTAATAGCTAGTTGTAATAGATTAGCTCTTTGTATTAATTTGGTTGTTAGATTTAATAACTTCTCCTGATCATAGCCACGTTCTATTCCTAATTGGCTTTCTAGAGTTGGCCTAAAGTTGTTTAATCCCCAACCTATATTAAATAGAATATAGAATATAACAATACATTTAAAAGTTAATGCCGCACAAGCCATTGTGATTTTCTTCCATCCTTTGTATTTTTTAAAAACTTGATAAAACTTATGGATAAGAAATAACCCTATAATGGTATATAGTATATCTCCTACAGAAAAAGGGAATAGACTGGTAATCGTATTGAAAACATTACATAAATAGAAATAAAAACCATTTGTATAAAAGGCTTCAATAGCATCAGGAAAACGTGTAATAATATTAAAAGTAAGAATAGAACAAACAAATAATATCAACCAATATCTTAATTTCATAAAAGTGTGCTAAATTTTATTTAGTTAATTTAGAATAGATAAAAATAAATATATTTGTATCAAATTCTAAAACTATGAGTAAAGTTAAGAAAGGTGAGAGAACTATCTTCGTTTGTGATGGAAAAAAATGCTGTAGATATAATGAAGAGACTAAAAGTTGTTTTAAAGCTTTATTAGAAGAGAGTGGGCTTTCTAACGATTACTCTTTGTGTAAGATGAAATGTCAAGGAATGTGTAAGAGCGCTCCTGTAGTGTATATCTCCTCTCATGACAAGTACAAAAAAGAAGTAGGAGTAAAGAAAGCAAAGAAGATTTTTCAAGAATATATAATCGCTTAGATCTAGACACTATTGCTATTTATTTTATTACCGTAATATAAAGCGTGTCAGATCCAAACAAGAACAAGGCTATTTAGTATACTAAGTAGCCTTGTTTTTTTATATGCTTGATAGTTAATTGAATTTAAAATGTCTATGTTTGGAGCAAACTAATTAATTTATATTTATGAAGCGTGTTTTATTTACCCTTGTGATTTGCTTAATGACTATTACTTCTTTTGCACAGAAGACCATAGATAATCCTAAGAAATTCTTAGCGTCTCTCGCTGCTCACTGTGGAAAAGCATATGCAGGTCAAATCGTGTCTCCTAATGTACCTGCTGATTTTAAAGATAAAGAGTTATTGATGAAGGTAATCTCTTGTAAAGAGGAGGAGGTGAAGATCTCATTCTTTGTAGGTGAAGATTTATCTCGTACTTGGGTATTTACACTAGAGAATGGACTAGTAAAGCTAAAGCACGATCATAGACACCAGGACGGAACACCAGATGATATCACGATGTATGGAGGTACTGCTACCAATACAGGATTTGCTGATATGCAATTTTTCCCATCAGATCAAGAGACAGTAGATATGATGAGTACAATAGCAGGGAATGTATGGTGGGTGACGATTAAGGATAATACATATACTTATAATCTAAAGAGAGTAGATAGTACAGGCTATTTCAGTGCTTCTTTTGACCTGTCTAACGAGGTAAAAACAGATAAAATGCCTTGGTAATACCACTGTGAATATCTTCTGTACTAATTGCTGATTTTCTTACTCGATTTTCTATCTTGCAGGCTCAATAAGGCTTTGAGGGAATCAAAGTAACAAGATAAGCATAGATGAAAATAAATAGAATAGCAAAAAGAGGATTATTTGAATATCAAAAAGACCGCAACGAAGAAGGGTTAATGTTATATGACTTTCTAGAAGAGCGAGTTATTCGCTTTGCAGATTATAAAGAATGGCGTATTAATGCCATTTCTCCAGACGGAAAGTATATCGCTATAAATAAAATATCAGAGACGACTAGAGCGTTTAAAACAGATTTTGCTATCCTACGTGTAGATACACAAGAACAAGTGTTTTTTACGAATACTTATTTTATATATGATGCAGAGTTCAGTTTAGACTCTGATAAAGTACTAATCGTTGCTCATAATAAAAAACCTTTTTGTTTAGACTTAGCGACCAAAGAGATTATAGCAGAAATGCCTAAAAATATCCGTACTTATCAAGGAAGTTTTAATAAAGAGAAGAATCAATTCATTGCTCCTTCAGAGACTTTTAAGGATACACTTTATTTATTTGACTTTGTCTCAGGCGAAACAGAGAAGATAAAAACTAGCCTAAAAGAAAAGATAGGTAAGGTAGAGTATACTAATGATAGTCAACATTTAATTGCGTTGACAGAAAGTAGTATTGTTTATTGCCTTGATTTATCATATAAGGTGATTTGGTCTGTTGATTTTAATACGTTACTAGAATCACCTGTACGTATTAATTCGTCAAGTATGTTACTGTCAGAAGATAATCAATATCTAATGTTAGAAGCATCCTCTACTGAGACCAATAATTGGGGAGCAGAGTTTGTCTTGAATGTAAAAACAGGAGTACTGGTAAATACCATAGAAGGATATCAATATAGAGGTAGAATACAAGATGCGCTCTTTGGTAATGAAGTACTATTATATACTTATCATACCTTAGATATGTTGACAGGAGAGGTAAAGGAACTAGAATTAAAGAGATAAAATAAAAAAAAGCCTCATTAGACATTTGTCTTTTGAGGCTTTTTTCTCATAGCAATTTAATTTATTTTCAATTGTGGGGCAATATATATTCAATTTAGGATAGATCTTTATTACCAACTTGTGTTTCGAACAAAGAAAATAAAGCTTTTTTATCGTTAAAAGCAGTGCAAATGTATGTGTATCTCATAATATATGCAATCCAACAGGAGTGGTATTAACATAAAGTATACCTTTAGTATACTAGTGAAAGTCAGGATACTAACAATAATAAAGATGTAATATTGCATTTTAGAGGATATAAGTGTCTTGTATTTAATTAGATAGTTGTTTTAAAGAGATGATATAAGCTTATTGTTGTGTAAATCGTATATTGGATTGTGTTTTTTATAAATGTTAAAATTTATTATTATGTTAAGGGTTACTTGTGCCATCATTGAGTTTAATCAGAAGGTTTTGATAGCTCAGCGAAATCAGAATATGCTATTACCTTATAAATGGGAGTTCCCTGGGGGTAAGGTTGAAAGAGGGGAGAAAGATGAAGTATGTATTGTAAGGGAGGTAAAAGAAGAACTCAATCTAAATATTGTAGTACAATCAAGGCTAACACCTGTAAGTCATCACTATGATACATTTTCTCTAGAATTATTTCCTTTTATTTGTAGTACAACTTCACAAGAGTTTGAATTAAAAGAACACGCTCAAGTCTTATGGGTTGATTATCAGGATTTATTAAACTACGATTGGGCTGAAGCTGATATTCCTATCGTGAAAGAGTATTTGGCATTAAAGTTAGAATAATAGGAAGTGTATAAACGATAAGAGGCTGCCTAATAAGACAGCCTCTCCGAGGTCAACTACGATATGCATTATATAAGAATAGTGAAGAAGTTGAAAATAATACATACTTCATTGACCTATTGAAACATAATTATTTGATGGTCTATTTAATAATTTTGACAGGAGAATGTCCTTTGTTTATCGTTGTTTCCTCTTGTGGAACATCTCCTTTTTTGTTCTTTCCACCGAAATTATAAGTTATTCCTAGTTTGAATACTCTCATATCATTCTTTACAGTGAAGTTGGTCAGTTGATCAGGATGTTCTAAAATTGTTGTTCTAATACCTCCTGTTTTGAACAGATCACTTACTGCAAGTGTAGTTGTAAATTTCTCATTTAAGAATTTCTTACTGACTCCCAAGTTTACTTCTCCTAATGAACGATATCTAAAGTTAGACTCTATTCCTCCGTTTTGGTACCAAGCAGTAAGCTCGATATTCATATTATAAGGCAACTTAAAGTTGTTATAGGTAAATACCCCAACACTATTTTTATTCTCATTGATTAAGTTATTGTCAAATCGAGTATTAAAAAAGTAAACCCCATGGTAGTTTTCCCACCAGTTGATACCTGGTATAGGAGCAGATAACGAAGCATACCATTCACTTCTACTTTTGCCATTAATACTTGTGAAATATGACTTGTTTATTCCTTCGTTGAAATAGCTGTATAGCATAGGGTCTGTAATGCGACTATATCCGATAGATAAATCTATGAAACCTAAGAACTGCTGATCTAATTCTATATTATTAGAATATTCAGGCTGTAGATTAGGATTACCCATTGATGTTGTTGTACTATTTAGATAACGAATAGCAGGGTTTAATTTATCGAACTCAGGTCTTTCTATTCTTCTAGAGTAAGAAGCCATTACAGAATAGTAATCACTAGCTGTATACGTTAGTTGTACAGTAGGGAATAGCGAGAAGTAATCTTGTTTTATTAACTTTTTATGAGCTAAGGTATCTCCATTGATATGTGTGTATTCTCCTCTTAAACCTGCTGTTATAGCCCATTTATCGAATGTCATATCTACTGATCCATAGAAAGCATGTACACCTGTTTTATATTCAAATTGACTTTTGTGCAAAGCATTAATGTCGTTTCCATTGGAGATGAATGTATATAAACGTTCATCTGTTTTCAGAATAGAATAATTACTCTTTACGCCAAACTCTACTTTTGCAGTTGTATTTTCTTCATCCCACAGTTGTTTCTGATAATCAGATTTAAAATTGAACTCTTTTCTATCTGTAGGATATTTATTCTGCTGTTTGGTCAGTAAGGCGTGTGGTAGTAATAGTTGTCCATTATTACCATAGATTACATCATTGATATCTGATTTGACATACATGGTACCAATGGAAGTAGTCCAACTTTCCTTTTCTGCTATTTTCATTTTATAGATTACATCAGCTTTAAAACTAGTCAATTTACTCTTGCTTTCATTCTTCTGTACACTGTGATAGAGATCGTTATTGTTTCCTAACGCTGTGTTGGTATGTACTGTACTAGGAGTATCGTTATAATCCATAGACGTTTTTAAGCTTAGTACATGACCATTCTGGAATGTTCTATCTATATCTAGTTTGACTAAGTGAGATTTACTATTAAGAACCGAGAACTGATACTGATTTGACCATGTATGATCTAATGAAGCCAGATCTTTTTTATCATATCTCTCTCTTAATCTATCAGGAGAATAGCTAAATGAATACAAGAAGTTATAGTTCCAGTTGTCATTGCCATACCCTAAGTTTAAGGAGTGATCTGTGCTTACTTTATTACTAATACCGACTGTTGAATTAACTGTTCCATAAAAGCCCTGAACTAGCTTTTTCTTAGAGATAATATTAATTACTCCACCTGTACCAGAAGCATCTATATTAGCAGGTGGTATATTCATAATTTCTATAGACTCTAAAGTAGAGCCAGGAGTCCCTTTAAGTATGGTCTTTAATTGTTCTGCAGATAGCTGAGTAGGCTGCCCGTCCATTAATACCGTGACACCTGATTTGCCTTTTATTTTTAACTCTCCATTTTGACTAATAGTAACCCCAGGGAGTGTTTTTAGTACATCATAGGCAGACTGTGTTTGTGCTAAGTTACTCTGCTCTATATTTAATGTAGCTTTGCCAGGAGTTACTTTAAGAGCCTTTCTATGGCTGGTGATCATTACCTCATCTAAGATGTTTTCGTCACTTTGTATGATTAGATTGATCGGTGTTGTATGATCATTTATAGTGATAGTAGAGACTGTATCTTTATACCCTATAAAGCTAGCAGTTAGTTTAAAACTTCCTTTTGATTTTATATCTGTGAAAACAAAAGTTCCATCTTCCTCACTTGTGATAAAGTATTCCTCTTTAGGATTGTCCGTTGCTTGCAAGATTACAGTTGCCCATCCGATAGGATTGGCTTGTGTGTCTTTTATCACCCCTTGTAATTGAGATTGAGCCCAAGAAGGTAAAGTCATTACCCCTAATAGAATTAATAATAGTTGCTTCATAATTAAAATAGCATTAGCATTTATTTCTGAGGCAAATGTATTAGGATGTTTTATGGATTATTGGAACTTTTACATTAACTAACTCATTTCTATACTAAAGCCACCGAAACGATGATTATAGTGCAATTAAGCTTAAACCCACATTACGCATTAGCCAAATACTACAAAGCAATTCTACTTCATAGTTCTTTCATTAGCTCTAAAACCATACTATAGTATGCTTTAATCACTAATTCAGACCTATTTTGTATAATTACTTTTCGTTTATATGTCTATTGCATAATCTGGGTTAAATAGAAGTGAATAGGTTATTCAAGAGCAAAAAATGTCAATTGATGTATCTATACCCTATAAGAGCTGAATACTCCTGTATTTTTGTGTAAGAATAATAAGAGAAGATGAGAATAAATAGATATTTGGGCAGGGGATATCGCAGTACTGCGGCTCATGTTTTGCAACAGGCTTTTAATGAAAAACTAAAAGGAATACTAGGGACAGAGGAAGAAATACATCAAGTTATTTTAGCATCTCTAGATGCTAAGCATATTATCGTGGCACGTTCTAGTGAAGGAGAATTAATAGGTGTAGCAGCTTATCAACACAATGGTCAATGTACTTTGAATATTTCTCTGAGTATTATGATTAAGGTATATGGGCTGATAAGAGGACTTTATAAGATGATGCAGCTCATTATGTACTTTCCTTCTAAGAGAGATAAGGATGTGGTCTATGTAGATGCTATTGCGGTAGATGAGAATTTTAGAGGATTAGGAGTCGGAAAAATGCTATTAGAAGAAGTAGAAAAGTTAGCTTTAGAACATCATGCAAGATATGTAAGTTTAGATGTAATTAAAGAGAACCCTCGTGCAAAAAAACTATATGAGCAAATAGGTTTTGTAGAAGTGAAATACAACGAATTAGACGAACGAACAAGTGATAAACTTGGCTTTTCAGGGTATTATTATATGATGAAAGTAATAGGTTAAATGCTATTCTGGTATTGTAATTGAGAGCTATTTCTTAACTTAAGACTAAGGAAGACAAGTTCAGTTATAAAAAATGTAAAACGAGCTTTGTTTTTTGTTACTTTAGGTATATAATCGAAAAAATCAGGAAAGAATAGCATAATTTTAATCTGTAATGAAAACACAAAAGCAAAAGAGGAGTAAGAAAGAATGGAGGTATAGAGTAGCTTTAACGCTCTTAGTAGCGTTGTTTTTTATTTTTTCGTTGTACATTATTAGTACTGCAGATCAGTATCAGATAGTTTCTTTTGAGAGTGGATATACCTTTACGGCAGATGTGATTTGGTTTATAGCTATCAGTTGGATTGTGACTACCCTAGGTATTTATCTGTCAGACCGATTGCCGATAAAGACGTATTCTATAAAAGAAGTAATTCGGTTTGGAGTATTGCATGTGATTATTTGTGTTGTAGTCTTCTTATTTTTAGTTATTGTGACAGATTACTATTTAATAGATCAAGATCATACAGCACGAGAAGACTGGTTAGGCGCTAGACAGATGTTTTTTATAGGCTTATGCCTTACTGTCTTTGTTATTGTTGTACACAATGGAAGAAAGCTAGTAAAGATGTGGAAAGAGTCTGTTTATGAAAATGCACAGATGAAAGAAATAGTATTACAGAGCCAACTAGCATCTTTAAAAGCTCAATTAGACCCACACTTTATGTTTAATAATTACAGTGTACTAAGAAGCCTAATCCAAGAAGATAAAGAGAAAGCAAGTGAATTCTTAGAGCGATTGTCTGATGTGCAACGCTATCTATTGGTAAACCTAGAGCATGACTTAGTCAGTCTAGCCAAGGAGATACAGTTCTTGATTGATTATTTATACTTGATTAAGATTCGCTTTGGCGAAAGTATACAAGTAGAGATCAATGTCAGACCAGAGCTGTTAGGAATGAAGATTCCACCCATGACTTTACAATTGTTATTAGAAAACGCAATAAAACACAATAAAGCAACCAAAAAAAGTCCCCTCTTTGTGAATATTTATGGGGAAGAAGAATATTTAATTATTGAGAATAACCTCCAATTATTGAACACTCTTCCTCATTCTTCTAAGTTAGGACTGACGAATATAAAGAAGAGATACTTACTGATCGAAGACAGAGAGGTCGTGATAGAACAGACCGTATCCGTTTTTAGAGTTAAAATCCCATTGTTATAAGCTATGATAAAAGTATTGATAGTAGAAGACGAACAGTATAATGCACAGCATCTGACTACCTTACTTCAGGATATAAAAGAAGATATTCAGGTCGTACAGGTTATAGAAGGTGTAGAGGACTGTATAGAATGGCTAGAACAGCATGATGATATTGACCTAATCTTTATGGATATAAGATTAGGAGATGGAGTATGCTTCGAAATATTTGATGCTATAGAAGTAAATGTACCGATTGTTTTTACGACAGCTTATGATCAGTATGCCTTACAAGTATTTCAGGTTAACAGTATAGATTATTTATTAAAACCAATCAAAAAATCTGCCTTAGAACAAAGCATAGCGAAGTATAAAAAACTGCATCAATTACAGGTCTTAGATAAAGAAATCTTAAGTAATCTAACCGAAGTTATACACGGAAAGAAACAGAGTTATAGAACACGTTTTTTACTGAGTAATAACGATAGGTATAAAGTTGTACAGACAAGTGATATTGCCTATATCTATACGGAATTTCGTTTGTCTAAAGCAGTTATGTTTGATAAATCTGTTCACGTATTACCATTCACTATGGAAGAACTAGAATCAGAATTAGATCCTAATCGATTCTTTAGAATATCTAGACAATATCTAATAAGCTACGAGAGCATCACTGCTATTCAGAATAATCTAAACAGTAAGGTAAGTGTAGTATTACAGGGTGATGTAGAGGTAGATCTAAGTAGAGAAAGAACACGAGCGATAAAGCAATGGCTTGACACATAGTCCTTAGGAGGTTAACGGTTCACAGTAATTAGTTTACAGTCTTGCCCTACGGGCTTAATACAGTTTACTCTAATATTATAGACTAAATGATTTTACTAGTTGTTGATATAGTGTAAGTTAAAAAAAGGGAACCTTATATTGAGGTTCCCTTTTTTAACATATATGATTACTCTTTTAGCTGTATTGCTAATAAGGCTTTACTACTTGTGCTGTCGCAGATATTTAATTCGTGGTGTGTATGCACCTCTATAATGTACTTAGAGGGTGTGATATACTATACATGGACAGCATAGACCAATCGATTTCACACCATCGCGATTTTATAAAAAAACGACATCACAAAAATACAAACCCTTACTCTTTTAATTGGATAGCTAAGATTTCACCCGTAGCACAGATTATTCCATTAGCCTCTAGGGTTAGATCTACCCATACCTTTCTGCCCTCTATGCTTCTTAGTTTACCCTTTAGCACTAGTTCTTCTCCCATAGGAGTAGAGGCTTTAAAATCAACTTTAAGAGAAGCTGTTACACATCTCACAGGTATAGTGTCTTCTAGTGGGATATTATTGTGCTTACACAAAAATGCCGCTGCTGATCCTGTACCATGACAGTCTAGTAGAGAAGCGATTAAACCACCATATACGCTTCCTGGTATAGCAGTGTATTTAGTATCTGGAGTAAAACGAGCGATTGTTTCTTCTCCGTCAAGATATGTTTTTAGTTGATGTCCATTAGGATTGTTTTTTCCACAGCCATAGCAGTGCGCTAAGCTCTCAGGATATAGATCTTGGATTGCTTGTGTCATAATATTTGTTTTGGTTGTTATTCGATAGAGGAATCCCTCTATTACAAATAAAGTTATTTTTATTGAAGTACAAAAATTTAACCTGATTAGAGTATGGATTATAACTGCTAAAAATGTAAAAAATTTTTTATCATTTGATAAAAAAAACCTTTTTCTATATCCTAATCTTTGTATCCCAAAAATAGCGTGATAAGGCTATATCATTATTAAATAATAATTTAATCAATACAAGTAAAATGGAAAATAGAGGACCTATTTCTCAATTTATGGCGCATAATTATCGCCACTTTAACTCAGCAACTGTAGTAGATGCTGCTCAAGGGTATGAAAAGTTTTTAGATGAAGGAGGGAAGATGCTTATTTCTCTTGCAGGTGCGATGAGTACTGCTGAGCTAGGAATCTCATTAGCAGAGATGATTAGACAGGACAAAGTAGCTATTATTTCATGTACAGGGGCTAACTTAGAGGAGGATATTATGAACTTAGTAGCGCATTCTCATTATAAAAGAATTCCTAACTATAGAGACTTAACTCCTGAGGATGAGTTAGCGCTGTTAGAGAATAAATATAACCGTGTTACGGATACGTGTATCCCTGAAGAAGAAGCATTTAGAAGAATACAAGGGCATATCGAGAAAATATGGAAAGATAGCGAAGCAGCAGGTGAGAGTTATTTTCCACATGAGTATATGTATAAGTTACTATTAAGCGGTGTGTTAGAAGAGCATTATGAGATAGATCCTAAAAACTCATGGATGCTAGCTGCTGCAGAAAAAAACTTACCAATCGTAGTACCAGGATGGGAAGACTCTACGATGGGGAATATCTTCGCTTCTTATGTAATCAAGGGGGAATTGAAGTCTAGAACAGTGAACAGTGGAATAGACTATATGGTGTGGTTAGCAGATTGGTATAAAAAGAATGCTGTAGATCAGGGAGTTGGTTTCTTCCAGATAGGAGGAGGTATTGCTGGAGATTTCGCTATGTGTGTAGCTCCTATGTGGGCACAGGATTTAGAGGATGATTCAGTATTGAGATGGAGATACTACTGTCAGATTACAGATTCTACCACTTCTTTTGGATCTTACTCAGGATGTATTCCAAACGAGAAGATTACTTGGGGTAAACTAGACGTAGATACACCAAGTTATGTAATCGAATCAGATGCTACTATTGTAGCCCCATTGATTTTCTCATGGGTATTGAAACAATAAATTAGAAAGAGCCTTCGGGTAGTCATGGTCGGAAGATTAATCTTCCGACCATGACTAGTTTTAGAACCTCTTTTTTTATGTTTACAAATGTAGATATTTAAATTATTACATTAATTTAGATCTAAATAAAGTTTAGATTTAAGTGATGAAAAGATTAATACTATTGTTTGTTCTGCTTGTTTTGTATGGATGTACAGATAAAAGCGGTATTAATTTAGACAAGCATTTTTTGGAAAAATTAGCATTTGATTATCCGCTACAAGTAACTGATGATAGAGATACTCTACCATCAAATTATAATTTTATAAATCTATACGCTAGATGCTCTGAAAAACAAGTTACTGTAATTCGTTTGACTAGTTTAATGAGGCTTTATGATCAGTCTAGTAAATCGGTTACATTCTATGAGTTTATTGAAAAAACACTAAATCAACAGAGAGTATTGGATAATTCAAAAGAAACTTCTTGTTTTGATTTAGTAGATAGTGTAACAGGAGAATATGAGAGATTGAGTTTTGATGAATTTATTGATTTGTATTTTTCAAAATCTTTATCTGATCAATATATTTTAAAGCAGGATGTAGATCCTAAAACAATAGATACTATTGCTTACTATTGTTTTATAAATAATTACTTAGTAGAATTTGATTGTTATATTGGTTTATACCATTTATATAAGATTAGTGATATAATTGAGTAAACGATGAGTATATGTGGGTGGTGGATTATGTTTATCTTTTTTTAGCTCCTATTTTAAGAATCTATTTTTTAATATTTAGAGAATTATAATTTAACCTAGACACAGGAAAAATAATAGAGTGAAGAAGAATATTATAGTTAAAATAATCGTGGTAATTAGTGAAAAAAGAGCCTTCGGGCTCTTTTTTTTGTCTTAGAATAAAGGACTAAAAGCAACGTTCCTTTTCTTAGGAATGAAATGAAAGAATGGTGTAATCAAAGTTTTTCTATGGTATTATTAATTGATTATTAGACTGTTCAATAGATACTAAAGCCTATTAAAATTCTAAATATGAGAATATTTTAACCAATCTAAAATCTAAAAACAGGACAAATCACAGCTGTTAAAAAAATTAACATATAGGCGTTTTTCAGGAATTTACAGCACGCGACAAAGTCAGTGATATCAAGGCTTTCGGGAAGATTGTTTGAGCGTTGTTCGGAAGTTCTTTGCAAAGTGTTCGGAAAAAGGGGGTGTTTTCCGAACACTTTCCGAACAAACCACAACGGAGACCGCATGAATACTCGGTTCGCAGTGAATTTACGATGTTAAAAAACTTGTTAAAATTTTGAAATTGAGATTTTGAAAGCTGTGGTTTGTGCTTTCTTTTTGGTAAGATGTACCAGACTTTGAATAGAAGAATATTCTCAATAATAACCATTGAGTCAAAGCCTTTACTGCAGGCAAAGGTAGTAAAAAAATAGATAGGAGAAAAGAGGGTGTAGGAGGTAAGGGGAGAAATAGGTGGTGTGTCTAAGAGAATTAAGCAATGGGAATTGTTTTATATAGCTATTTGAATTGTTGTATTTTGGTTTTGTTATTTTGATTAATTTTATTCAAAGTGTGAGGAAATGCTATTCATGTATTAATACTCTAATAATAGCAAATGATTTACCTTAAATTAAAAAACACTGCTTTATCTAGAATGATACTGTAGTTGTATAGCAGTAATGTAGATGTTATAATTAGATGATACAATGAAGTTAGTGGACTTAGTGAAATATTTCAGAAAAGGAGGGACTTATCAGGACTTTTGTAAGTTGTACTTCCTAAATGTTGATTCAGAGGTTATCGAAATATATATGGAAAAACCTTTTCAAATAGATAACGAGCTCTCTTTTTTTGAAATAGAACAGACAGAAGGAGTGTTAGAGTTTGAAGCTAATAATATAGTGTTGTCAAGTTTATTTGATTTCTATGTGTTTCTTGACATGATCGAAGAATCAAATCAAGAGACCTATAAGAATGTAAGCGATCTAGATATTGCTAAAAGGCTTATTAGTTATGGTTTAAATAATGCTTGAGGAAAGCAATACTTAATAGATGTTATTTTTATGAGACAAGATGTATGGGGAATAACGGAGAATATTTGTGATAAAAGGAAGATTAATAGTGAGAAATAAGATGAAAGAGATTAGTGAAGAGCAATCGTATAGCTATTTTTTAGAAACCCTTAATTGTTGTGGTACTTTTCTTCTAAATCGTAATGATGATGAAATAGAGTATTTGATTTTTGAAGTATTCGATATTAATGTTCGTACATTTTTTTATTGTGATACGCTTATAAAGTTACTTACTAATAAAAGAATATCAATAGAAATGTATGAAAAAGCAGAGAGAGTTAGAAATCTATATTTGAGTATCGAGGGGACGGACTTATGGAGTATTAAAGGTATAAGAGAAAGTGATATATGGAAAGAGATTTTTAATCTATGTGATGATATAAGAAGAAATGAAATTATAAAAGAATGAATAAGATACAGTTGTTTGGTAATCCCAGTAAGGATATATTGTCAAGAGATGTGTTATCTGTATAGTATTAAAACATTTTTTCTAACATATAGGTAACTATAATTTAACTTGGGCTTATAGACTAAATATTTCAATACCTTTATTTTTACGCATTTTATAAGCTATAATAGTGCCGATGCGTTGGTTTTTTATATTTTTTCTGTTTTCTTGCCTTTCTTGGGGGCAAAGTGTCCACTTTAAAACAATCACTACAAAAGAAGGACTTTCTAATAATTCTATTAATTGTATAGCAAATCACCCTGATGGGGCAGTCTGGATAGGAACATGGGATGGGCTAAACCTATTCGATGGCAAACAAGTAAAGGTCTATAAACACGACCCTAAGAATCCTAATTCTATTGGAGGTAATGATATTTATGCATTACTAAGGGATAGAGAAGATCGCTTGTGGATCTTATCTGATGGGAAACAGATAAGTTTATGGATAAAGGATGATGTTTTTCAGAATTATAGTTTTTCTAGTGAACCTCGTGTACTGAGTTTAGATGAACAAGGCAATATTCTCGTACAGCTAGAATCAAAAAAGTGGTTCACTTTTAGAGGAGGTCAGTTTGTATCTGTAGATGCTCGTTATATTGGTGATATGGCAGACCACTTAGTAGAGGATGCTAGAAAGAAGTCTCCTCAGTATTATGTGCAAGCTAGTTTACTAGAGAATATACGAGAGCAATTTCCGGAGTTCATTATCAATGCTATTGCAACAGAGACTAATGGGAATACATGGATCGGTACTAAAAGCCAAGGTGTTTTTCTATTAAGAGCAATAGAGGGGGAATATAAGATTATCGAAAACCATAAAGTAGATCCACAGCATCCTTATAGCTTACTCAGTAATGAGGTGATGGTACTGCATATAGATAAGTTTGACAATATATGGGTAGGGACTAAAGATGGTGGAGTCTCTATTCTACCGACGAATAAGGCAAGTCTTGATTATGTGTTTTCTCATTCAGAGAGACAACCTCATCTACCACATGAGACCATTCGCGCTATTGCGGTAGATAAGCTAGGAGGTAGATGGATAGGATATTATACACAAGGGGTTTTTTATCAAAAGAAGCGTAATGAACCTTTTGTACCAGTTGTTATAGAAAAATACAAAGAGAATAAGGATTGGAACAGAATACGCAGTTTATACTCGGACTCTCATGGTAATATCTGGATAGGAACCTATGCAGGAGTAGTAAAGATAGAAGAGGGTAAACAAGAGTTTTTTCAAGAGGGAATTACCAAGCATTTTATCAGTAATAGAACGTATGCCTTTGCAGAAGATATCAATCATTATCTATGGATGGGTAGCTGGGGAGGTGTGAGCAAGTATAATGCACTGACTAAAAAGTTTGAACCTTTTATCAATCAAGATAAATTAAAGCAATACCATATTCGTCATATTTCTATTCAAGATAATTTATTGATTTTAGCTACTGAAGAACATGGGGTGGTATTCTACGATTGTCGATCTGGGGAGATTAATATCATTAATCAAGAAAAAGGATTGCTAGGCAATAGTGTATTCTCTACTTATGCAGATGCTTTTACAGGTGATCTATGGGTGGCTACTTTAGGAGGGATATCAGTATTTGATACTGACTATGAACTTAAGAAGCAAATTAGAGAAGAAGATGGTCTTCCTAGTCATTTGGTGTATAGTCTTACTCCTTCTCAGGATGATGTTTGGATTAGTACTACTAAAGGAATAGCTTCAATAGATAAACATACTTATAACGTCTTAAACTTTAGTAATTATATTGGTTGGCAAGGACTAGAATTTTCTGAAGGAGCATATAGTCAGAGTAAAAAAGGCTTTTTGCTTTATGGAGGAAATAAAGGCTTAAATATCATAGATCCAGGACATCTCAGAAATGATCAAAAAGCCCCAGAATTTAGAGTCTTACTCAATGAACGTATAGCAGAAGAGGGAAAGGTTAGTTTTTTTGAACCAGATGAGAATAAATTGCGTCTTACTTTATATCCTATAGGTTTTAATCAATATCCGATTAATCAATTTGAATATAGAATAGTAGGTCTTTTTGATGACTGGAGGGTTCTTCCTCAAAAAGAAGTTAATTTAGATGATTTAGACCATAAACGCTATCAGATAGAGATACGTGATACAGTACAAAAAGACAAGCGTATAGTATATATGATTGCTTTTGAAATCGAAAAGCCTTTTTTCTTACAGCCTTACTTTGTTATTTTATTTGTCATCGCTGGAGGGGTAATTGTTTTATGGCGTGTACGTATCAAGCAAAGAAAGATGAGAAAGAGAGAGATCGAGCTTAAAAAACAGGTAAGAGATCGAACAAAGGAAGTGGAAGCACAAAAGAGACATCTCGCTAATAAAAATGAACAACTTAGTATTTTAAATCAAGAAATAGAACAACAGAAAGGAGAATTACTGAATCTACATAGCAAATTAAAGAATGACGATATAGAGATGGAGAATTTCAGAATCTTCTTGTTATCTCGAATTAAGAAACCTATTGTTAATACATTGGGAATACTAGAAGAATTAAATGTTGAAGCAGCACAAAAAGAGGAACTAATTAAAGTTTATGATATGGTTCGGGAGTGGAACTATATAGAGCAAGTTAAGGATTTTGACACTATAGAATTAGTAAGTGTAGAGATGACTTCTTTTATAGAGCACCTAAAAGAGGAGTGGGGAGCGATAAAAGAGAAGTATGGCGTAGAGATAGTAGTGTGTAATGAAGTAGATGCTCAGTGGGTAGAAGTAGATTTATTGCGTTTTAAACTGTGTTTGCGTTATCTGCTATACGAATGTTATAAATACTTAGAAGATAATCAGCAGATAACGGTTCGCTTCTATATGAAGAACAATGTTTTACATATTGATTTAGACTCAGAGAGTCATACTTTATTTGCGTTTTGGAATGACAACAGAAATTTTAGTCCTTACTACAGAGCTTTTGAGACTTTATTACAGAATCTAAATGGTATACTGATCATTAATAGTGAGTCAGTGTTCTCTCTTGGCATATCTATTCCTCTAGTCCCATTAGAAGAAAATAGGAGAGTAGAGAAGGGGAATTGGGATGAATTCTTAGAAGAGCTACAAGTGCTCCCAAAGGATAAAACCAATATTCTAGTGTATGCTAAAGAAGAGGATAAAGCAATTGTCAAACAGTTATTAGCAGGACAAGAAGATACTAATTTGGTCTATAATCACAGTGTGAGTAGAGTGGTAGGGAATATAGAGCATTATAAGTATGATGCTTTAGTACTTTATAATATTGAGATGTCTGATCGCACCTTATCTCTATTTGCACAGATTAAAAAACTGGCTCAGAAACAAAGGTTACTTATCTTTTATATCGCAGAGACAGTAGATTATTTTGTACAAGAGCAATTGAGTCAATTGGGGGTTAGTGATTTTATTCACTTACCAGTTGGTAAAACTACATTAGATAATATGGTTTTTAAGCGTATTCGCTATGATAAAGAAAACAAGGAAAGCAATACACTCCTTTGGAAGACGAATCTAACAGAGGATGTTATAGTGAATCTCTCACCTAATGAGCGCTTGTTTAGAAAGGGGATGGAAATGATGAATGCAAGATTTAGTGATGCCTCATTCAGTGTAGATCAATTGACAGTAGAATTAGGTATTTCTAAGATGAAGTGCTATCGTTTATTTAAAGAGTTTGTAGAGCAATCTCCTTTAGAAATATTAATTGAAATGCGCTTACAAAAAGCAAAAGTATTGATCGAGAAAGGTGACCTAACGATTTCAGAAGTCTGTTTTGAATGTGGTTTTAACGATCCAAAGTACTTCAGTAAATCTTTTAAAAAACGCTTTGAACACAGTCCTTCACACTTTAAAAATGACTAGAAGAACGTGTAGAATAGATTATCCTAGTGTTAACTAAAGGTTATTGTCCAAATAGTACACTACTCTGATATAGAATTAGCCTTTTACTGAAAGATTATTACACTTGACTGAAAGAAAATTACCCCTGTATTATACAAAGCAGAAGTACTTTCGAAAGTGAAATATCAATGTAATCAATCTTATGAAAAGACATTTCTTAGTATGGCTGTTATGTATAGGAGGTAGTACTTTCTTACATGCACAAGTGATAGTAAAAGGAAAGGTAGCAGGCAAAAGTGATGGCCTACCTGTTTCTTTTGCTACAGTAATCGCTAATAAGGATAATTCTACTTGGGTAACTACGGATGCCGATGGGAATTTTACGCTAGAATTAGCCAAAGAAGCGGGTACTCTTTCTGTGGAGTATTTAGGATACAAAACGAAAACGATCAACTATCAAGGCGCTCAATTAGTAAGTATCCTTTTAGAACAAGACAGCAATATCTTAGATGAGGTTGTTCTAATTGGATATGGAGCTTCAAAGAAAAAAGATATTACCACTTCGATTGCAACAGTGGACAATATTAAACAAGTTGCTTCTAGACCAGTGTCTAATTTAAGTGATTTCTTACAAGGACAAGTTGCTGGGGTAACTGTAACGCAGCAAGGAGGAGATCCTTCTGAGAGCAGTAAGATGGTTATTCGTGGTTCAGGTTCATTAGCTAATGAGGCTCCACTTACTGTAGTAGACGGTGTGCCTTATTACGGACCAGCAATTAGCCCAAATGATATTGAATCTGTATCTATCTTAAAAGATGCGGCTGCAGCTGCAATCTACGGAGCTCAAGCTGCTTCAGGAGTAATTGTAATTACAACTAAAAAAGGAGTAAAGGGAGATCCTAGTGTTTCTTTAAATGTGTATACAGGTTTTTCAAAAGCAACAAACTTACCAACACCATTAGATGCACAAGGGCAAGCTTCTGTATATAATATGGCAGCAGATAATGCAGGAGTTCCTAGACAGTCTGCGCATGATGCTCTACTTAATCCGTGGGGACAAGTGAATAGAACAAATTGGATGGATGAAATCTTTAGAACAGCAGCTATGCACAATGTAGATGCTAGTATCTCTGGAGCTTCTGACCATACGAATTATTTTGCTTCTCTTGGGTATAATAAAAAAGAAGGAACTTTAATAGGAACATTTTCTGAACGTTATAACTTTAGATTAAAGGCAGATACTAAGCTGACTGATAAAGTAACTATTGGAGAGAATGTATACTACTCAAATACAAATGCTATTGGTACTAATACTACAAGTTCTTATTCAGGAAGTGTTATCAGTGCTTTATATATGCCTTCTGCAGCGCCTGTATACGATGCTGATGGTAAATTTGGAGGAGTAGTCCCTCATGATTTAGCACAGTTTGCTGGAGCGTATGGAGATGTGTATAATCCAGTAGCACTATTGCTAAGACCTACAACATCTAATCCAACGAATTTCTTGAATGCCAATGTGTATTTAAACTATGATATCGTTGATGGACTATCCTTCAAGACTTCTTATAGTTATGATTACACAAGTAATAAATATAAGAAATTTACGCCTAAGGCACCAGAGTTAGGAAGAACAAACTTAAATAACTACTTATTAGAAAATAACTACGAAAAAACCCATTGGATATGGGATAACCAGTTGACTTATCACAAGACATTTGGTAAGCATGATGTTAATCTAACGGCTATTCATTCAGCACAAAAAACAAATTACGACTATATTTCTGTACAAGGAGAAGGCTTTGGAAGTGAAGAATCATTTAACCAGTATATGGGTAATGCTTCTATCATCAGAAAGCCAGTTACAGAGGTGTATGAAGATGCCTTAACTTCTTTGATAGGACGTGTGATGTATAACTTCGATGATCGATATTTCGTATCGGGAAGTTTGCGTAAGGACACTACTTCACGTCTAGCTAAGAATAACCAATCAGAAGTATTCCCTTCTGCGTCTGTGGGATGGAGAATATCACAAGAGAACTTCTTTAATGTAAATGCAATAAGTGAATTAAAATTAAGAGCTTCTTGGGGACAAATCGGAAATATTAATTCTGTAGGCTATTATTCTTTTGATGTACCACTTAGCAATAGTGATATTATTATGGGAGAAGATGGTATGCTTACAGGTAAAGGAACTTATGTAAACCGTCAGTCTAACCCTAATTTAAAATGGGAAACATCAGAATCTTTTGATATTGGATTAGATGCTGCTTTCTTTAATGGACGTTTAAACGTAGTGGCTGATTACTTTAGTAAGCGTACTAAAGGGATGATCATTCCAGGATTAGAAGATGCTCATCATGGTACAGCGGCAGCAGATGTAAATGGTGGTGAAGTACTGAATAAAGGTATCGAATTGTCATTGAGTTATAATGATCATATAGGAGACTTAAACTATAAGATCTTTGGGAATGCAAGTTTCTTAGAAAATGAATTAGTAAACTTAAATGGATATAACCAAAGCGGAATAGATTATATCGCTCATGGAGATAATGTTCGTGGGGTACTTTCTCCATATAGATCTGTAGTAGGTAGACCGCTTTACTCTACTTATTTAGTTCCTTATTTAGGAATCTTCCAGTCGCAATCAGAGATTGATGCGCACCGTTCTAATGAGGGTAAATTAATACAACCTAATGCTAAACCTGGTGACTTTAAGTTTGAAGATAGCAATGGAGATGGTAAGATAGATAATAATGATAAGCAGTTTATGAACGCTTACTTACCTAAGATTACTTATAGTTTTGGTTTAAACTTAGAATATAAAAACTTTGATCTAAGTATGTTCTTCCAAGGAGTAGGTGATGTGAAAGTATTCAACGGATATAAGTTCACAGCTTACAATGCTTCTTTACAAGGATATAATTTAGATAGTCGTGTGATGGGAGCATGGACTCCTGATAATCCGAATGCTAGTCTTCCTAGATTATCTACTAAAGATGATAATCAGAACTATGGAACGACTTCTAGTTGGTACTTAGAAGATGCTTCTTATTTACGATTAAAGAACTTAACAATCGGATACACTATGCCTAAGAGTGTAATGAATAGTCTATCTCCTAAATCTAGTTTAAGAATATTCATGTCTGGAGATAATTTATTTACGATTACTGGATATGATGGTATAGATCCAGAAGTAGGAGGTGTAGGAATGGACGTAGCAAGATATCCTGTGTCAAGAACAATATCAGGAGGTTTCTTATTTACTTTTTAATCACTTATAATTATGAAAAAATATAGTTTATCTAAATATAGCTTAGTATTAGGTTTATCAGCAATCTTATCACTAGGAGCTTGTAGTTCTGATTTTACAGAGTTAGATCCAAAAGGGAATACATCTTATGAAAACTTCTGGAAAACAGAACAGGATGCTACAGAGGCGGCTAATAGCTTGTATCAGATGATGATGGAAGATGAAATGTTCGGGAGAGGGTTCTTTTGGTATATTAATGCTTCTGACGATATGGTAACAGGACGTCTTAATGCAACAGCAGATAACATTAAAAACTTTAACCTAAACGGGGATGAGGGCTATATCAATGGTATTTATCAAAATGCTTATAAAGTAATCCGAAGAGCTAATGATATCATTGTTAATGTTCCTGGAATGAAAATTAGCGAATCATTAAAGAAGAGAGTACTAGGTGAGGCTTATTTTATGCGTGGTTTCTTTTATTTCTGGCTAGCGCATACGTATGGAGATAATGGAAATAACGGTGGTGTGCCTATTATTACAGAGGCTAATATGTCTCAGCCAGCAGGAAGCTATACAAGGCCAAAAAGCGTGATTGAGAACTATGACCATATCGTTCAGGATTTGACAAAAGCATCAGAGTTATTACCTCTTTTTACTTCTTATTCAGCTGATAATTATGGTAGAGCACATAAAGATGCTGCTTTAGCCTATATCGCAAAGACTTATTTATATTGGGCACAATATGACTCTTCTAAGTTTAATGAAGTAATTAAGTATGCAGACGCAGTTACAAATTCTGGATCAGGAAGAGCACTTGTCAATACAGGTAATCCTTCTAAAGATTACAGAGAATTACACAGTGCTTTAAACAACTGGAAGAGTGAGTATATCTGGTCTGTAAACTCTGGAATAGAAGGAGGAAGTATTCTTCCGGGCTGTATGTTAGAGAACAAAGGATGGGGAGCTTATAACGGATGGGGGTATTTTACACCTACTGAGGGGTTATACCAAGAGTTCGAAAAAGGGGATGCACGTAGAGCAGTAACGCTATTAGTCTTTGGAGATGATTTCAGCTACTTTGGACAGACCAAAAGATACTCTTCAGAGAACTCGATGTCTGGACTTCAGTTTAACAAGTATATGTATGAGTATAGTACAGAAGATGCTTTAGGGAAGTTTATCAATATGAATGGAGATAAACCTACAACGAATTACAATGTTCCTCTAATGCGCTATGCTGAGATTTTACTAATGAAGGCAGAAGCTCAAATTATGTTAGGGCAGAATGGTGATCAGGCATTAAATCAGGTACGTAAGCGCGCTGGATTAGCACCTAAGAATGGGGCGACAATGACTGACTTAAAACATGAGAGAAGAGTAGAGTTAGCTGGAGAATTTGCAAATAGACATTTTGACTTAGTAAGATGGGGAGATGCAAAAGAGGCTTATGGAAAACCTCTTTATGGAAGAATTCACGAAGATCGTTCTAACCCTGATTCTCCTTATAAGGTATCAGAGGTATGGAAAGCTAGAAACTTTGATTCAAGTTATATGCACGTATGGCCAATACCAAATAGGGCTGTACAATCATCAGGAATACAACAAAACGTAGGATGGTAATTTAATTTCAAAACCAATTGAGGGCTACCTTTTTGGGGCTAGCCCTCTTTTTTATGCAACACAATGAAACGACTTTTTTTATCTATAGCCTTTATTTCGAGTGTTTTAATGGCTAATGCTCAATCAAAAAATTATAAAATACACTCTCATAATGATTATCATCAATCTACTCCTTTCTGGACGGCTTACTCTAATGGAGCAGAGTCCATAGAGATTGATTTAGTCATAGAACAAGGCAAGTTATATGTAGCACACGAAGTAAGTTCTGTACAAGTGAATAGAACGATAGAAAGCTTGTATTTGGAATCATTAGAAAAAGCTATTCAATTAGGTATCGGTAAGGCAAAGGGACTTAGTTTTTTAATTGATTTAAAATCAAATGCAAATCAGTCTATGGAGCTATTATTACCAGTACTGAAGAAGTATGAACGATTAATTAAAGAACAAGATATCACTTTTGTTATTTCTGGAAATAAGCCAGATACAAAAGTTTTTGAACAATATCCAACCTATGTAAAATTAGATCACCAGAGTTTAACTCCTTTAAAAAATGCAATGCTATGGGAACGAGTAGCCATGGTAAGTCTTAATTTTAAAGACTACTCTGTCTGGAATGGTAAGGGGCGCATGGTAGAAGAAGAAAGACAAAAACTTCAAGAAGTAATAGACTTAGTTCACAAGCAAGGTAAACAAGTCCGCTTTTGGGGAACTCCTGATGGGAAAACAGCATTTAAGGCGTTTTATGATATGGGCATTGATGTTATCAATACTGATAATCCTTATCTAGCACAGACATACTTAAAAAACTTAGATCGTGCTGTATATCATAATAAAACAGTATCTGAGGTCTATAAGCCAACATTTGCAAATGATGATAAGGATTTACCAATTAAGAATGTTATTCTTCTTATAGGGGATGGAAATGGGCTGACGCAGATATCTTCTGCAGCTTTAGCAAATGGAGGTGACTTAAGTT
The DNA here is from genome assembly GCF_032073645.1 of Myroides sp. NCBI lineage: Bacteria > Pseudomonadati > Bacteroidota > Flavobacteriia > Flavobacteriales > Flavobacteriaceae > Myroides > Myroides sp. The sequence goes on from NZ_DAMANB010000006.1 coordinate 127,860, forward strand.
TACTTCAGCTGAAGAGTGTAGGCTTGATCAAAACGCAAGCAGGAGATGATTTTACAACGGACTCTGCAGCAGCAGGGACTGCTTTAGCAACAGGTCAGAAAACCTATAACCGCTCTATTGGGATGGGGATGGACAGAATGCCTTTAAAGAATATGACGGAGTACTTAGCGCCGTTTAATTATAAAACGGGAGTAATTACCACAGATGAATTAACAGGGGCTACGCCTTCTGCTTTTTATGCACATCAAAAAGATAGAGATGATAGCTCACTAATAGCTCAAGATTTATTAAAAAGTCAACTTTCTCTCTTTGTAGGTGGAGGAAAGAAGTCTTTTAACAATGTGAATCTAAAGCAAGAGTTTACTTTACTAGAGCAAGTAGAACAGCTTAGTACCAGTAAGGATGCTCGTGTTGGTTATTTCTTAGGAGAAGGAGGATTAAAAGGTGTGATAGAAGGAAGAACAGACGTTTTAGCCCAATCTACTAAACACAGTTTAGACTTTTTGTCAAAAGGAAATCAACCTTTCTTTTTAATGGTAGAAGGAGCTAAAATAGATTCTTATGGTCATTTTAATAATACAGGGGGGATTGTAACAGAGGGAATTGACTTCGATAAAGCGATAACAGAAGCTTTAAAATTTGCAGATAAAGACGGGCAAACGTTAGTTATTATAACAGCAGATCACGAGACAGGTGGTTTTGCAATTCCACAAGGAGACGTAAAACAAGGTATTATTGAAGGAGATTTCATTTCTCATGATCATACAGGAGCTATGGTACCTATTTTTGCTTACGGGCCTAAATCGGGTGAGTTTAGAGGTGCTTATGAGAATAATGAAGTGTACCATAAGATTATAAAACTCTTAAATCTAGATAACTAATGAAGCGCTTATTAGTAGGTATAAGTCTTATTATAACGAGTGGAGCTTGGGCACAACAGACACAAGTAAAAGGTAGAGTTTTTGAAGATAGCAATCAAAATAGGCAATACGATAAAGGAGAACCTTTGTTAAAAGATGTTTTGATCAGTAATGGCAAGGATTTAGTAGTGACTAATGCTAAAGGTGAGTATAAGATCAACAGTTTAGAACAAGGTCAAATCTTTTTAATCAAGCCTTCAGGATATCAGTCTCCTTTGTCAAAGTCAAATAAAGTTGAGTTTTATATTCCCTTTGGAGAAGAACATAAGGGTTATGATTTTCCTGTGTATAAGCAAGAGGAAGATAAACCTCTAAAGGCTGTTTTATTGGGAGATTTGCAGTCGGATGTAATGGATGATATTCATCACGTAGAAAAACTCGTGGTAAGCGAATTAGCTACCACACCTCCAGATTTAATCTTTCCGCTTGGAGATTTAGCTTTTGATCGTTTAGAAGTATTTGAGCCTTTATCACAGGCATTAGGTGTAATCGGTAGCCCTATATATTATGTGGTTGGAAATCATGATTTAAACTTTGGATCAGGTCTAACACTTCAAGATAGAGATAGTAGTTATAAGAAAGCTTTTGGCCCATCTTATTATGCATTAGAATATGGAGAGGAGCTTATTTTAGTACTTAATAATATACTTCCTGTAAATGACAAAGAATATATAGGAACAATAGATGAGGTACAAAAAGCTTTTATACAAAATGTACTAGCTCGTTATGCTCTAAAGTATGATAAAGTAAAAGTGATGATGCATATTCCTATTGAGTTTATGGAAGATAAGCAGGAGTTTCTAGACTTGTTTAAGGACTATAAAGAAGTCTTTGTAGCTGTAGGACATACACATACACAGTATCATCAGTACTTTGAAAGAGATAATAAAAAACCTGTACATCAATTAGTAGCTGGAGCTGTTTGTGGTGCGTGGTGGCAAGGGCCTCATGATATCGAAGGTATTCCTTTTGCTATGATGTATGATGGTACTTGGAAGGGATACTGGACACTAGAAACACAAAAAGGAGATTATAACTTATCCTATAAAGTATCTGGTAGAGCTGAGGATAAACAGATTCAGATTTGGACTCCAGAAGTACAAGAGTGGGATAAGAGTTTAGAACACTTAAACGATGGATATGTTTATGCAAATGTATTTGCGGCAGATCTAAATACAGATGTTGAAATAAGCTTCGATGGTGTAAGTTGGCAAAAGATGGAGTACTATGAAGGCGTAGACCCTCATTATACCCGTTTAATAGAGCTACAGAATCAAGGGCGATATAAAAATATGAAAACCTCTCCTTTAGTAGACGCTAAAAGGAAGAGTAAACATTTATGGCGTATGCCAATACCTAAGGGGTTAAAAGAAGGCCCTCAGTTAATTAAAGTAAAAGCTATTGATCCTAGATACGGTCTTAATCATGTGGAGAATCGTGTCTTGTGGACCCCAAAATAGTTTTGTTGTAAGAAGTTGTTGTTTCAACTTTTTAGATTAGTAGTGTTTGTATTGGAAGGTGGCCTGGCGAGGTCACCTTTCTTTTTTGAACTCTATTTAAAAGCACAAAGTAGGTTATTTTAAAAAAGATTGTTTTTTTAACTTTTATAAAATAATAAAAATGAGAATTAGCTGTTATAATATACATACTAGTAAAAGTTGCGTAGGTATATGCTTAACTTTATCTTTGTATGCTTAGGAAATAAAGAGATTTGCATAAATTGCTTTTGGAATAATGTTTTAAAATGCTATAAATTCTTTATTTTAGATAATTTAATTGAGAACAGGAATGATAAAAAAAGGTTTATTATTAATTGCCTTATTATTGAGTAGTTCTTTTGTATTAGGACAGAAGAAATATTCGGAGTTGACGAAAGAAGATTATTTAAATGATTTTGATATACTTATTAATATTATAAAAAAGCAACATCCTAATCCATTTCGAACTATTAGTGAAAAGGACTTGGATGCAAAAGTTGCAGAAATAAGAAAAAAACTAGAAGAGAATCCTTCTTATGCTAATTTCTTGTTATCTAATCCGATTCCTCTAATTCACGATGCTCATTCCTCTTTGAGTACAGATAGTACCGTTTTTGAGGATTTTACAAAGGAAACTTCTTTTTTCCCAATTAATACCATTGTTTATGATGGAAAGGTGTTTGTGAATCAACACAATCCTACTATACCTGTGGGAAGTATAATTACCAAAGTAAATGATGTAAAATCAGAAGACTACTTAAAGCGTATTAATGTAACAACGGATGGAAGTATAGAAGCTGATGATGCTAAAGACTTTTCGTTCTATGTGTCTTTAATGAGTCCTGAGCAAGAGTATAAAATCACTTATCTTGATAGTCTAAATGCTGTAGAGAGTAAAGAAGCTACATTAAAGGCAGTTAACTATGCACGAAACTATTACAATGTACAGAAAGCTATATTGCCAGTAGATATCATTAGTTATTCTTATGGAATCTATGGACAGAAGGTCAATGACGATACATACTGCCTAACGATTAAGACTTTTGCTTTTTCAGAAGAGTTCGCCTACCAGAAATTAAGTTCTTTCTTTGAGAAGATTAATGAAGAAGGAGTAAAGAATTTAATTATTGACATCAGAGGTAATGGAGGAGGATATCTAAGTAATATTCCTTTGTTTTACTCTTTTATATCACAAGAAAAAGTGTTTAAAAACAATTACAGATATGCAACTAAGGTAATAGATATCAATGTACGTGAGAATCTTATAGATGCTAGTGGTAGACAGTATTCTGATATGGATATTAAGAATATGAATAACTTTATGTTCCAGCGATATGATAAGAGCGAGGTAGAAGGAGATGAGTACTACTATGGTAATAATCGATTAGATGAGTCTTATGTAGAGAACTATCCTCGTGATCGATATTTCTTTGAAGGGAATACGATGTTATTGATAGATAATAATACAGTATCAGCAGCAGCGTATTTTGCTTCTTTATTTAAAGAGAATAAAAGAGGGATTATCATAGGACAAGAGACACGTACCTGTAGTAACTTCACTACGGCATCTTGGTTTATTAATTATAAACTACCTAATACGCAGACAATAGTTGATTTGCCTCGATCAGAAGTGTTTTTTAATAATTCAATTAGTACAGAGAAAGGCTGTAGAGGAGTATTACCAGATTATACAGTAGATGAAAAAGCCTTTTATAGAAGTATATTGAATGAAGAAGACCCTGAGCTTACATTTGCTTTAGATTTGCTAAAGAGACAAGCTCAAAATGAAGAACAGTAATTAAGAATACTCTAAATAAATATAGATATAAGATGTAGAAGGATGACTCAAGCAGTCATCCTTTTTATTATATGTTTTTTGTAAGTTTGATTATTAATAATATAAATAGAGAATCATGTTAGATCTAGTGATCGGAATGTCTATTACACAACTAATCCTTTTTAGTATCGTTTTGAATATACTGTTCTATGCTGTATCTATTGGATTGTATTTGACTCTAAACAGATGTAAGAAGGGAGAGTATATCCAAGAAGTAAAGCAGGAGATTACTAGAAGAGATCTAATATTATCATTTGTTGTTTTGCTGTGTAATGCAGCCGTTTTTGTATTAGGAGTAGGGTTGTATAATTATGGGTATATTCATGTATTAGAAGGTAGCTCTATCACTGTTATAGCTCTACAAACATTAGGACTAGTGATTGGTATGGACTTTCTAATGTATGTATTTCACAGATTAGCTCATATCCCGATTTTTTATCCATTAGCGCATCTAAGACATCATGAGCACAACAGTGTTAATGCGATAAGTTTATTTGTATTACATCCACTAGAGGCTATTGGTTTTGGGCTACTGTTTATCTTGTTGTTGTGTATATATCCTTTTGACACTTTTTCGATAGGACTTTATTTATTTATTAATCTTATTTGGGGAACTATAGGTCATATAGACAAGGATGTGTTTAAGAATACTTACTTTGAACGTTGGACACGAGATATACTGTGTCTTACCTTGTTTCACAATATTCATCATCAAGATCCGAACTGTAATTATGGTTTTTACACTTTATTATGGGACAAACTTTTTAAAACGTATCGAAAAATATAATAAATGTCTTGTAAACGTTTGAATATTAGTAGGGTACTAATTTTTTTGCTATCATTATAATGATGTGATTTACTTGTTTCCTTTTGTAAGGTGTTGATATATAATGGTGTCTATATCTATATAGTGGTTTATAACTATCTATTTAATTGTTTTTGGAAACGTAATTTTATTTTTTTGTCATTTGAAATTTGTAAATTTGATATTCATGGTTTTAGACAAGGAGTTTAGGATTATGCATACTATGTTATTTAAAAAGAAAAATATGAAAAAGGGTATTGTATTATTGGCACTAAGTATAGGAGGAGTACTATATGCGCAAGATCATACTACAGTGACAGATTCTATACATAGAGATACTCTTAAGTTGAAGGATATTAGTTATCTAGTAGAGACTTCTACTGTTAATGATAGTTTGAAAGTTGTAGAGAAGACAGCATCATATCCTAATACATTATCTATGTTAACGGATCGATTAAAGTTTATTTCACTTTATGATCAGCAAGCTAAGGCATATATAGAGGTAGAGAATAAACAAGATACAATACAGGTAAAGGCTATATATCAAGAAGGGGAGATATATAAAGGACTATTAGTAGAAGAGAATGTATCTAATGATCTTGATATCGTTTATTATGAAGATGCTATTCCGAGATATCGTTATACTACAGATCATGATTATCATTACTATACACTATTATCTAGTGAGTTAGATAAGAATGATTCTATACGTGGGCAGTTCTATGACTTACATGAAGGGAGCCTATTACCTTTAAAGCAAGAGTATGTAGATGGACAATGGGTAACAACATGGCAGAAAGACTTAGAACAGCAAGAAGTAGTGATAAATGGATTAGCTACTCCTGCTATCTTGTACTCTTCATTAGATGATAAAAAAGAGCGCATGGTATGGAAAATCGAAAATGAAAATAAGGAGTTACATTATATATTCTTACAAAGAGAGGGAAATATGATTCTAATCTATGAACAAGCTTGCCCTGTAGTAGAAGGAGAAGAGGTGTATCTAAATGTTGCCTCAATGATAAACGTTGGTTTTGACAAAAAAAGGGTAACTGCTAGGACCAATAATAAGGAATCTATCTCAGATGTTTACTTTGAAAACTTTGGTAAGCGCGATTGGAAAAAGCCTAATCAGTATGTTTTTGATTATTATAGGAGATCTGATAAGAAGCTTGTACGAGCACGTGCTGTACTAGATCCAACAGTTATGAGTAATAAGGTGTTTTCAGACTTTATAATCGCTTTAGTGAACAATCCAGAGTTGTTTAGAAGAGATGTTCATTTAAAAGACTTTACTTTTGAAGATGTATTAAGTAAACAAATACTAAGGTTAAATTCTACGATTAAGCCAACTCACATTTTAGACGAACAGAAATAAAATAAAAGAAGCCAACTAAATGTTGGCTTTTTTGCATTTAAGGGATTAGAAATTAAGCTAGTATCTACAGAAGTAAAAACTATTCTAATTTAACAGATTTATCTTTTTGTAGTACTCGTCATTTTGTACCTTTAGCTTGAAAAATTTATTATCGTAATGACATATTTAGAAAAATTATCGAAGATACGTTCACTGATGAAGGAGAGAGGAATTGATGGATACATTATCCCTTCTTCAGATCCACATATCAGTGAATATTTACCAGATTATTATAAGTGTATAGTTTGGACATCTGGTTTTAGTGGTTCAGCAGGAACATTAGTGATTACACAAGACTTTGCTGGATTATGGACTGACTCTCGTTATTTTGTACAAGGACCAGCGCAGTTAAAAGGATCTGGTTTTGAGTTAGTAAAATTAAAAGTTCAACATGCACCTGAGTATGTGTCATGGTTAGGAGATAAATTACAAGCAGGTAATACAGTTGCCTTTGATGGTAACTTAGCTTCATTAGCAGTGGCGAATGCTGTAAATACTATATTAGGACCTTTAAATATCAAGGTAGACGGTCATGTAGACTTATTAGATGTAATATGGAATGATAGACCAGCTTTGCCAACAGAGCCAGCTTATACATTACCTATTTCTATTACAGGACAATCTACTCCAGATAAGATAGCAGCTGTACGCAAAGTTTTAAAACAAAAAAGAGCGACATGTCACCTAATTTCATCTTTAGATGATTTAGCTTGGATATTGAATATAAGAGGTACAGATGTAAAATGTAATCCTGTTACACTTGGTTTTGTATTTATCAGCCAGGATAAATCTATCTTATTCATTGATTCTAAGAAATTAGATAAAGGTACAGCTGAGGAGTTACAAGGATATGGTATCTTAATCAAACCTTATGAGGAAGTAAGAAATTACTTAAAATCACTAGGAACAAGCGAAACTATCTTATTAGATCCTAAGCGTACTTGTTTTGCTACTTATGATTCTGTTCCTGAGGGGGTAACTATCTTAGAGGATATGAATCCGTCTACTATGCTAAAAGCAGTGAAGAATGAAGTAGAGTTAAATCATGAGCGACATGCCATGATTAATGATGGTGTAGCACTGACCAAATTCTTTAAATGGATAGAAGAAAATGTAGCTTCAGGCGAATTATCTGAGATGAGTATTGCAGATCATTTAAGAGGATTACGCGCAGAACAGCCAGGTTTTAAAGATATTAGTTTTGACACTATTGCTGGATATAAAGATCACGGAGCTTTACCACACTATAAGGCAGAATTGGATAGCAACTATAAATTAGAGGCTAAAGGATTGCTATTAGTAGATTCTGGTGGACAATACGAGACAGGAACTACAGATATTACACGTGTGGTATCTTTAGGACAGTTGACTCAAGAAGAAAAAGAAGATTACACTATTGTTTTAAAAGGAACGATAGAAGGATCTATGGCTATCTTCACTAAAGGTACTAGAGGATATCAAATCGATGCTATAACACGTCGTCCTATCTGGGCTACTATGCGTAACTATGGACATGGTACAGGTCATGGAGTAGGATTCTTCTTGAACGTACACGAGGGGCCTCATACTTTTAATGGTGCTGCAGTAGATATTGCGATAGAGCCAGGAATGATCAGTTCTATAGAACCAGGATTATACAGAGAAGGTAAGCACGGTATTCGTATCGAAAACTTAGTAGTATCTAAGGATTTAGCTTCTAATCAATTCGGTGATTTTATGGATTTCGAAACAATCACCATCTGTTATATCGCAACAGATTTAGTAGAGAAGTCACTATTAGATCAAGTACATATTGATTGGTTAAATAACTATAATCAATGGGTGTATGAATCTTTAGAATCAAAATTATCAGCAGAAGAAGCTGCTTGGTTAAAAGAAAAGACAAAAGCAATTTAAGTTACATATAAAAAGGTTGATTCATTTGAATCAACCTTTTTTACTTTTATTACGCTTGTAATATGTTTGAGTAGCGAATAATAGGATTATATCCGTTACTTTCAAATTTTTTGTACTTTGTGATCAATGACTCAGTAGAGTTAAAGCCACATACATCAGCAATCTCTTCGAATGAATTCTTTGTAAAGAATACAAGTTCTAAACTCTGTAGGTACTTTCTCTTATCATAAAAGGTAAGGTACCCTTCTCCAAAGAAATAGATAAAATCATTATTAAAGTCTACACTAGAGATATTCTTTTTATCTAGTACTTCTTTTAGAGCCTGTGGTGTGGTTACTTTACTTAATGCTAATTCTCTATACAGCTTTATATATTTAGCCTTGTCTTTCATATAGAAGTCTACTTCTAATAAAGAATCAATGCGTTCATTACGAATGTTTAAGTAGAATAAGTTTAGAATGAGTTCTCCTGTTTTAGAGTCTTTAAATAAAGTTCCTCCTAAGCCACATAGTCTATTCTCTCTATTTAAACAATTAAATTTAATGTAATGATAAGTATCTTCGTTCAGTCCTTTAGTTAAAAAGGGAAGATCACCTAGCACTACTTTCAAAATCTGCTGTTGAACTTTAGGTTCAAACTTGTCAAAGTTAATATCTCTTACTTGTTTAAAATTTTTATCTAGTACTAATGAGAATGCTTCTGCATATTGGACATTGTCTTTCTCTTGTTGTATAGTCGCATAGTTTAAGTGAACTAATGACTTATACAGCGTAGTTGTCATAGAATCAAAATAATTGTAATGAAATCGTTGCCAAGCTAGAGAATGCTTGTTCGTTTTAATGTTGAGGTTAGTAAATTTCTCTACGAATACCCCCAGGACATCTGAGAGTTCTTCAAATAATTCAAGTGTCATAATAAGTTGTTTGATTAGTTAGGTTTTGTTAAGGACAATTTATATAATTTTTCTATAAAAACAAACAAGAATATTTTAATTTAAATATTTATTCCTGTGTTAAAATTATTAATAGCTAAATATTTATGGTATACTATTGCATTATAGTCAATGTTCGGATAGGGCTTAATGTCTGTATAATCGTGGTGTTTAGAAGATTTTAGTATTGAAATATAAAGTAAGAAAAACAGGTTATGAGGAATCTATATAAATTGACTTTAAATACTTAAATGGTCTAAAAAGAACTGTTTTTTTCCTCTTTGAAAACTATATTTATTTATAAAAGCAGTGTTTTGTACTGCTATGAATGTATTCATCTTGCTTAAAGATGTCTTTTAAGTTTAATAAAATGTGATTTCTGTACAGAAAATAACCTTTATCAGCAGTAGTAAAGATGAAAATTAGAATCGAGCTGATATCTGTTATCTTTAAACTAAAACCTGATTATAGATAAGATCTTTTAAATAAGAGGAATTATAAAAGAATAGAAGGAATACTATAAGACTGTACAGTACTAAGTAGGATTGTGAACTATAGTTGTACAGTTATAGAAGGACTAGACATTCGAGTCCTTAGTGAGTCCGTTAAAACAAATATTATAACGGAGTCACTAAGGAAATAATCTGTTGCAAATTTAGATCGACTAGCAACTTTGTCACTAGAAAATAGAAATATATATAATAGCTATCGTAAGTGGTTACTTTTTAGTATAGTCCATTTGTTTACTAAACCATTGTTCTCCATTTGGTAGATCAAAACTTCTCATAGTAACATCAGCAAAGGTAAAGCCTATTTTTTCATAACATTTAATAGCTCCAATATTCCAATCAAATACATTAAGGATAACAGAATCACTTTGGATATCATTTAGACAATAATCTACAAAGGCTTGCATCATCTTTTGTCCATAACCTTTTCCTCTATTATTTCGATCACCTACCACTATACGAGCTAGTTTAGTAGCATTATTCTCCATCAAAATAATTTCGCCAACTCCAATTACGGTGTCATTATCAGTGTCAATTGCTTTAAAGAATAAAGAGTTTTCTACTTTCATGAAAGCCAAGACTTGATCCTCTGTAAGAGGATGTGTAAATGCAGTTCCTCCAAACTGTAGTAGTTCTTCTTCTGTAAAATTCCAATCTATAATTATTGGGGCATCCGTTTTGGTAAATGGTTTTAGTATAATCATTTGTTTTATTTTGAATTACAAATATATCGATATCTGCTTAAAAAAGGAAGTGGTTAGGGAATATAGAAGGACTTTGGGAGTAAATAAGGTAAGGTCTAGAAAGTAACTTTGTCAAAAAATATCTAGAATAACAAGGTGCAAAACTTAGAAAAGTGGTAAACTTGTATAAAATACATGAATATGGCAGGTAATACTTATGGCAATAGATTTAGAGTAACTACTTTCGGTGAATCTCATGGAGTAGCGATCGGTGGTATTATAGACGGTTGTCCAGCAGGAATAGAGTTAGATTTAGAACAAATTCAGTTGGAATTAGACAGACGTAAACCAGGTCAATCTAAGATAGTTACACAGCGAAAAGAAGCGGATGAAGTAAAGTTTCTTTCAGGAATATTTGAAGGGAAGACAACAGGTACTCCTATAGGTTTTGTAATTGAAAATACAAATTCAAAATCAAAGGATTATGATCATATCAAAGATATTTATCGTCCGAGTCATGCAGATTATGTATATGATGAAAAATATGGACATCGTGACCACAGAGGAGGTGGGCGTAGTTCTGCTCGTGAGACTGCCAGTAGAGTAGTAGCGGGAGCAATAGCAAAGCAAGTATTAAAAGAAATAAAAATAACAGCTTATGTGTCTTCAGTAGGAGATATTGCTGTTGAGAAAAAATACAGTGAATTAGATTTGAACGAGATAGAGAACAATCCTGTTCGTTGTGCTGATCCTATTAAAGCAGTAGAAATGGAGACTTTAATTAAGGAAGTTAAAAAAGATGGGGATTCTATAGGAGGAACTATTATCTGCGTGGTACAGAACGTGCCTGTAGGATTAGGAGAACCTGTATTTGATCGACTTGATGCTGATTTGGCTAAAGCTATGCTTGGGATCAATGCTGTTAAAGGAGTAGAGTTTGGTCGTGGTTTTGAAGGGACAAAGATGAGAGGTAGTCAGCATAATGATTCTATCCTTCCTGATGGCTCTACAACAACCAATAATGCAGGAGGAATAGTAGGCGGTATAAGTAATGGAATGGATATTTATTTTAAAGTTGCTTTTAAACCAACTGCTACCTTAATGAAAGACCAACAGTCTATTAATACCGCACATGAGGTGGTGACTGTACAAGGGAAGGGGAGACACGATGCATGTGTATTACCACGTGCAGTGCCTATCGTAGAGGCAATGACTGCAATCACTCTTCTAGATTTTTATATCGAACAGTTTGGTTTCAAAAGAAAATAAACTTTAAAATGTTAAAGTAATAATTGTCCCTTGTTCTAACTGAGAAATAATGTCGAATTTAATGTGATGTTGTTCAAAGATGATAGTAGCAAGGGACAGTCCTATACCACTTCCTTTAATATCTCCGACATTTTTACCTCTGTAGAATGTTTGTTTTATAAAAGTAAGTTCTTCTTCAGAGATACCTTTTCCATGGTCTTTTACCTCTAGTTGTAGCCTATTGTTATGTAGAGACAGCTCTACTGAAACAGGTTTGCTATTAGAGTATTTTACAGCATTTTCGACAATATTGTATAATGCTAGATGGATTAGCGTTTCATTACCTTTATACTCTAGTTTAGTGAAGTCATCTACATTGATATTTATCTCTAAGGTAGTCTGTAGCTCTGCTAATTTATCTTGTAATGCTTCATATATAGTCCAGATTATCTCGTCTATTCTAAATAGACTAGCGTCTTTCTCTGTGTTTTTTAATCCTGATAATAAAAGAAGGTTACTTAAGATGTTCTCTATTTTGTACACATTTTTTAAAGCTTCTTTGACTACTTGATTATATTCTTCAGGAGAACGTTCTTTCTGAGCAAAAACTTCTAGGTTACCACTGATAGCAGTAAGGGGAGTTTTAAACTCATGAGAGACATAGTTAATAAAGTTCTTTTGAATCAAGAATGTTTCAGATAGTCTGATTAGCAGGTGGTTATAAGTAGAGATTAATTCTTCTAATTCATCATTTGTTTTCGGTACTTCTATACCGTTTTCTAGATTAGAGTAGTTTACCTCATTTACCTGCTGCACAATATTCTTAAGGGGCTTATAGGCGATATTAGAGATGTACTTACTTAAAAAATAAATAGCTAGTAAGCCTCCTACAAGTACAATGCACAGGATAAGAATAAGGCTTCTCATCTGATTCATAAAGTCAGCTGTAGACTCTCTCGTATATACTACGAAATCCCCTTGGTTATCAGGGTAATATATTCCGTAATAAAAAAAGTCATTTGCTTTGAATCGATGTGATTTATCTGTTCTTGTTTTGTTTAAAATAGCGTTTGTCAGTACAGGATCATTAACTAGAGCTCCATAGGATAACTGATTACTAAAGTTATATACAGCTACATTTTTAGACTGAATAGTGGCTCTAAACTCTTCTTTTACAACAGAATGTTCTGTATGAGATAGTTCGTCTTGTTCTAAGTAATATATTGCAGATAGGAGGGTGGTATTCTTCAGATTACTAAACACAGACTCTTGTGTCTTAGAGAAGTAAGCTAAGAATATAATAAGTGATGCAATAAAAAATACTATGCCGAATACTATAGTACTGTATGTGGTAAGACGAGTGCGTAAATTCATATCATTCTTGTAGCATATAGCCAGTTCCTTTTATGGTGTGTATTATTTTTCCTTTAGATTCATCTATTTTACTTCTTAGATAAGAAATATAGACATCTACTACATTGGTATTGGTGTCAAATTGTATTCCCCATACTCGTTCTAGAATCTGCATCCTAGAGACTACGCGATCTTTATTTTCTAATAAGAAAAGTAATAATTTGTATTCTCTAGGTGACAGATCTATTGTTTTATCTCCTTGTGTGACTAGATGTTTTTCAGGTTCTATTTTTAAATCACCACAGATATAGATATGGTCTTTTTTTTCGTAATTAAATTTAGTTCGTCTTGTCAAGGCATTAATTCTCGAAAGTAATTCGCTAAAGTGAAAAGGCTTCGTTAGGTAGTCATCAGCACCACTGTCTAGAGCAGATATCTTATCAGTGGTTTCGCTTAGAGCGCTTAACATCAGTATAGGGGTATAGTTCTTTTTAAAACGAATCATTTTGGTTAACTGAATACCATCTATACCTGGAAGCATTATATCCATTAAGATAAGATCCCAATCAGTACTGAGAATAAGATCTCTAGCTTCTTCTCCAGAAGCAACAAGTTGTACTTGCATACCATTTTCCTTTAAACCTTTGACGATAAAATCACTGATGCGAGAATCGTCTTCGACAAGTAATATATTCAAGACTAAATTTTTTCTGTATTTGATTTGATAAAATCTGTTACTAAATAAGTGATTAACTTTCCTACAAGATGGCTGTTTTGCTCGAAATCTAAAGAAGGAGCCCCTTCACAGATGTGAAGATATCCAACATTCTTAGATTTAGCAAAGTAGTGAATGAACTGTCTCAACCTCTCAGCAGAGAACCCTGTAGGCGTGATAGCACTACTAGCTACTAGTGGCACAGCATCTAAATCTATTTCGATACCATAAGTATTGTTTTCGATATGTCGTTGAGCAGTTAGTAATTCGGTGTCAAAAGATTTCTCTTTGCGAATGCGTATTTGCTCATAAGTATTATACTTAACGCGGTCTGCATGAAGTTTTATATCCCCAAAAACAGTCTTAGAAGTATAGTTCTCATGAAGACCAAAGATAAAGTAGTTCTTTAAAAAACCTTCTTCGAATGCATAAGAAAACCCGTTACCGCTATGTCTTCCTTCTAGTGGTCTAAAATCTGTATGCGCATCAAAGTTGATTACATTAATAGCCTTGCCCTTGGCTAAGGCAAGTCCTTTAATGTTACCGTAAGCATTATTATGTCCACCACCTATAACAATAGGTATTTTGCCTGCTTTTACAATTTTAGCGATGGTATGAGACACCTCTTTATCTATACGAGACACTAGTTCGAAGAGTCTTTTGCGATCTTCTCTATTATTGGGGTCTAGTTGTTCTGCTTCTTTTTGTTCTTCACTGAAATCTAAATGGCCAATTAACGTAGTCCAACTTCCTTTACAGAATCTGTTGTGTTGAATATTTAAAAGGCTGTTTAAGAAATTTTGCCAAGCAGAAGAAGTACCTGTACGGCCTAGATTAGCTTTTACACCTATATCTTCAGGAATACCAATAATAGCATATTTAGCGTCTGTAGCGGCTAATTCGTTATGCCAATTCTCTTCTGACTCTAAAGTGTGAACTCTTTCTCCAAATTTGATTTCCCCACTTCTGAATTTGGTCAAGGCAACCAAATCAGTTTTCTTAAATAACACTAGTTTTTGTTTGTTCATAGCGATGTTGTTGTGATGCAATTGATACTAGGGTATCTTTTATTTTTGTATTTCTCCATTTAGAATTACCTGATCTATAAGGTTAGAACCAAAAGCATAAGGTAATTCATAAAATGAATTTAGTGGTTTTGTGATAATTAAACTAGCTTTTTTACCTTTTGTTATACTACCGTACTCTTGTTGTAGTCCCATTGCATAAGCTCCATTTATTGTAGCTGCATTAATCGCTTCTTCAGGAGTCATTTTCATTTTGATACATGCTGTAGCTACGACAAAGTTCATATTCCCAGACGGTGTAGTACCAGGATTAGAATCAGAAGCTAAAGCTAGTGGTAGACCTGCTTCTAACATCTTTCTAGCAGGAGTATAAGGAATAGAAATAAAGAAAGAACATGTAGGTAAGGCTACAGGCATTGTTTTGCTTCCTTTTAGAATTTCGATATCTTCGTCTGTTACTATTTCTAGATGATCTACTGATAGAGCACCGTTTTTTACACAAGTTTCGATTCCTCCAATAGCAGTAAACTGGTTAACATGTACTTTAGCAATAAGCCCGTGTTCTTGTCCTGCTTTAATGATACGCTCTGTCTCTTCACAAGAGAAATAACCTGTCTCTAAGAAAGCGTCTACATACTCAGCTAAGTTTTCTTTAGCAATAGCTGGGATCATTTCATTGACTATAAGGTCGATATATCCCTGGTGGTTATCTTTATATTCAGTAGGGAAGGCGTGAGCACCTAAGAATGTAGCTTTAATGGCTATAGGATAGTTTTCTTTTAGTTTTTTAATCACGCGTAGCATTTTAAGCTCGGCTTCTACTGTTAATCCGTATCCTGATTTTATTTCAACAGCTCCTGTACCTTGACTGATTACTTCTTCTAAACGTTTGCGCGATTGTTCATATAAATCTTCTTCTGAAGTTTCTTGTAGTTTTTTTGCAGAGTTTAAGATACCACCACCTCTGTTGAAGATTTCTTCATAACTAAGCCCATTGATGCGGTCTACAAACTCTAATTCTCTATTACCAGCATAGACTAAGTGTGTATGACTATCTACCCATGTAGGTAAGATGGTTTTCCCAGTAGCATCTATTACTTGATCCATTTCACTTTCATTAGGACAAGTGTCCATCGTACCATAATCCGCTATCAAGTCGTGTTCTATAATTAGATATGCATTGTCTAGCTTAGGTAAAGTTGCCATATCAGCTCCAGATACTTTCTCTATAGCTTCATTTCTAACTTGTAGTATTTCTTTTATATTCTTAATTAGTGTTTTCATATTTGTTTGAGTTGTTTTTTTAGGCTTATAAATGAGATAAAAGTCTAAAAACTTTTATCTTTAAGCAAATTTACAAAATGTGAGACGAGTTAAATATAAGAAAACTAGAAAACTTCAGCCAAATTCTCTAGAATATGCAGGTTCTTTTCCAGAGGTACCTATTTCTATGCAATTGTTTATCTACGATGAGAATACATTCGAGGAGTACAATGATTTAAGTTTGAAGGAAATAGAAGAGATATTATTAGCAGCATCTCCTAATTCTATAAAGTGGTTTAATCTACATGGACTACATGATATAGATTTATTAAAAGAAGTTGGAAGTTTTTTTCATATAGAATCTTATATCATGGCAGAGATTCTAAATTTCTCTAGAAGAACAAGAGTAGAGGAGTTAGATAATACACTGTTCTTTAGTGTTAAGGCCATTTTGCCGTCTTCTAATGAAGATATTCTAGTAGGGATAGAACAGATAAGCTTTATCCTCCAAGAGAATGTACTGTTGTCATTTCAAGAGAAAAGAGGAGCTTTCTTTAATTTGATCAGAGAGCGTATTAGAACCAAAACAGGACAAATAAGAAGAAAAGATTCAGGATATCTATTGTATGGCTTATTAGATTCTTTAATGGAGAGTTATTTTGTAACCTTAGACTTGATAGAAGATAATGTAGAGCAGATTCTTTTAGAGGCTAGAACTAAATATCACAAGCAAATTCTGGTAAGTATAGAAGAATATACTCAACAACTACAAGAGGTAAAACGAGCTATTATACCGCTAAGAGAAGTGCTATACAACCTAAAAACACAGCATGATAAAAAGAATGTAGAGAGTCAAATCAGCAGAAGTAGTATTGTTTTCTTTGACCGATTACAGTATAAAAGCTATGAAATGCTCGATCAGATAGATTATAATCTAAACAAACTAGATAGTGCTACCAACTATTATTTCTCTTCTCAGAGCAATCGAATGAATGAGATCATGAAGGTATTGACTATTGTATCTGTAGTCTTTATTCCGCTAACATTTATTGTTGGAGTGTATGGAATGAACTTTGAGAATATGCCAGAATTAAAAACAGAGAATGGTTATTTCTATACTTTATGGGTAATGTTAGGACTGGTTGTTCTCATGATAAGTTATTTTAAATGGAGAAAATGGTTCTAATAAACTTCTAGTTATATTATATTGACTGTAAAAGTTGGGAAGGAAAGTTTAACCCAGATTAAGCATTAGCCAAAGACTGCAAAGCAATTCTACTTCATATCTTTTTTATTTCTTCTAAAACCATACTACAGTATGCTTTTTTCTTAAATTCAGAGCTATTTTGTATAATTACTTTTCGTTTCTATGTCTATCGCTTAATCTGGGTTTAAAACAATATTTTTGTTTTATGATGGATAGCAAAGAAATATTAAACTAATCTTGATAGAGTATTTGGTAGAGCTTTCAATATTTTAAGAGTTGAAGAAAGAAATAGTTGTTTAGCTATTTCTTTCGAAGAAAAAGTGCTTACTTCCACTTTTTTCCATTCTTTTCCAAATATTTCTCAATATTTCCAAAAAAGTCTATTTATTTCCATTTATTAAATCATAAACACCTCATTACCAGTGTTTATTAGTTTTTGATACACCCATTTATTCGGAAGCTCTTCGGAAGAGTTCAGTATTTGTTCGGACTGAGGGGCAGTTTTCCGAAGAGCACCCAAAGACTGCCCAATAAACTCCCGAAGAACATGCACTTAGTTTTCTAATTTTTAATGATCTTTAAGGATATATTACTTATTGATAATCAAAGTAATTTTGCTGTTTTAGTAACGTTTAAAAATTACTATAGGATACAATAAAAAAAAGCTCTATCAACAACAATAGAGCTTTCATAATAGGAAACAACATTATAACTTAAATAGAACGTTATGTTCTATGATAGTTCTTTTTTAGCACTCAGTCTCTTTGTTAAGTATTAAAATACTGAATGATAGTGTCTTACTTAGATAAGACGTAAGATTTACTTGTAATAAGTAAGGAGTATTAAAAAATCTAGTATTTATACTTCTATTCTTCTTTATTATTAATCTTGTAGGACAAAAGTATAAAAAAAGCACAGTATAATTTCCTAATTTGACGCTAAAACTTATTAAAAGTGTCCTTTTTGCGAATAAAACTTTTTGATTGTTAATCTATATCTCTTACAACTTCAAATTATACTAAAAGAGATTAAGTTCTTTAATTAAATGTAGAAAACTGTAATACTTTTATGTTTGAACAAGCTGTTTTTTTAACTTAAAATGCCTTTTTGGTCATTTTCTTTGAATAATATTAAGCTTTTATACAGGGCTAGAGCATTATTGACAATATCTGGCTGTGTATATCTTAATATAGATTAAGTATAATCCATATTAATAGGAGTAATTTTATAGTATAATAAAAAATGATAAAGATGGAAATAGGAATTAGCATGTTTGGGGATTTAAAATTCGACAAACAAAACAATAGTTATCAGTCAAGTACACAACGTATAAATGAGATTATAGAGGAAGTTAAGTTAATGGATGAAGTAGGATTGGATGTTTTCGGTATAGGAGAACATCACCGTAAAGATTACGCAGTCTCTACTCCAGATATTATATTAGCTGGTGCAGCTACAGTAACTAAGAATATCAAGTTGACGAGTGCTGTTACTGTATTGAGCTCTAATGATCCTGTACGTGTGTATCAATCATTCTCTACTATAGACGCTATGTCTAATGGTAGAGCAGAGATTACAGTAGGACGTGGAAGTTTTATAGAGTCATTCCCTTTGTTTGGATATGATCTTAATGATTACAATGAGTTGTTTACAGAAAAACTTAATTTATTGTTGAATATCAATGCAATAGATGGTCCATTGACCTGGACAGGAAAACACAGAGCTTCTCTAAAAGAACAGCAGGTTTTCCCAAGAAGTGAACAGCCAATGGATGTATGGATTGCAGCAGGAGGAACACCAGAGTCTGTATTAAGAGCGGCTAAATTAGGATTGCCTCTTGTGTTCGCTATTATTGGTGGAATGCCAGAACAGTATAAACCATTCTTTGACTACTATAAACAAGAGTATATTAATGCAGGTCATGATATTAGTAAAATGCAGATCGCTACGCACTCACATGGATTAGTAGGAGTAGACGGAAATGCTTTAGCTAAAGATTATTTCCCTGTATATAAAGAACAGATGGATAGAATAGGGGCATCACGTGGATGGCAACCTTACACTTATGAGCAGTATGAAGGAGGAAGAAGTAGAGACGGTGCTTTATTCATAGGAGATGTGGATCAAGTAGTAGATAAGATTTTATATCATCAAGAGATGTTTGGTTTAACACGTTGGTTAATGCACAGTGACTTAGGAGCGCCTGATCACTTAACACAGATGAAAAACATAGAGCTATTAGGTACTAAAATTGCTCCTGCAGTTAAAAAAGCATTGCGTAAATAATACCAATGATTATAACAAAAATGAATTCCTTTAGTAAAGTCTTTACTAAAGGAATTCATTTTTGTTATAAATGTCTTTTTAAGCATAGTATAGCTTCTTCTATTTGTCGTTCTGACAATGATCCGAAACTAAATCTAATCCCTTGTAATTTATCACTATAGGAGAACCTTTCAGGCCCCATAAAAGCAATTTTATCTAGGTCTAGTTTCTTTTTGAGTTTGTCCCAATCTGTTTCTTTTTTAGGAACTAACCATATTGCTAACCCTCCATCAGCGATTGTATAATTTACTTGTTCTTTAAGGTTCTTCTCTAGTAAATCGGCAGTTATATCTCTCTTGCTTTTATAGTAGTTATGTGCTTTTTTTAAATGTTTTCTTATGGTCCCGTCATCCATTAATTGTAAGATAGCTTGTTCCATGATATTATCACCTTGTACATCGATGATACTTCTTAGTTCACCTATTTTTTGAATCAGATCATTGTTAGTCGCTATATAACCGATACGTAGAGAAGGAGCTACGACTTTACTTAATGTTCCTATATATACGTAGTTTAGTACATTCGGAAGACTACTAATCGGCATAACGGGTCTATGTCCGTAATGAAATTCATAGTCGTAATCATCTTCTATAATAGTAAAGTTATACAAGTTAGAGAGCTCTATCAGCTTATATCTTCTCTGTAAACTAAGGGTTGCTGTAGTTGGATATTGGTGGTGAGGAGTAATATAAATAGCTTTAATTCTTTTGTTTTCTTTTAAAAGACTTTCGACTTGATTGATATCAATTCCTTGTTCATCTACATTAGCATATAACAATTTTGCTCCAGCATGCTCAAATGTGTGCCATGCTTTTCTATATCCAGGATGTTCTACTATAATATAGTCATCTTTCTTTAGTAGTACTTGAGCGATAAGGTACATTGCCATTTGACTTCCTCTAGAAATACATATTTCTTCGGCAGTTACTTGCATACCTCGCCAATGATTTAGCATTTTACTAATATGTTCTCTAAACTCAAATAATCCTAGAGGAGATGAGTATCCCATCATCTGCCACTTTCCTTTTCGCTTAAATATTTGGCGATAAGCTCTTGCTAATTCTTCAACAGGAGCAATAGAAGTATCAGGGTTTCCATCATCAACGGTGATATTGTATTGAATAGTTGATTTACTTTCTTTTTTTATAGGAATTTTATTGAGAGGAGTTATATTTATGTCAGCAAGTTTAGAGACGTAAGTTCCACTACGCGATTTGGACATAATCCAACCTTCACTTAATAAGACATCATAGGCTTCTATAACTGTATTTCTATTTACTCCTAAGATTTCTGCTAACTTTCTACTTCCTGGTAGGGCTTCTTCCTCTTTTAGTTGACCTGTTTTTATAGCTTCTATAATAGCGTCAGCTATTTGGAGATAGATAGCTTTTTTTTCAGTATTAATAATTTGAATTTGTAAGGGCCAAGGTCTAAGCATATTAATAAAGTGTATGAAATAAGTAAATGAATTTAAATCAATCTAAGGCTATTTAATACAAAATAGAGATTAGATATAAAATCAAATCAAAGGTACAATGAAAAAGAGAATTTTGTTTCTTTATTTATAAAAGAGAATGTAGTCCTTTAATCTAAGCTTTTAATTTTTCTTGTTTATTAATTTTATACATGAGGGTTGTTTTTCTACACAAGAGGTTCCGTCTGGAGAAGGATAGCAGTTAGGGGTATTATTAGGTATAATACAGTTATTACTACCGTATATAAGATACTCACCTTCTACACGTGGTATAGAAACTAAATGAGCAAGAGAAATAAGAGTATAATCCTTACTATTAGAAATAAAATAGTATAGATTATTATGCTTCAAGATAGTTAGTATAGGAGAAGTAATCTTTGAAAAATGAGGAGTAAAGTACTCTTCTATCTCAGCTTTAAGAGCTTTAGGTTTGATTAGGAATTGATAAGATTCATTACCTAAAGAATCTTTAATAATTCTAACAATATTTTTTTCTTGTAGAGTTTTCTTTTGATAGGCAGTGATTGTAGTCTTTTTATTCTGACCCAAACAGTAAAAAGAATATAGAAAAAAAATAAGTAAAAGTCTCATTATTAAAAATTGTATGTGTTTAATAATGAATGCACAAACACTATTCCAGTTTTAAGATAAGGTATGTGTAAAAGGTTAGTAAGGTGTGAAAATCTGTGACCTATAAAACAAGTTAAAACTGGATTAAAAAATATTTTATTCTCCTCTTTTTAAAGAGGAAGTAATTGTACCTATATTTATATATAGGAATGATGACAAAGCCTTTTTCTTTTAGTTTTTTCGATATAGAAGTCGGTAAATTCTTTATAATACATGAGTTATTTCCTTTTATAGCAGATTCTTTTAGTTGATTTATTATTTTTTTGTATTGATCATTAAGAGCATTTTCTGCAATAATATTTAGTTCTTCCGCTGTCATTAGATTCTTAATTAAATATATTGTATCGCTGTAAAATTATACAAATGATTAAAATAATTCGCAAAAGGTGTTTTTTTTATATTATTTTCATTGATTGTAAGGGATTTTTTATTGAATTCATTATTTAGAAGTATAACTACTAATAATGTTTCTTTTTTGAAAGCGAAATCGATAACAATGACTTTGTAAATTAACAATAAGTGACAACTATGGTGTAATATTTGAGTTTTTTAATTTAAATTAGAATAAATAATGAAATTGTGTTTCGTATATTTATTTATTGTTAGGTAAAAAGCAAAAACAAAACATATTGCTCTAAATAAAACAACTATAATGTTAAAAATTATAAAATAAAGTGTAGTTTTGTGTAAGGAGAATAATAATGTTTATTAGTCTATACTAGAATGATATGAAAAAATTACAATTAATAACTTTAGGACTTTCTTTATTTAGTTTTATTTCTGTATCTGCTCAGAAAATAGAGGGTAAGGTATTTGATAAAAAAACAAATAACCCGATAGGAGAAGGAGAAGTAACATTCTTTAATTCATCAGGAGATAGAATAGCTACAGTATATACTTCTGCAGATGGAGCTTATGTTTTCGAACCTAAAAGGATGACAGATATTCATAAGGTATCTACAGCTGCAAAGAATTATAGTAAAGCAGAGGTTCTTTTGAATCAAATGGATAATGGTGTAGTTGCTAATTTTGGATTAACAAGTGTAGTAAGTGAATCTCAAAATAGAGGTAATACAATAGCAAGTGGCGATTATAATACAACTAAAACTTCTAACGTAAACTATGATAGCTCTACATTGCCATCCTTTTATTACGATTTTAATAGTTCTTATTTGAATACAGATAATAAAGCATCAGTGGATGAGATAGTAGCTTATATGTATAATAATCCAGAGGCTAGAGTGAGAGTTCACGTTTATTTCGATACGAGAGGTAATGCTAAATATGATGAGTGGTTAGCTGATAGACGAGCAGATAGAGTTATTAATTATATGGTCATGAAAGGAATTTCTCCTTCGAGATTATTAAAATTAGTTGAAACTGTGTATCAGAATGTGCCTCCAAAAGAAGGTAGTTATAGAAGTGGAGGATCAGAAAGTAGAAGATGTGATTTCGACCTTATTTAAGGGATAAGTATAAATATAAAAGCTGGAAGTAATGAATACTTCCAGCTTTTTTTATGCTGTTTAGTTTTAGACATAGCTGCTATAAATAAAGTTTCTGAAAAATCGTTGGAGTTGGGACATTTGTCTTATTTTTGAACTTTAATAACAACACTAACACACAATGACATTAAAGTATCAAGGAAAGACTAAAGATGTATATAGTCTATCAAACAATCAAGTTCTTTTAAAGTTTAAAGACGATGTAACAGGAGAAGATGGTGTATTCGATCCAGGTGCAAATACAGTAGGTTTAACTATCGATGGAGCAGGTAAGAGTGGATTGAAAATGACAAAACACTTCTTCGAAGTTTTAGCACAAAAGAATGTTCCTACACATTATGTTTCGGCTGATATAGAAGATGTATCGATGGTTGTAAAAGAAGCGATACCATTTGGTAAAGGATTAGAAGTAATCTGTCGTTACAGAGCAGTAGGAAGTTTCTTTAGAAGATATGGGGCTTATTGTACAGAAGGTCAACCATTAGATAGCTTCGTAGAAGTAACCATTAAAGATGATGAAAGAGCAGATCCAACTATTTCTGACGATGCATTAGAAATGTTAGGTATATTATCAAAAGAAGAATATGCAATTTTAAAATCTCGTACTAAAGAGATTTGTCAAATTATAAAGGATGAATTAGCTACTAAGAATTTAGAGTTATATGATATCAAATTAGAGTTTGGAAGAGATAAAGCTACTAATGATATTATCTTAATAGACGAGATTTCTGGTGGTAATATGAGAGTGTATAAGGATAATGTCTACATCGCTCCATTAGATTTAGAAAAAGAGTTTTTAAAATAAGAGAAAATAAAAGAGGGATATTATTATAATATCCCTCTTTCTGCTTAAAACCTTTATTTAATAGGTTCATTTGTCGATTCAACATTGCTTTTTTGCTCTTGAATATTTTCATTTGCAATAGCATTAGTTGTATTTGTTTCTCTTGTAGCTTGTTTGAATTCTTTAATTCCTGTTCCAAGTCCCTTCATTAATTCTGGAATTTTCTTTCCACCAAAAAGTAATAAAGCTATTGCAACAACAACTATTAATTCAGAAGGAGCTACTCCGCCTAATGGGATAATTGTTGAAACCATATTGTAAAGATGTTTTGATTGAGGAAAACAAATGTAATTAAGAGAAATCTTAATCAATTTTTTTTAACATGATTTTAATTTGCGAATAAAGGAATTACTCTCTACCAATTACTCTTTTATCAACATAATTAGAATTCATAATTCTAAGAATCCCCATATAGCTCATATGAAATGAGATCGTGTCACCCACTTTTAAGTTTTCTGGGTTATCTCCTAGATCCATAACCATCATATCAGAACTAGATCCTACGAATTGCTGCTTAGCATTGATAGGGGTAATGTGGTCTTCTTCTATATCTAATAACCCTAAGTCTATAATCGCTCTATAATTCACACTATTTTCCCATTCTGGTGCTAACTCTACTTTCTCTCCTGTCATTTTCAATCCGATTTCTCCCTCAGGCATCATCGGCTTTTCATATAGCTCAATAATTTCTGCATGAAGCATAAAGATATTCTGTTCAAAATCAGGATAAGCTACATTGTCATAGGCATTGGTTCCCATAAATAAGGTTTCTCCAATTCTAAAGTGATTAATAGCTGTAGGGATAGTGTCATTTAATATTAAAGGAAGCGTTACAGATGCACCACCAGATAGATAGGGGATTGTCTTTTTAAATTTGAGTTCCAGTAGGTCTCTAAATAGCGTTAGCTGTATTAGTTTATCATTATTAGGTAATACGCCATACATGCAGGTAAGATTAGTGCCTAGTCCAATAATATCAATGTTAGGTAGTTCAAAGACTTGGCTGTAGAAGTCTATCAGTTCTTCTCTTAGAACACCTTCTCTTAGTTCGCCAAGTTCTACCATAATAACAATTTTATGTACAGTATTCTGACGTTTAGCTTCTTCAGAAAGAAGTTTGATCGTCTCTAGTTCTGTATTAAAACTGATATCTGCGTACTCAATAATTTCTTCAATACTACCATTAGGGGCAGGTTTAATATAAATGGTTTCAACTGTAGGATCAATTTGTTTGATCATTCTTAAGTTAGAAACTCTAGAATCACATATTTGTTGAGGGTTTAATGCTAAAACCTCTCTGAGGAAGGTCTCATCACCACAAAGTAATTTTCCTACAACAGCCCAGTGTATTCCTTTCTCCTGAAATAGAGCATCTAGCTTGTTGTAATTATGTTTTAATTTACTTTGATTTAATGTTATATAAGCCATCTTCCTATTTTGTTAATCTCATTTCTATGTATTTTTTCTCAAAGCCTTTTCGTTCATATAAGTTTTGAGCAGGATTATCTTTATCTACATGTAGTGCAATAGAACCGTGGGCCTCTTGTTTTAATCTATCTATTAATTGTCCTCCTAGACCTTGACCACGTACACTAGAGTCTATCGCGATATAAACAAGAATATGTTCAGGGATAAATCCTCCCATTAAGGTGTCTAGTAAGACTGTAATACCAACAATCTCTTGTTTTGGATTTTTGGCAACTAATACAAATCCACCTGGTTTGTTGTCATAAGAAAGAGCGTAGTGAATTGCTTTTTCTATATCTTGTTTCTCGTCTCCATATTGTTCTAAATGAAGGTATAGAAAATCAACATATTCTTTGATTTGTGATTCGTTTGTAGAGGTGTGTTTGTCTATTTTATGAATTGAAAGCATAAAAAAAATGTTTATATGCTTATTTAGGCTTTACAGAAAAGATGAAGACAAAATAGAAAAGGTAAAAACCTTTGATTTGAAAGTAAAAAAATAGAAACGAATATTGTGTTTCTACGGAATATCTCTTTTAATAAAATAGCTAAATAAGCTTGATTAAATAAATTTGATTTTTGTAAAAATACAAAAAATATGATATTTTGACAAGTTTAAATGATATTTGATGAGAAAAAGTAATTTTTATTGATTGTAGTTGCGCTTTGTTTTTATAAATAAAAGTAGGGGCAATACCTTTATTATAAAGGGTTTAGTAATGGTGTAGTAAGAGAGATAAAAAGACAAAACTAAAGTATACTTACTATTAACCCAAATGCGATTAATAAGTAACTTTATCACAATTATCTAAGAAGTAAAACAAACAGCAATATAAATAATGGTATGATAAAATATTCAAATATCGGATTTAAAAATGCTGTTTTTTATTCGTATTTAGTGATAAACTAAAGGTGGTTTTATTCTGACTTACTAGGGGATTGCTTGAGGGTTTCTTGCACCTTTCTTCGAGAAAAGCACCTTCTGGGCAAGGAAAGCCCAAGAAAACTCCTAGGAATCCCCTAAGAAGTGCAAGCAAAACGCTATTATTTTATTCATAATTAACGAAATCAAAACTTATGTATTTATACTTCTCTTTCTGCTTTAACAAATTGGTTTCCCTTCAAAATAAAGTGTAAAGCCTTTTAATCCGGGTTTAACCCAAAATACGGATTAAAAAAAGGCTAATAGTGAGTTCTATTAGCCTTGTACATTTATTGAATATCTAGTCGATATGTTTTGCGTTCTTTGTGAATCTCTGGATCTAGCTGTTTCCAGAGTTGTTGAATTTTATTGTTTTCAACCAATAGAGGATTAGTCTCGACAAATGTGATATTGTGTTTTGAAAAACACTTGTATATCTCTTCAAAAATTATTGCAGTTACTCCTTTATTTCTATATTCAGGATCTACACCAATTAAATAGAACTCTGCATGACTGTTTTTCTTAATTGCTTGTAGTAAATGCCAAAAACCAAAAGGGAAGAGTTTTCCATTAGCCTTTTGGAACGCTCTTGAGAATGAGGGCATTGTAATGGCAAAAGCAATCATTTTATTATTTTCATCCATAATACAAGAGATGTAGTCTGGATGAATAAACTGTAGGTATTTCTTTTTATAGTGCTCTACTTGAAAAGGCTCTATAGGTACAAAGCTTTGTAAGTCTGCATAAGTCTTGTTTAATAGAGCAAACATCTCATCAACATAAGGCATTAGTTCTTTAATCGTTTTGAACTCTAGTACTTTTACATTGTATCTCGTTTTTATAAGAGAAGACATTTTGTCTATTTTCGGTTTATCAAATTTAGAGATATCGAGTTTGTATTCAATCCATTCAGCCTCAGGTTTAAAACCAAGTTGTTGCATATGTTGTGGATAATACTCGAAGTTGTATAGTCCTATCATGGTTGCTATATAATCAAACCCTTTAGTAAGCATTCCTGCCTTATCCATATTAGAGAATCCCATAGGGCCTTCTATATATTCCATATTTTGGCTTTTACCGAATGCGATAACAGTGTCTATTAAAGCTTTTGTCACTTCAATATCATCAATCATTTCTAACCATCCGAAGCGCACTTTAGGCTTGTGTAAATCTTTTACTTCTGTCCAATTGATACAGCAAGCAACTCGTCCTACAATTTCATTGTTTTTATAAGCTAGGTAAAAGTGAACATCTACAGTTTTGAAGATATCGTTGTTTCTATCAAAACTTTTGATTTCTTCTTTAATCATAGAAGGAACCCAGTACTTATTGTCTTTATATAGTTTAAAAGGGAACTTAACGAATTCTTTAATTTCTTGATTCGTTTTAGCTTCTCTAATTTCAATCATTTTGTTTCGTTTTTATAAACTCAAGATTACAAAGATACTTATTTGTGATATTAGAAAAACAAGGTTTGTCTAATTAAAAGTATAGTTGTTATAGTAGTTTCTTGATAGTAAGGAGTTCGTTATACTTTTGTTGTTTAGGATAAGACCGAATAGAATAGCTTTCTTTAGGAAATAAAGTATAAAATTGCTCATTACGAGCCTCATCTTCTTTTGTCAGTACTATGGTGTTAAATAATATGAAGCCTTTTGGGTTTAATAATACTTGTAACTTCTCAACAAAATAACGTTCAAATAAGAAGTCAGGCATTCTTGCATCTTGAAAGATATCTATGATGATTAGATCATACTGTTCTTTAGAACGCAAGACAAATTCAAAAGCATCTATGTTGTGAATAACGTGGTTAGTGTTGTACTTTTCGATATCAAAGTACTTTTTACCAATAAATAGAATAGCTTCATCTAGCTCAACACTATCAATAGCACTCTGGTATTTTACTTCATCTCTTAATGTCTTTAGAACTCCACCTGCTCCAAGACCAAGGATAAGCACCTTGTTCATTTTTTTGATTTTCTCAAAACCTATAAAGCTTAGACCGTTCTTTAGTACTTTTTCTAGATTACCGTAAGAGTAGTTGGTGTGTTTAGTATCTACTACTAGATGTCCATCAATCCAAGTTACTTCTAATTGTTGACTAACTTTTGAGGGAATTCTCTTTTCTATAACTGGGGTAAAATAACTTAGGATTTTCTTTATCATTTTTTTCTAGCTCAACTTTCCTTCAAAGATAAATCAAATATTAGATACCTAAAGTTACAATTTTTATTACTTGAAATAGGTTAAGGTTAGCGTGGTTTGAATTGACTAAATGTTCCGTCTTTATAAAAAATAACGACTTGTTCAATATCTCCTTTATCTGTTCCTAAGGTAAAATGAGGGAGAATATTTTCAGTACTATTTTCTTCTTTTTGGTCGTGAATAGAGATGTTCTTGTCCGTTGTTATTTCTTCTTTTTTCTCTACAAAACTTGGAGCTGATTCTTCTTCTTTTTCAGCCGAAAAAAGATCAGTTGAGTAAGGAGTGGTCATTGGAGTAGAAGGAGGAGTTTGGATAATTTTAGTGATAGTAGTGGTATTGTCTTTCTCTAAATAGTTACCCGTTCCTTTGATTAACCATTCCAAACTTAGCTCAGGAAAAGCTTCGTTTATTTTTAAAATAAAGTCTAAACTAGGTTTATTTCTACCTGACAAAAGGTGAGATAAACTTGACCTTTGAACACCAACTTTGTCTGCAAAAGAAGAGGCAGAGTAGTCATAGTTGTGAAGTATAAATTCAAGTCTGTTTACAAAGTTATCCATAGCATTTTGTTTATAGAAGTAAATAGTTATAGTGTTTACAAATGTAATATTGTTTATAATATTACAAATGTATACATATTTAGAATTGTAAACAACACTAAAGTTTATGTTTAAGTAATAATATATAAAGTACTGATAAATAATTAAGTAGCTGACATTGTTTAATTTTGTAAACTTCTAAAGTGTTGCTGATGGTAGTTATAGTTTAAGTATGTTACTTTTGTAAACAAAGAGTTACTTTAAATTGTTTACAGATGTAAAAGATAAGTTATTTACATTTGTAACATCATATAATAATAGAGGGATGAACTATAACTTTTTAGTAGATAACTATACCAATAAATGTGTGTCAGGTAGATATGTGACAGCTGACATGATTGTTGATTTTTTAAATGACTTAAACCTAAACTTCAAGGTTGAGGAGAAAGGAAAATCAGTAGAAGGAAGATCGATAAAAACGATAACATGGGGTGTTGGTAGCACGCGTATTTTTATGTGGTCTCAGATGCACGGAAATGAATCTACAACAACAAAAGCAGTATTAGATTTTCTTCTTTTACTCCATCAAGAAAAAGAGAGTTTCATTAAAGAATGGTATGCTAAATTTACCTTTTATATAGTGCCTATTCTGAACCCTGATGGAGCACATTATTATACTCGAGTAAATGCAAATCAGGTAGACCTTAATAGAGACTCTATTGACCTTAGTCAACCAGAAAGTAAATTGCTTAGAACTTTATTAGAAGAGTATAAACCAGACTATGCATTTAACCTACATGATCAGCGAACAATATTTGGGGTAGGAGAGACTGGGAAACCTGCTACAGTTTCTTTTTTAGCTCCTTCTTATAATATGGAAAGAGAGATTAACGATAATCGCTTAAAAGCAATTAAATTAATCGTGTCAATGAACAAAGAACTTCAAAAGGTAATTCCAGGACAAGTAGGAAGGTTTGATGATGGGTTTAATATAAATTGTATTGGAGATTATTGTCAATCACTAGGTATACCAACCATATTATTTGAAGCAGGACATTATCCTGAGGATTATATAAGAGAAGAAAGCAGAAAGATTATATTTAGAAGCTTACTAGTGGTAGTTTCTGAGATATTTTCTTCAAATTATGAGAATAATACAGTAGATTCCTATTTTAGTATTCCAGAAAACAGTAAAAACTTCAATGATATAGCTATTGAATTTGTCAAACTTAAAGAAACTGACGAGGATTATATTGTAAAAATCCAATATTTAGAGCAATTAGAAGAAGATAATGTTAAACTTTATCCTATAATTGTTGATATTATTAAAAAAGAGAGTAAATTTGTCCATCATCGTATAAAAGAAAATCTCTTTTTTAAAGAAAGTATTGAAAATATTGATGAAGTACTAGATAAAAGATTAACTGAGGTTATTGATTTAAAGGCTGAAGAGGTTAATTATTTATTAAAAAAATAATAAAATTTATTTTTTTTTCAGAAAATCCAAATTTTATTTAGTATTATTGTACAGAATTATAGATTATAATAAGATAAATAATTGATTTATGAGTAAATTTCGTTTAGATGAAATCGATCACCAAATCCTAGATATGTTGATTGACAATACGAGAGTTCCTTTTACAGATATAGCAAAAAAACTATTAATCTCTGCAGGTACTGTTCACGTTCGTGTTAAGAAAATGGAAGATGCAGGAATTATCCAAGGTTCTTCTTTAACATTAGATTATGAAAAATTAGGATATGCTTTCATCGCATATATTGGAATCTTCTTACATAACACGTCACAAACTAAGTTTGTATTAGAGCGTATTAATGAAATTCCTTTCGTAACTGTAGCGCACGTAACTACAGGTAAGTTTAACGTGTTCTGCAAAATTAGAGCGAAAAACACACGTCATGCAAAAGAAGTTATTTACATGATTGATGATATCGAAGGAGTTTACAGAACTGAATCAATGATTTCTCTAGAAGAAAGCATCAATGATAAAAAACGTTTAATGCATACGATCTTTAAAGAACTTTAAGATTAGAATGTATATCACATATAAAAGAGAGTATCTACTAGATACTCTCTTTTTTTGTATTTATATGGGATAGAGACTATAAAAATGTCAAGCTGTGATTAGGTTTATAGGGCATCTTTTCTTTTTATTTGTATTTTTGAAAAAAAAACATGGACTCATTAACACAAATCATACTAGGTGGTGCGGTTGGAAATGCTATTGTAGGTCGTAAGATAGGCAATAGGGCAATTCTTTATGGAGCAATAGCAGGTACTATACCTGATTTAGATATTTTGTCTGGTTTTTTTACTGATCCTATCACAGCTGTAGAAGTACATCGTGGGTTCACACATTCTATTCTATTTGCTTTTTTTGGAGCTATATTGTTCGGTTATTTACTCTATTTTATAGAGAAAAAGAATAAAGTAACCTATGAAGAGGGGTTTTGGCTTTTCTTTTGGGGATTCTTTACACATGCCCTCTTAGATATGTTTACCACATGGGGGACTAGACTGTTTTGGCCTCTTGATTATTCTTTTGCATTCAAGTCTATCTTTGTGATAGATCCATTATATACTTTACCTTTTGCCTATTTCTTAATACGCTCAATGCGGGAGAAGTCAAACTTAGACAAAAGAATGTTTTATAATAGAATGGGATTCTATGTAAGCTCATTCTATCTATTTATAACGTTAATGCTAAAGGCATTCGCGTTTTACAGTTTTACTGACGCATTAGATCGCCAAGGAATTAAGTACACAGAAATGTCTGTAAAGCCTACAGTGATGAATACTATCCTTTGGAATGCTATTGTAGAAACAAAAGATTCTTTTTTAATAGGAGAGTACTCTTTCTTTGATAAGTCTCCTATTACCTTTCAGGAGTTTCCTAAAAACCACACTCTTATAAAGTCTTTAGAGAGTCACCCACTAATTGTACGCTTAGTAAAGATTAGCGAAGGATATTATACTTTTTCTGAAAAGAAAGATGAAGTCTATTTCAATGATTTGCGCTTTGGTCTGTTGAAAAATGAAGGAGAAGAAGTGCAGTTTGCTTTTAGTTATAGATTCTACTTAGATGATAAAGGAGAGCTACAAGTAGAAGAAGTGAAAAAAGAGAGAAAAGATGGTTTTAAATTATTGAAAAAGCTATGGTTTAGACTCCAAGGAGTATAACTAAATGAGAAAAACTTATTATTCTTTTACCTATGTCAGCTTATCAAAAACATTTTATTCATATTATTTCAGAACAACTGCCGGAGGGAGTAAAGCTAGTTGATTTTATCTCTGAGCTAATTCATCTAGGTAAGGAGGCTTGTTATAGAAGAATCAGAGGAGAAGTGGAGTTTACCTTGACAGAGGTAGTTACGATAGCAAAAGCAATGAACATTAATCTTACTTCTTTAATTATTAGAGAAGGAGGAGATAAGATTACTTGTAACTTAAGAGTATTAAAGGAGGATACTTTAGAACAAGTTTACATCAGGATGATAGAGGCTGAATTAAACGTTTTAGAGGGGTTTGAACAAAAAAGTAGACATACACTTCACATGGTGTGTAAAGAACTTCCAGAGCTTCTGTATTTAGCTTCAGATAACCTGATGAAGTTGCGTTTAATGAAAATAGAATTAAACCAAGGGGTTTTAATACCGACAGCGTTTAAAAAAATTGAGATAACCTCAGCTATCAAAAGAATTCAACAACGATATTGGCAAGCTTTGCAGGACTTTAAACTCACTGTGTACTTAGGGCCTGATATATTAAATATGTTGGTATACGATATCTTGTATTTTTATAAGATCAATACATTAACAGAAGAGGATAAAACGCTAATACAAAGTGAGCTTAATGATGTAATAGATCTACTTAGCTTGATAGGAAGTACAGGGAAGTATAAGAATAAAGAGATAGAGCTTTATCTGTCTTATTTAGGATTAGATATTTCTCATAACTATTTAAAATCTGATGGATTAGAAGCAAGTGTAGTACATCTAAGTAGTCCAAATAGTATTTTATCATTTGATCCTGCATTTAATAACGCACAAGAACATCGCATTAACATGATAAAACGGACTTCTACTTTGATTAGTTTGTCAGGAGAACCCGAGAAAGTAGCTTATCTAAACAAGCAGAGAGAGGTTTTAAAAAATATAAAGAGCAAGTAATTGCTCTTTTTTTGTGGGAATAGACATAGATGTTATTCTTTGTTTCGCTATTAGACACAGATTGAAAAGCTCTTTTTCTTTTATAGTTGTTATTTACAGCTAATAAAAAACGACAGATCAATGGCAAATAAAGATTTTAAACCAGGCATAGAACAAGCGAAAGCACTTGATAAGGCAGATGTATTATATAGATTTAGAGAAAGATTCTTCCCCTTAGCAGATAATAAGATCTATATGGATGGTAATTCTCTAGGGTTAGCGTCTAAGGATGCAGAGCAAGCTTTGTTACAAGTGATGGAGGTATGGAAAAGAGAAGGTATTCTAATTTGGAATGTAGAGAGTGGACATTACTTTAACTATGGTAAGAATCTAGGAAATAGAGTAGGTCGTTTGATTAATGCACAGGAGAATGAGGTAATGATTACAGCTAATACAACGCTTAATATACACCAGGTTATAGCGACATTCTGGAAACCTACTAAAGAACGTTATAAGATACTCGTAGATGATTTAAACTTCCCGACAGATAGATATGCTGTAGATAGTCAGATAGCATTAAAGGGGATGAAGGTAGAAGAAGTTTTAAAAGTAGTAGAGAGTAGAGATGGAGTGTTCATTGATGAGGACGCGGTGATAGAGGCGATGACCCCAGATGTAGCAGTGATTTTATTGCCTTCTGTTTTGTACAGAAGTGCTCAACTCCTAGATATGCAACGCCTAACGAATGAAGCGCATAAACGCGGTATATACATTGGTTTTGACTTATGTCACTCTATTGGAGCATTAGCACATGATTTTGACTTAATTAATCCAGATTTTGCTATCTGGTGCAATTATAAGTATCTATCAGCAGGTCCTGGTTCTACAGCAGGTCTTTATATCAATAAAAAACATTTTAATAAATCAGTGGGACTTGCAGGTTGGTTTGGAAATAAAGACGAAACACAATTCCAACTAAAGCATGAGTTCGAACAAGCTTCTGATATAACAGCTTTTCAGACAGGGACGCCTAATATTTTTTCGATGGCTCCTTTGGAAGGAGTATTAAATATATATGAAGAAGCGGGAATGGAGCATATTAGAGCAAAGTCATTAAATTTGACAGCTTATATGATGTATCTCATCGATACTCGATTAAGACCATATGGATATTCGTATAATAATGAAACAGAAGACCATAAGCGTGGAGGACATATAGCATTAGTCCATGAGGAAGCTTATAGAATTTGTTTAGCCTTAAAACATCATAATATTATTCCTGATTATAGAGAGCCTAATGTTATTCGTCTTGCTCCTATAGCATTGTATAATTCTTATCAGGAAGTCTATAAGTTAATCGAAGTATTAGAAGTAATTGGTCAAGAACAGCAATGGAATAATTTTAGCAATCAAAGAGCAATAGTTATTTAATTTAATATAAAGAAAGACGTTTCAATAGTATTTGGAGCGTCTTTTCTTTTTACTTTTACAATAGAATTAGAAATTGTTTACTGAATGATTATTGATATTAATCAACATAAAATCTCTATTGGGAGTCATTATGACATATTTATTGATGGAGAAAAGATGTATTATGGAAAGCAAAAGCTTTTTAAGTTGTTTGCAGAAGTGAATTTGTTTGCAGAAACAACCAATGAACAAGCCTTTAAGTTCAAAAAGAAGTTCTTTCTGTTGTACCCTACCTATGTACTAACTGATAGTCAAGGAAGAGAAGCTATATTAGAGATGAAGTCCTATTGGAAGACTCACTATCAATGTACTTACCAACATAAAGTATATGATATCTATGCACATCGAGGGCGCAAGTGTTCTGTTTTTATAAATGGAAAGCAAGTAGCATGGTGGGATAAGCAGGCAGTGTCTTGGTTTGATGGAGATAATTATCAAATTATAGCGGATGATGATGTGAATGCAGAAGTGCTGATTGCTTGTTGTTTAGCTTATGATAACTATACTTATAAATCTCAAGATAAAGGTGTGTTTAATTATGATCTAGGTAACTTAATCTTTCAAAACAGAAGTTTTGATAAACAGTGGAAACCTAACAATAAAAATAAATAAAGCATTTTAGGATAAAAAGGCTCTTTAACACTAGTGTTGAGAGCCTTTTTATCTTTAGTTTTATAGAGTCAAACACAAAGATGAATAATGGTTATAGAAGTAGATCAATTGATAGATTACCATTTGATTAAGTACAAAGGGTTTATCAATAAAGAGAAGAGATTTTACGCAGAGCAGAATGCAGATAGCGATTTTGTAGATATTAATTTGTTTTCGACGAGTAGTGATATTCCTGTTTTTAATATTAGAAGAGGAGAAGGTACAGGTCTATTTAAGCCTGCAAAATATATTCTAACAGATCAGCATGGGAATACAGCGAGGTTAGAAATGCTCTCTTATTGGAAAACTCACTATCAATGTCATTATAACTATAAGGTATATGATATTTATGCTCATCGCGGACTAAAGTGCTCTATTTTTGAAAACAGGAAACAAATCGCTTGGTGGGATAAGGAAAGAATAAGTATTAGTTATGCTGATAATTATTTTATGATTGCCAATAATGATGTTAATCAAGAATTACTTATTGCTTTTTGTCTAGCGTATGATGATTATCATTTTGAACCAGCAGAATATAGAAGGCATTTCATAAGAGATAAAATAAAACTAAGTATAGGAAATATCTTTTTTGAGAAAAGAAAATTTGATAAAAACTGGAAGGCAAATAAATATTGAGTAAAATAAAATCCAATAGATAATATTATCTAAATTTATAAAGAGAACAAGAACCTTAAAAATATACAGAAATGAGTATTCTAAAAGCAACACAACAAGAACAAGATAACTTCTTTTGGAAGATTATAGATGAATCTAATGATGTAAAAGATTTTGATTGGGAGGAATATGATCAAGATCAACACATCGATCAAATGATTGATTTATTAAGTAAAACAGACAAAGATCATTTAATCGTTTTCGAGAAAGTAATGCAACAACAATTACATAGATTGTACACTGCGGAGATAGCAGAGCTGTACATCGTCTTGAATAATGATTTTGAGGTAGAAGACGATGTGATAGACTTTGATGATACGATTTCTGATGATGCATTTATCTATTTCAGATGTTGGTTATTACTTAAAGGTAAAGATTTTGTAGAAGAAATTAGTAGTGATATTCAGAACTTTGTAAATGGAGAATATAGTTTTGATATCGGAGAGTGTGATGCAGAAGAGTTATTGTATGTAGCAGACTTAGCTAATGAAGAGATGACGGGTATCGAAGAGTCAGAAGAAATAAGAGATGCTATTTATGAGTCTTTTCCAGACGTAGTGAACTATGATGATGTAGATGTGAAGATGAATAGAGAGGTAAAAGGAGGAACAGCGCTACAAAAGGCTTACCCAGAATTGGTAGAAGAAATATGTGATGTACGCTCTGACGTAGAAGAATAAGATAAAAAGAAGTTTAAAGTATCTATGCTCTAAACTTCTTTTTTTAATCCAGATTACGATAGACATCTAAACGAAAAGTAATTATATAAAAATAGGCCTGAGTAAGTGAGTATAGCATACTATAGTATGGTTTTAGAGCTAATGAAAGAGCTACGAAGTAGAATTGCTTTGTAGTATTTGGCTAATGCGGAATCTGGGTTTAAATACTAAAAGGTAAATATGAAAGGAAAGACATTGTTTAGGAGTTTGTTGATAGCAGGTTTGTTATTTGTAGCTACAGAAGCACAAGCTCAAAAAATAGAGAAAAATTATAGAGAAGATTGGACTTACTCACATAATAGATATGATGCTCAGTTAGAAAAATCCTTCTTTGGAGGTTTAGATTTCTCAGATAATAATAGAAATAAATTAGAATTTTCAAAAGAGTACCTAAACTTAGAATATAGCGGGATTCTGGAGGATGACGAGTTTCAGCAGTTGTTCTTAATGGACTTAGTTAAGAAGTATAAGTATACTAATCGTTATACAGCAACTTATGAGGTGGATATGTTTGGAAAAGTGACGATAAAAGATAACCAAGGAAACAGGATTGAGTACGGTACAGATTTGTTTGGGAATAAAATTTATGAAGACAAGAAAAGAGGGATTAAGTATTCTATTGGAAAAGATTTAATGGGAGACTATAACTATAAGTCTGGTAGAGAAAGCGCTAGTTTAAAGAAAGATATCTTTGACAAATGGAAGTATACAGATAGTTTTGGTAATAAATTAGAGATAGGACAAGAGACTTGGGGACGCTGGATTACACAGTTTAGAGATGAAGAAGGGATATTACTCTATTTGACAACACTTTTTTTTAGAACGAATGATAACATTATGTATAGAGAAGAAGGAAGATATCATCATTCCTTTTATTAGAATAGGTGATCCTTTATGGGAGGAGAATACTAGACTTATTATAGAGTCCTTAGCTGATAATTGGGGAAATGATTTAGCAAGCCCTAAATCAGAAGAGGAAATACAACTATTAGAAGCAAGAATAGCAACAAGTTTACCAAATTCTTTAAAGGAATTCTATAAAGTGTTTGGGGTAGCTGATATAGGCGAACAGTTAATCAGCTTTGATGAAATAGATTATCTTGGTAAAATATGGGAACCTCACCCAGAATACGGTCCTAGCTTCACACAAGAGGACTTATCAGTGTTACCTTACTTAATTACTTTTAGTGATTATCTAGGTAATGGTAATATGTTCTGTTTCCATAAAGAGACTAAAGAAATCTATTATTTTGATCATGATAGTCAGCCTTATTTGACGAAGATGTTTAGTCTTTTTGATGATTACTTAAAAGGGTGTTTGGTTTTTGCACAGGCAGATTTATTTGGAGAAGTAGGGCAGGATAAGGTTGATCAATGGACAGAACAAATAGTTGATGAGTTGATAGAAGCAGACCTAGTTCGTAAATGGAGATATTAAAATAAAACAATTGGAATGATAGAAATAGCTAATTGGAGAACTTTCGAAGAACAGTATAACTTCGAAGAGTCTGTATATAATTATGTAAGAAAATCACTTGAACTAATCAGCCAATCTACTTTAAAAGAAGAAGTGTTTTGTTCTTTTGCTTTTAACTGTAGTGCATATAATGGATATGTATTATTGAGTTTAGACACCGATATGCTGAATAGAGAGAGAAAGTATTACCCACCAGATTGGACTTATGAAGTTGTAGAAGATTATGTTTTAGAACTTAGAAGCCTTGGTAGTCGCCTTTATGAACCTATAGAAGATGCATATCACAATATTGTAAAGGATTTAGAAGATCAGTATAAGTTCGATGATTTTACTAATGGCTTTTTGACTAGTTTGAGAAGAGTAATGGTAAGAATAGAAAGAGAGAATCTACTATCACAGTATTTAAAAGTAACACCTGAGCTATGGACATTGGTTACTGAAATAGATGCCGATGAAGAGGAAGAAGAAAGCTTGTTACAAGAAGAGCGTACTCGCAGTATGGAAGTATAAAACTAAACAAGGGAAGTAACTTACTTCCCTTGTTTAGTTTTATAAAGTTCGTTTGCGTACTAACTTATTAACTCTACTCATTAAGATAATACTAATAGTAGATACAACAACAAGTACATAAGCTACGATATTGTAATTAACAAGTGGGCTGTTATCATGCTCTTGGTAGACAATTAGTCCCGCGATAGCAGCAGCAATACCTCCTGATATCTGTTGAAGTGAAGAAGTAATACTCATATAAGCTCCTCTGTCAGCTGTATCAGGCACAGCACTGTTTAAGGCTGATGAAGGAACCATACGACTCATGATACCGATCATCATTAAGATATTTGTTCCAACTACTAGAGCAAAAGGGATTTGAGAAAAATTAGTATAGACCACACTAACTATCATTAACCAAATAGATGCAATGGTAAATAATTTGTATTTACTCACTCTATCACTTAAACGACCTATAAAAGGCATTAATGTTAATGAGGTAACTCCAGATATCATAAATAGGATAGGTAACTGATCTGGATGAACACCTAAGTTATTCACAGCAAAGATAGTTCCGAATGGCATCATCATAAATCCTCCTACAGATAGCATGGTGATAGACATAAATCCTATTCTATAATCCTTGTTTTTCACAGTATTCCACAGATGCGTAAGTACCTTTTTTTGAGGTTGTAGACTTAAGTGATCTCTGACAGGTTTTAAATAGAACCCAATAGCAATAGCGATAAGTATTGACAATCCTACAATCATAAAGAAAGGAGCTTCCCAAAACCATTTGTTAGCAATATATAAGCCTATAGGAATACCAAGTACCTGGCTTGCTCCAAATCCCATTTGTATAAACCCCATTACTCTTCCTCGTTGTTTTAGTGAAAAGATATCCGTGATAATAGCCATAGAGATAGAGCCTATTACTCCTCCAAATAGTCCTGTAAAGATGCGAGCAAATACGAGTGTCTCATAAGAGTTTGCTAAACCACAGAATAGGGTTCCAATGATAAAGCCAATGTAGAAGAACAATAATAGTTTCTTTCTATCAAACTTATCTGCAAAGCCTGCTGTGAGTAGTCCTGCAGCTCCTGCGCTAAATGCATAAGCAGATACAGCTATCCCAAAATCCTGTGTAGACATAGATAAGCTTTTTAGTAAGAGATCTCCTAGTGGAGCCATAACCATAAAGTCTAAGATAACAGTGAATTGTGTGATGGCTAATATGAAAATAACGAATTTCTCGTATTTGGTAAACTTTTGATCTAGCGTCTGTGTCATAGTAATATATAGAGATATCTCTTTAATTTACATCTAAATAAATTGAAAAGAGTGAAATGCAAATATAAGTCATTATTCTTTTCTTTATCTTTAGCTAGTGAGTACTAAAATAATTAACTTTATTAGTTAGATATTTACTGTATATAGTATCTACTATATTACTTGTTTATAGTGTTTTTAATTCTCTACGATGAATAAGAATAGTTTTAGTATCTAAGTTTTATCAAGTAGTACAAATAGAGAACTTTAGTGACTTAATCGTGAAAGAGGTGTCCTAAGAGAATGTTCTTGTGGAGCATATATAAAAGTATATAATATATAAAAGAGGATAGACGTAATTAAAAAGGTGATGAGTATAAGTTTATATAAAAAAAAGTACAATGAACTTTCTAAAATGTTTAGAGAGAGTTATAGCATTAAGGACTTAGCGTCTGATTTATTTGATTTATTGTATGCATTGCAAGCAGATGAACAAACGAGTGAGAATTTATTGTTGCAGAGTCATATTTATGCATTATTAGAGTATTGGGAGACTGCATATAGATTGTTACTTGAAGTAGAAAGTAGTAAAACTCATAAAATCCAAGATAAGCTTTTTGTTTTTTCAGAGAAAGCAAAGACTCATAAAGATATTTTTGGTGTAAAAGATCTTCGAAAGTTAAGAGAAAGAAAGACAATAGACCTTCTGTTTCCAGAAGATATCACCCTTGTAGAGGGGACTAATAATCAATATGGTATAAAAGAGAAGAGAGTAGTTATTTTTAATAAGTACTGTCCACTTGATCGGTTTTTGATTATTAGCCATATTCCTTTTGATAGCAGAGCACAGTCTAAGGTGATAGATTATCTATATTGGCTTACAGACTTGCGTGAAGAGCTAATAGGATTCTATAATAGTGAGAATAACGCTTTCCTTCCTTTCTTAGACGGAAAAGCAGATGATGATTGGTATGATACCTTAGATGTATATAGTGTTACAATCTGTTTACATAATTTAGCACATATTACAGCGTCTATTGCAATAGGGGATGAGCTTATCGCTGATCATATTATAGATATAGAAATTTCTAATAAAGAATGTATCGAAATGAGTATAGATGGATAATAGAATATCTTGACTCTTACTATGTATATGAAGCCTGTATGAGTTAGAAGTGTGTTCTAATAAATACAGGCTTCTTGTTTATAGATGATGAAGTGGTCTAACGTCAGATAGTTGTTTATATTCTTCTACTAACTTATCTAAGAATGTATATAAGGCTTGATTCATTGTAGTATAGTCGTATTTCATTAGTTGTTGAGCAGACTGTACAAAGCGATGATTAGCATATCTCACTAAGCTTTCTTGGTCATTAGCAATAATTAATTCTATTACTTCTGGTGTAAATTCCATATGACACTGCAATCCATACACTAGATTAGAATATTCTATTATTTGTCTAGGACATCCTTCGCTAGTAGCTAGTACTATAGCATCTGGTGTAAGTCCTGGCATATCATTGTGCCAGTGGCCTACTGGAAGTTCATTTTCTATATGTTTAAACTTTGGATGGGTCTTTCCTTCATCAGTAAGGTGAATAGGCCATACACCAAACTCTTTTTCTGGGCTGTGACTATAAGCGTTACACAGAGCTTCTCCTATTAGTTGTGCCCCTAGACAAACACCAATAACCGCTTTATGAGCAAGTATACACTTTAGTATCAATTCTTTTTCTTTTTGTGCATCAAAATAAGGGCATTCATCTGTTGTCGTAATAGGATCTTGAGGTCCTCCTAATACGATTAGTAAATCAATGTGTTCTGCTGAGGTAGGCAAAATATTGTTTTCATATAGTTTAGTCATACTTACACTATAATTATGATCTTTTACCCAATCTAAAAAGGCACCAGGCCCTTCATACTCTTCGTGAATTACAAAATGTATATGCATTATATCTATTGTTTGATTGGCAACAAAGGTAAATGCCTAGATAATGAAGGGTATAGTCCAGAATAAACAAAAGCTTCCTAGTCCAAGTAAATAAGGCGAAATTAGAAAGTATGGGGTATATGGTTGCTTATATTTTATTAAAATATACTAAATAGTTATGGTTTGTTTATTTTTGTTGTTTTTAAAATAATTTTTAATATATAAATAGTTGTAAAGTAGTTGTTATGTGGTATTATTGTAGGCGTAACCTCTGTTTTGTTGTGTTTTTGACAATACTTAATGTAGTTTTGTATTAGGTGATTAACCCCACATTCCCAATCTAACGTATGAGAAAACAATTACTAAAAACAGGTTTATTAAGTATTGCTTTATTTGCGCTAAGTACTAGTGTACAAGCTCAGCGTGTAGCTGAGAAGAAAGCTGATAAAGAGTATGAAAAACTAGCTTATATAGATGCTATAAAAATCTATGAACGCATGGCTAAAAAAGGATATATTAATGGAGATATATTAATGAAATTAGCTGATTCATATTATTTTAATGGGAAGCTACTTGATGCTAATAAATGGTATACAGAGCTGTTTAATGGAGAGTATGATGATAAGGATACAGTGAAGATTCCTTCAGAGTACTACTATCGCTATGCACAAACCTTAAAAGCTGCTGAACAATATGATGCTTCTAAGAAGGTAATGGAGCAGTTCGTTGTATTAGAAAAGGAAGACTCTAGGGCAAAATTATACCTAGCGAATAAGGACTATTTAAAAACAATAGAGGAAGGTACAGCTCGTTATGAATTGACACATACATCTATTAATACTCCTTATTCTGATTATGGAGCAGCAGTGATAGGAGATCAACTTATTTTTACTTCTGCACGTCCTTCTAGTGAATTATCAAGTAAGAAATTACACGAGTGGACGAATGAGAGTTTTACTACACTATACAGTAGTACGATCTTAGCAGATGGTAAGTTAGGAGAGCCTGTTGTTTACGCTCCTGAGTTGAGTTCTAAGGTTAATGATGCTACTGCTGTATTTACGAAGGATGGAAAGACCATGTTCTTTACTCGTAATAATTCTAATTTAAAAGGAAAGCGTAAAAACAATAAGAAAAACTCGTCTCTATTAAAGATATTTAGTGCTACTAAACAAGCTAATGGTACTTGGGGAGATATAAAAGAATTACCAATCAACTCAGATAACTTTAATACTGCGCACCCAGCGTTGACACCAGATAATGAATGGTT
Source organism: Myroides sp. (assembly GCF_032073645.1). Lineage (NCBI taxonomy): Bacteria > Pseudomonadati > Bacteroidota > Flavobacteriia > Flavobacteriales > Flavobacteriaceae > Myroides > Myroides sp. Next base: position 171,175 of record NZ_DAMANB010000006.1, read on the forward strand.
ATATTTCTCTTCTGATAGAGAGGGAAGCGAAGGGCAGTCAGATATTTTTAGAGTAGCTTTATATCCTAATGATGTGTATGGAGGTGTAGAGAATATCGGGAAGAAAGTAAATACAGCAGGGCGTGAGACATTCCCATTTATTTCTTCTGATAATTATTTATTCTTTGCCTCTGATGGTCATCCAGGTTTAGGAGGATTAGATATCTTTTCGGCTAAGTTAGAGAAAAATGGGGTGATAGGAGAAGTAGTTAATTTAGGAGCGCCTATTAATAGTCCGTTTGATGATTTTTCTATTTATATCAATAGAGACACAAATGCAGGATATGTGAGTTCAAACCGACCAGAAGGGTTAGGAGGAGATGATATCTATTCTTTTATTCAGAAAGCATGTCTACAGCATATAATAGGTACTGTATATGATATTAAAACAAAGAAAGGTATTCCTAATGCAACTGTTGTGATATCAGATGGATTATATGAAAAGTCTAAAACCATTCAGACAGATGAGCAAGGTAAGTATAGTTCTGAGACATTAGATTGTAGTGAGAAGTATCGTATTAAGGCAGAAGCACCAGAGTATAGTACAGTAGAGTTAGTATTTGCTGCAGCTGATGTGGCAGGTGATAAAGAAGTGAATATCGGTTTAGATAAGGCATATGAGACAGTAGGTATAAACGATGATTTATTTAAGAAGCTAAAATTACAACCTATCTATTTTGACTTTGATCAATCATTTATCCGTAGAGATGCATCGATAGAGTTGATGAAAGTTGTTGAGGTAATGAGAGAGTACCCAGCTATGATCATAGATGTGCGTTCACATACAGATAGTAGAGGAAATGACAATTATAATTTAGCCTTATCAGATAGACGTGTGAAAGCAACTATTAAATGGATGATTTCGCAAGGTATAGAACCAAATCGTCTGACAGGTAGAGGATATGGAGAAAGTCAACTACAGAACAGATGTTCTAATGGAGTACCATGTAGTGAAGCGGATCATCAGCTAAACAGAAGAAGTGAATTTATCATTATAAAAATGTAACAAAAAAGAGGCGAGAGCCTCTTTTTTTAATTAGGAATTAGGAGTTAAGAATTAGGAGTTATCTGCCTTGCGGGCAATATGCACACACAGAGTATCAATGTAGAGATGCAATATTTTGCGTGTCACACAATACATACATACCATTTTCGTCTCCACACAGTAGTCATAAGTCATCTCCATAATCGTAGGGACTATTTCATACATCTGTACATCGTAACCACAAACTTTGTCTAGTTATAGAAATAGTCTTTTAATGTTTGAATACTATATATTTATCTAAATTATAAGTTTTAAAATTGTTATGCTGATTTTAAATATATTAAGATGAAAAAGATAGTACTTTTTATGAGTCTATTACTTATAATAGCTTGTAGTAGTGACGATGAATTTAGTCCAACAGTTGTTGATACTAATTATAGCATCATGTTAAAGGATATTAAAGGACATAATCTATTAGACCCTACGTATGAGGGATCCTTTTCTCATCAAAAAATAGTATTATATGAAGCAGATACAAATGGTCAAAACACATCTATTATTTATAGAAAAGGATCAGAAATAATAAAGTCTGTATCTATTGAAGGAAAGACGGAATATTATCTAGAAATACAAGGAGGTTCTTATATTGCACCTGATAGATATATTGTGTATTTATCTTTGCCAAATGGGGATTTAGATAAACTGGAAATGAAGTTTAAGAAGAAAGGTCATAGTACATTGAAATATGAAGTGTACTATAACTCTAAATTAATATGGCGTGAGGGAGATATTGATTTAGGGTTTGTTATCATTAAATAGATAAATATAAATAGTTGATAATTCTATCTTTTAGAATACCAACTATTTATATTATCGGTTTATAATTTCTCTATTTTCTGTGTTTTAAAGACGTATTTATCTCCCTACAGTAATCATAAGTATGTCATCATAAGATGAAATACTTCTCACACACTCTGCTTTTACTGACTTTCTTAGGAGGACATAGTATGAGTAAGTCCATTGTTTAATGTAGAGATGTCAATATTTTGCGTCTCCACACAATACATACACAACGTTTGTGGACGCGATATATGTACCCTATGCCGTAGGCAAAAGATGCCCTACGGACAATATGTACATACCGTACCACAATCATTATCCGCAATTGTAGGGATGTATTACATACATCCACATAAAACATCAAATGATGTTTTCCTACATGCAGGTATAACGTATTGGGTTATACAGAATATTTACGTCTCCATCAACGTATATCACGCCCTATTTTAATTAGGAATTACCTGCTCTGCGGGTAATAGGTACACACAGAGTATTAATGTAGAGACGTCAATATTTTGCGTGTCACACCATACATACACAATATGTGTAGATGTGTAGTGTGGTTACGGTGTGTAGACAGAAGATGTTCCGTCTGTACCTTATATTTGTTGTGTTCTTTTTGCAAAGACTTATCACATAATTATCCCCTAATGCCTGAAAGACAACAATTCTAAATTCCTAATTGAATTATAGTATTTCTCTTCTCAGATCTTCTGCAGACTTAGGAGATAATGCACCTAGAGGAATATCATATACAGTCATAGCACCAGTTTCTCCCTTTTGAGCTAATTTATATACAGCACGCGAGAAGGCTACTAATACACTAGCAGTAAACTCAGGGTTACTCTCAAGAGTTAGTCCAAATTCTATATTTTGTTTAGTGTCTGTACCTGTGATACCAGATCTAAACACTTTACCACCATGAGGCATAGCAGAGTGGTTTGCTTTAAGTTCTTCCTCAGATATAAAGTGTACTGTAGTGTTATAATCAGCGAAGTAGTTAGGCATTGTTTTGATAGTATGTTCTATGATAGAAGTATCAGCTCCATCTTCTGCTACTACATAACAGATACGCTCATGCTTCTCAGCTGTAGTTAACACAGGATTCTCACCTTGGCGAACTCTATCTAAAGCACTTTCTATAGGGATAGTATATTGTACACCACCTTTAACCCCAGAGATACGTCTAATCGCATCAGAGTGTCCTTGGCTTAGTCCTTTCCCCCAGAATGTATATGTTTCTCCTTGAGGTAAGATACTTTCTCCTAATAATCTAAGCATAGAGAACAGTCCTGGATCCCATCCCGTAGAGATAAGGCTCAACTTATTGTGATCTTTAGCTGCTTTGTTTACCGTATTAAAGAATTCAGGAATCTTAGCATGGGTGTCAAAGCTATCAACTGTATTAAACCACTGTGCGATATAAGGTACTTGTTCAGGTAGATCAGTAGAAGACCCACCACAGATAATCATTACATCGATGATATCTCTATATTCTGTGATTTGATCGATGTGTATTGCTTGAGCCTGAGTAGGAATGCTTTGAGGATCTCTTCTAGTGAAGACAGCTACTAATTCTAAATCAGTATTTTGACGAATAGCAAGTTCTACACCTTTTCCTAAGTTACCATAACCTACAATACCTATTTTGATAGGCTGATTAGAAGTATTCATATTTTTATTTTAAAAGTCTGTACAGTCCCTTTAGTTGTAGGGAGTTTCGTTTATAAGGGAGCTAATTTAGCTAAAACTTTAGACTTACTGTACACTAAATAGATTATCATTAGTTGTCCCCACGCATCTTTCCTTGGTTCATTATGAATAAAATAAGCTCTTTAAGTCATTTCCTTATTAGCTAGAAGGGATTTGATATGTAATCTCAAAAGGAGTTAAAGTTTTTTTGTATATTTGCAGAGTATTTTGCTTTAAATCAGAACCTTGTCTGAATACTTTTTAACTTGAAAGTATATAAATCAAAGCAAAAATGCTTCTTCGTTTAGCTTTAAAAAGTACTATATTTTTTAAGGCTAAAAACTCTCATTTAGCACTATCGGTTTAAAATTACTAAAAAACACTTGTCACTTTTTTCGAGTGTTTATGCGGTATTCATCGGTGTTTCTTCGGAAAAGCCCCCTTTTTTGCAATACTTTTCCGAACAACTTCCAAACCACGCCCGAACAAAGTGCTTTTTTTAGCTGTTAAACCCTTGGTGTTATTGGGGTTGGGCGTAGTTCGATAACTTCAGAACTAACATTTTGAGAATAAGTGTAGGTGCATTATGAGAACGGTAAAAAGTACTATTTGTGTTTCAATAGCAACCTAAGTATTGAGGGGAGTTATATAAATCAAATAATTTATAATCAAGATTGAGTGTTCAGCAATATGCTTTACGCACTAGATAAAATATAAATTCCCTAATTTTAGCCTTGAAAAATAAAAATAGTATGGAAGAGGCACAAGTGGTAATAGATCGTATATATAGTTATCTAGACAGGTATAGTTTAAAAACGAATACAGATACTGTAGAGGATTTGATTGCTTTTATAGAGGCGCAATGGAGCTTAGCTGATGAAAGTAAGTATAACATATACGAAGCCTCTATCATTATAGGACGTATGACTACTGAATATATAAGATTAGGAGAGTTTGAGAAGATGATGTTTTGGCTTGATGAAGGTGATAAGCATAGTAATAAAGATAGAAATCCTGAGTATGTACGCAATTATTATAAAGGAGAGTGTTGTTTAGAGTGTGGAAATGAAGAAGCTGCTCTGCATTATTTAAATTTGTGTTATGCTGTAGAGCCAGAGTATATCTTTACAAGAGCTCCTTTTTGCTATGAGTTTTTTAATCAACATTTAGAAAATCCTGTACAGTTGTCAGAGCCTATTGAAGAGGATGAGGTAGAAATAGAGATGGAGTTAGAACTACCTTTGTGGAAAGCCTTTTTTAAGATGGAAGAAGCTATCCGATGTGAAGTATTACTAGATTATATAGAAGATGAGGTAGATGAGAAGGAAGCAACAGAATTAATGAATCGAATAGTAAAGGACGTTCAAGAGAATGAACAGACTATTCTAGAAGAGTTATTGAGTAAGCTAGTTTCTAAATACGAGAAGTGGCAAGTGCAGTATGGATATGAAGCAGAGGATAAAGAAACTTTTATGCCTGATATTGTAGATAAGAATCAGTTCGGAATGTTGATTACACCGATGACTATCTATATTATACCAGAATCATGGACAGAACCTCCTCATATAGGATATCTCTTTGATTGTTCATGGGATAGAGAACATGCATTAGGATTCATGACTTATGACCATAAGGTAGAGCATATTGGTGGAGCAGATAGTGCTTTTTGTTTGTAGAGGAGTTGAATTATGTAAATTAATACACACCCTTCAAGGTATATACCTTGAAGGGTTTTTTGTTGTTAATCTATATTTATCCAAAAGGATTAGGCTCTATCATTGTGAAAAGTTAATAAACAAAACAGATTATTAGTCATAGCTTATTTTTTGTTTGATTTTTTAATTAATTATTAACATTTTGGTAATTGATGCGTAATGTTAAGGTTAACTAGTGAAGGTAGCTTTGCCTCAACAAAAAATGATAAACTAATGAAAATTAACTACAAATTACCAACTTGGATTTTAGGTCTAGTTATGACTGCGTCTGTAGTAGGGTGCCATGATGATAATAATTCAGGTAGTGGCGAAGGGGAAAACAATGGCGACAAAATTGTTTTAAAGAATCATTCAAAAACACCAGCTTTTGTTTACGCGATGCCTGGTTTTGAAAAATTAGAGATTTTTTCTCTTATTTCGAGTGAAGATAAATTAAGTGAATCTCCTGATTTCGTGTTTGGAGGACAACCTGATGGGGCTGGTTTTATGAAAGATCCTAAAGGAGATGGATATTTGATGATTACAAATCATGAGATTATGAAATCTGTTTCTCGTGTTTATTTAGATAAAACATTTAAACCTGTTAAAGGAGAGTATATTGTAGATGGAATAGGAGGGATTACAAGGCTTTGTTCTGCTACTTTAGCAAAACCAAAGATACATGGTTTTGGACCTGTATTCTTGACAGCTGGAGAGTCGGGAGAAGAAAGTATGGTACACGCTATTGATCCTATGGGATCTACTGATCTTAAATCTAATCGAGATAGAGTATTGCCAGCGTTGGGTAAAGCAAGTATGGAGAATGCAGTTCCGCTTCCTTTGGATGTTTCTAATGGGAAAACGATTGTTTTAATTGGGGAAGATCAAGGGTATTCTTCTAATCATCAAAGTGCAGGGCAATTAATCATGTATGTTGGAAATAAAGGTGATCTTCAAGGAGGAAAATTATATGCATTAAAACGTAAGTCAGGAGGATATACTGAGATGGATATGAAAAAAGGAATGGAGTATGATGTAGAGTTTGTAGAGATACCAGGCGCTAAAGATATGACTGGAGCTCAGATTAATCAAAAGAATATGGAGCTAGGAGTTATTCGCTTTTCTCGAGTAGAAGATGTTGATTATAGAAAAGGTGCAGGAAAAGGAAATGAAATTTACTTTACTGCAACAGGGCAAGCAAGCGGAGGTAATCCTGTAAATGGTTTTACGATGTGGGGAAGAGTATATAAACTAGTATTAGATAAAAACGGTATGATGACAGGTAAATTATCTGTTGCTGCAGAGGGAGATAGTGATCCTGGTAAGAATCTAATCAATCCTGATAACCTATGTGTGACTGAGAATTATGTATATATTCAAGAAGATGGAGATTCTTATTATGCCGATGCAAAACATGATTCTTATATCTGGCAATATAAAATAGCTGATGGTTCTTATAAACCATGGTTGAATATGAAGCACAATAGAGAAGATGCGGAGTGGCAAAAGAATTATAATCAATCTGGAAATCTTCAGAAATTTGGTTCTTGGGAGTTTGGAGCAATGGAAGATATCTCTGAGTTGATAGGTGTTCCAAATACTTTTTCTGTTAATATTCACTCGCATACTTGGCAAAAAAATGAATTTGTTGATGCAGATAAAGCGGGTGTGAACAAGAATAAAGAAGGAGGTCAGGTAGTGATTATTCGCAACGTAGAAAAATAGTTTAAGTTCTAATGTTTTGTAACCTCTAGTAGTATCTTATTTACTACTAGAGGTCTTTTTTTAGATTTTATGAAAACAATTAAATACACTTTTTTGATTGTTTTGGTTTGTTGTTTATTTAGTTGTTCCAACAAAACCAAAATATATGAAAATATTACTTATAATAACTATTTATTGACTCAAGTAGATAGTTTAGAAACGACAATAAATAATTTAGTAGATGCAGTAGAACAAGGTAAAGATAGTACTGTTGTTAGAAATGCGTTCGTAGAGAGTAGAAAGGCTTATAAAAAAATAGAGTGGGCAGTTGCCTATTTTTTACCTCATACAAGTAAATCAATTAATGGACCTGCACTAGATCAACTAGATTTAGATGAGAATAAATATGTACCTGCAGAAGGGTATCAGGTTGTAGAAGAATATCTATATCCTGTCTATGAACTAGAAAATTATGGCGAACTACTTATTGATACAAAGAGGTTAAAAAACTTTGTACTGAGTATACGCAAGAATTTTGAAGTAATTACCATTTCGGAAGATGTAGTTTTAGAGGCATTAAAGATGGAGTTGTTTCAGATTACAGCTTTAGGGATTACAGGTTTTGATACTCCAGCAAGTAAATTGTTATTTGTGGAAGCTGCCGCTAGTCTATCAGGAGTTAAACAAGTATTGGAGTTATCGAAGAATTGGCAGAATACAGCTTCTTATCCAGAAGTGAAATTATTATTAGATAAAGCTATAACTATCTGTCAAAAAAATCCTAACAAGGACAGTTTTGATTATCTAGATTTTATTACTTCGTATTTAGATCCCATAGCAAAAGGAATTGTAGGGATACAAAGGGACTTAGAGATTCCTTTTAAGGATGGTAATCAAGTGGTAAAAGGTAGTGTGAACTCACTTTTTGATAAGGGTTTGATTAATTTAAATGCTTTTTTACCAGATTCTACTTACTATTTAACGCCAGCAAAGGTTGCTCTAGGTAAAGAATTGTTTTTTGATAAAAAGCTTTCTAAAGATAGTTTTAGAAGTTGTGCTGATTGTCATCATCCAGATAAGGCGTTTAGTGAGCCTTTTAAAACAGCATTAGACCTAAAAGGTCAACCACTTCTGCGCAATACGCCTTCTCTGAATTACTCAGCATATTATCACGGGCAGTTTTGGGATATGCGAAGTGTTACTTTAGAGAGTCAGTCTTCTGATGTAATCACAAATAAAGATGAGATGCATGGAGATTTAAAACAAATAGTAGCTCATCTTAACGAAGAAGAAAAATACAAAAAACAGTTTAAAACAGTATACCAAACGGAAAAGGAAATAGAAGTATGGCAATTAGAAAATGTGTTAGCTTCTTATATTCGTTCTCTTTCTGTTTTTAACTCTCGTTTTGATCAGTATATGAGAGGTAATAAACAAGCTTTAACTTCTCGTGAAAAGAAAGGGTTCAATTTATTTGTAGGTAAAGCACAATGTGCAACTTGTCATTTTATGCCGGTGTTTAATGGGACAGTTCCTCCGTTTTTTGTGAATTCGGAACAAGAAGTATTAGGAGTACCAGCAGATAAACAAGGTAAGGTCTTAGATGGTGATTTAGGTAGATATGTATTTAATACAGATCTACCACAATTAAAACATTCGTTTAAGACACCTACTGTTAGGAATATAGGAGAAAGCGGTCCTTATATGCATAATGGTGTGTATGAGACCTTAGAAGAAGTAATGGATTTTTACAATAAAGGAGGAGGATTAGGTATGGGACTAGAAGTAGAAAGCCAAACCTTACCAGAGGATCCTTTAGAATTAACAGAGAGTGAAATCTCAGATATAATTGTATTTATGAAGGCATTAAGTGACCAATAATAAAAGTTAAATTCGTTTTAAAGCTCATGGTGTAGAACAATACATTGTGAGCTTTTTTAGTTATAGAAGTAGAGTAGAAGAGTTTCTTGTGATTTATTGAAAAAAGAGTACTTTTAGCACTCAAGTTTAAAAGAAATGTTATGGGTTTTTTTGATAAATTATTTGGAAAAGGCGTTAAGGAGGCAAATACTGTTGAATTAGAGACACAATATCAACAATTTTGGGATTGGTTTATTGCTAATGAGTCAAAATTCTATAAAACAATAGAAAATCATGAACGAGTAGTTGAAGATTTTATTGACATTGTCAGTCCTAAGTTAAAGGATATTAATCCAGACTTTAATATGCTAACAGGGATGGGAAAAGAGGGGATAGGAGAACTAATTATTTCTCCTGATGGTAGACTAAAGTCATTGCCTTTTGTAGATGATTTTATTGAAGCAGCTCCAGAGCATGAAAGATGGCGTTTTATCAGTTGTAAACCGAGTGTAAAAGGGATAGGGTTAAATATGAATGGTTTTTTACTAGATGAAGAGACAGTTTCATTTGTACCTATTCACGATGATGAGTATCCAGATTATATTCATTTACGTTTTATAATTAAAGAATGTACTCCTGAGAATGAAGAAGAAATAGGGAATGCTCTTTATATGTTTTTAGACAATTACCTAGGTGAGATTAAGACAATGACCATGATAGATTACTTAGAAGTAAAAGGGGTAGAAGATGTTGAAGGAGAGTTGATTCCAGTGTCTAAGTTAAGCGATTATTTAAGTTATAGGGAAACGGAATTTGTGGAGAAGTATGATAGTGTGATTCGCAATAGTGAGGAGGATACTTATTCTATATTAGAAAGTGATACTGATCATGAGCCCTTAATAGTGGTAGTGAATACTAGTTTTTTAAACTGGGATCAAAAAATGTCTTATCCTTGGGTAGTGAAGGTTTCTATGGCTTATAATGGACGTGAGGATGGGCTACCAAATAAACAAGATGTCACGACAATGGATGAGATAGAAGATCTAATTCTCGAATCAGGAATCTTGCATAGTGTGGCCAGAGAGACAGGTTCTGGAGAACGCACTTTATTCTTTGCAACAAAAGATTATAGAAGCGCATCTAGAGATGTATTTAAAACAATCGGCTTATTTACAGATCGCTTTGATATTGACTATACTATTTATAGAGATAAATATTGGATGGGGCTAGAAGTCTATACAAGAGCGATTAATAATGGCTAGTGAATATAATATGATTTAGGTGATAGTTTTAATTTTTATTTAAAACATTTTAGTTATTATCTATTTAGTAATGAGAATAGTTAGTACGGATATTGAGATTTATGTAGTTGGTAAAGCTGTCAGAAAAAGTGTTAAAACAAGGATAAAACCTAAAAACACAAGGGTAGCAAATATGAAAATCTAAATAGTTATCCTATATTTGGGATGCTAAAAAAAAGAAATCATGAAAATTTTAATATCACCTGCTAAGAGTTTAGATTATACAACAGCGGTACCTGTAGAAAAAGCTACAAAAGCTTCATTCATCAAAGAATCAAAAGTAATCAATGAAGTTTTACAATCTAAAACTCCTATGGACTTAGAGGCTCTAATGAAGATATCTAACAATCTAGCAGAACTAAATTGGAAGAGAAATCAAGAGAGAGCTTTTGTGAAGAAAGCTGGAAGGGAAAAAGATTTTAGACAAGCAGTTTTTGCTTTTAATGGAGATGTATACGCTGGTTTAGACCCTTATAGTCTAACAGCAGAGAAAATAGAGATATTACAAGATAAATTAAGAATATTATCAGGTCTTTATGGCTTGTTAAAACCTTTAGATGAAATAGAACCGTATCGCTTAGAAATGGGAACTAAAATGGCTGTAGGAGCAAATGCAAACTTATATGAGTTTTGGAAACCAATTTTAGCAGAAGCTTTAAATAAAGAAATGAAACAAGGTGAGTTACTAATTAACTTAGCTAGTAATGAATATTTTAGTGCTATTGATAAAAAAGCGATTAAAGGAACTCTTGTTACTCCAGATTTTAAAGAATTGAGAGAGGGAAAACTGAAGACAATCAGTTTCTATGCTAAAAAAGCAAGAGGAATGATGGTGCGTTATATCATAGATAATAATGTCAATGATATAGAGGGTTTAAAAAAGTTTAATGTAGATGGGTATGCATGGAGTGAAGCTGATTCTAAGGGTAATAATTTAGTGTTTACAAGATAAAATTTTATATACCACCAATATACAAATATGGAATTAGTACATTATATTACTTCAGATGTATTTACAATCGAGAAGTTAAATGAGATTTTAACTCAAGGTCAAAAAATACAGCTTTCTGAAGAGGCAAGAGCGAATATTGTGAATTGTCGTATGTATTTAGACGATAAAATGGCTAAACAAGCAGATCCTATTTATGGGATTAATACAGGGTTTGGTTCATTGTGTAACGTCAAAATAGACAGTGATAACTTATCTCAATTGCAAGAAAACTTAATGATGTCTCACGCTTGTGGAACAGGAGAGATTGTTCCTGAAGAGATCGTTAAGATTATGTTGTTGTTAAAAGTGAAGTCTCTTAGTTACGGTAACTCAGGGGTTCAGTTAGAAACAGTAGAGAGATTAATTGATTTCTTTAATAATGATATTCTTCCTGTAGTTTATAACCAAGGGTCTTTAGGGGCTTCAGGGGATTTATCTCCACTAGCACACTTGACATTGCCATTAATCGGTGAAGGAGAAGTGTTCTGTGATGGATTTAGACAACCGGCCAATAAAGTGCTAGCTAATCACAATTGGCAGCCTATAAAATTAAAATCAAAAGAAGGATTAGCCTTGTTGAATGGAACTCAGTTTATGAGTGCTTATGGGTGCTATATTCTTTTGAAATCAAAGAAATTATCTTATTTAGCTGATGTTATAGGGGCTATTTCTTTAGAAGGTTTTGATGGTAGAATTGAACCGTTTAATGAATTAATTCATTATGTAAGACCTCATAAAGGGCAGATAGAGACAGCACAGTTCTTTAATGAAGTTTTAGAAGGGTCTGAATTGATTAGTCGTCCAAAAGAGCACGTTCAAGATCCATACTCATTCAGATGTATTCCACAGGTACATGGAGCATCAAAAGACGCTATCGATTATGTGAATCGCGTGTTTAAAACAGAGATTAACTCTGTAACAGATAACCCAAATGTGTTTTATAAAGACGATATTATCGTTTCTGGAGGTAATTTCCATGGACAACCATTGGCATTAGCGTTAGATTTCTTAGGAATTGCTTTAGCTGAATTGGGAAGTATATCAGAACGTAGAACTTATCAATTGATATCAGGACTTAGAGGTCTACCAGCATTCTTGGTTTCTAATCCAGGTTTAAACTCAGGGTTTATGATTCCTCAATATACAGCTGCGAGTATTGTAAGTCAGAACAAACAATTAGCAACTCCTGCGAGTGTGGATAGTATCGTGTCAAGTAATGGACAAGAAGACCACGTAAGTATGGGGGCTAATGGGGCTACGAAGACGCTACGCATAGTAGATAATTTAGAGCGCATTCTAGCTATAGAATTGATGAATGCAGCACAAGCATTAGAGTTCAGAAGACCTGCGAAATCAAGTGAGTTCATTGAATCTTTCTTGAAAATTTATAGAGAAGAGGTTTCTTTTGTAGATGTTGATCGCATTTTACATTATGATATAGAAAAGTCAATAGCATTCTTAAATTCATTTCAAATAGATTTAGAAGCTTAAGACTTATAAAATTATAGAAATATTAGGATTAACCGCATCTTTCTTTCTAAAAGGGGTGCGGTTTTTTTAATATATATGCTATATTTGTATACGTTTATAAAAATGATTCTCATTGGCCAACATTAATAAACTTAAAATCCTAAATGATCCTATTTATGGATTCATTTCTATACCAAATTCTTTGGTATATGACTTAATTGAACACCCTTATTTTCAACGATTGAGAAGAATCTCTCAAATGGGAGTGTCTTATCTAGTATACCCTGGTGCTCATCACACTCGTTTTCATCATGCTTTAGGCTGTATGCATTTAATGCAAAAAGCGGTACAAGTTTTGCGCTTTAAGAATGTAGAGATTTCTGAAGAAGAAGAAAATGCTTTGTATGTAGCTATTTTACTTCATGATATAGGGCATGGACCTTTCTCTCATGCGATGGAAGAAAGTATCGTAGAGGGAGTTCATCACGAAGAGATTTCAATCTTGTTTATGAATCGTTTAAATAAAGAGTTTGAAGGGAAGTTAGACTTAGCAATCAAGATATTTAAAGGTGAATATCACCGTAAGTTTATGTTACAATTGATCTCAGGTCAGTTAGACATGGATCGTATGGATTATCTAAAGAGAGATAGTTTCTATAGTGGAGTAGCAGAAGGTAATATTAACTCAGAGCGATTAATTCAGATGTTGAATGTAGTGAATGATGAGTTAGTCGTGGAAAAGAAGGGAATTTACTCTGTAGAGATGTTTTTGATCGCACGTAGATTAATGTATTGGCAAGCATATCTACACAAGACAAGTGTATGTGCAGAATTAATTTTAGTGCGTGTATTAAAACGAGCAAAAGAATTAACTCATAAAGGAGTAGAGTTATGGTGTAGTGAGTCTTTACAATTCTTTCTAAAGAATCAGATAGAAGAAGGAGATTTCGATCAAGTAGGGTTAGAGAAATTCGCTTTATTAGACGATTCAGATATTCTAGGAGCTCTTAAATCATGGCAATTCCATAATGATTTTATTTTGTCAGAATTGAGTAAAATGATTATTAATCGCGAGCTATTACGCATTGAATTTGTCTCAGATAAAGAGGAAACAAAGTTAAAGTTAAATAATATGCTTGATAAAGTATCTAAGAAATATTCTATTTCTAATGAGGCTTCAAAATACTTTGTATTTAAAGGTAAAATGGAGAATCAAGCGTATAGTAAAGATAAAGAGCCTATTATGATACTTAAAAAAGATGGGACAACAAAAGATGTGTTATCGGTATCAGATGAACTAAACCTTAAATCATTGACGAAAGTGGTGACAAAGTATTTTGTTTGTTATCCAAAAAACGTTTTTGAAAGTTAAATTTCAATTATATTTTATATTTTTGCCTCGATGAAAATAGCAGCAGAACAAATAGCGTCAGTATTAGAAGGAGAAATTGTAGGGAATCCTATGATAGAAGTAAGTACATTGGCTAAGATAGAGGAAGGAACAGCAGGTTCGATTTCTTTTTTAGCGAATCCTAAATACGTACACCATATATATACAACAAATGCCTCTGTGGTTATCGTAAATAAAACTTTCGAACCAGAGCATCCAATAACAGCAACTTTAATTAAAGTAGATGATGCGTATAAAGCATTCTCTAAATTATTAGAGTATTACAATCAAGTGAAATTAATGAAATCTGGAATCGAACAGCCTTCAGTTATATCAGAAGGAGTAGAGTACGGAGATGATTTATATTTAGGTAGTTTTGCCTATATTGGTAAAAATGTTAAAATAGGAAATAACGTAAAAATATACCCTAATACATTCGTAGGAGACAATGTACGTATTGGGGATAATACAGTTTTATTTGCAGGAGTTCGTATTTACTCAGAATCTGTAATAGGAGCTAATTGTACTTTTCATGCAGGAGTAATTATTGGATCTGATGGATTTGGTTTTGCACCTAATCCTGATGGGACATTTAATAAAGTTCCTCAGATAGGTAATGTTATCATTGAGGATAATGTAGAAATAGGTGCAGCGTCTACTATAGATAGAGCTACCTTAGGATCTACAATTATTCGCAAAGGAGTAAAGTTAGATAATCAAATTCAGATAGCTCACAATGTGGAGATAGGAGAGAATACAGTAATCGCTTCTCAAACAGGAGTGGCGGGATCTACAAAGATTGGAAAAAACTGTATGATAGGAGGGCAAGTAGGTATAGTAGGACATTTGACAATAGGTGATAATGTTCGTATTCAGGCTCAGTCAGGAGTAACTAAGAATTTAGAGAATGGTGCGGCAGTACAAGGTAGTCCAGCATTACCTCATAGTGATTTTTTAAAGTCATATAGTTACTTTAAAAACTTTTCTAAGATTGTTAGTGACATAGAGTCAATTAAAAAGAATATAAAATAAGAGCCTTTCAAAATATTTAAAGAGATTTAATTATGGTTAAACAAAAAACCATCCAAAGCGAAGTAACACTTAGTGGTGTAGGTTTACATACAGGTCAATTGGTGACAATGACTTTAAAACCTGCTCCAATCAATAATGGTTTTACTTTTGTACGTATGGATTTAGAGGGACATCCAATTATAGAAGCGGATGCTAATTATGTTGTAAATACACAACGTGGTACAAACCTTGAAAAAAAGGGAGTAAAAATACAAACAACAGAGCATGTATTAGCAGCTTTTGTAGGATGTGATTTAGATAATGTTATCATTGAGTTAAACGCATCTGAGCCTCCTATTATGGATGGGTCTTCTAAATACTTTGTTGAAGCAGTTGAAAAAGCAGGTATCGTAGAACAAGACGCTGAACGTGAGGAGTACATCGTGAAAGAAGTTATTTCTTTTGTAGATGAACAAACGGGAAGTGAAATAATCGTTATGCCTTCTGATAGTTACCAAGTGACTGCAATGGTTGATTTTGGTACTAAAGTATTAGGTACGCAGAACGCTACATTGAAATCAATGTCTGACTTTAAAGAAGAGATATCTGAAGCACGTACTTTTAGTTTCTTACACGAGCTAGAAGCATTACTTGCGAATGGATTGATTAAAGGAGGAGATTTAAATAACGCTATTGTTTATGTAGATAAGGATATATCTCCAGAAACAATGGAACACCTTAAAAAAGCATTTGGCAAAGAAGAGATTGCTGTTAAGCCAAATGGAGTTTTAGATAACTTAACATTACATTATCCTAATGAAGCTGCACGTCACAAATTACTTGATGTGATCGGAGATTTAGCTTTAATAGGAACAAGAATAAGAGGTAAAGTTATTGCAAATAAACCAGGACATTCAGTGAATACTAATTTTGCTAAGAAAATGTCTAAGATTATTCGCAATGAAAAGCGTAACCAAGTTCCATCTTATGATTTACATGCAGAACCATTAATGGATGTAAATAAAATTATGGCTTTATTACCTCACAGACCTCCATTCTTATTAGTAGATAAGATTTTAGAGATGTCTGATAAGCACGTAGTAGGACTTAAGAATGTAACGATGAATGAACCATTCTTCGTTGGACACTTCCCTGGTGCACCAGTTATGCCAGGAGTTCTTATCTGTGAAGCAATGGCTCAATCAGGAGGAATTCTTATCTTGAGTACTGTACCAGATCCAGAAAACTATCTTACTTATTTTATGAAAATGGATAATGTGAAGTTTAAAAACAAAGTACACCCTGGTGATACTTTAGTTTTTAAATTAGAGCTTATTACACCAATAAGAAGAGGGATATGTCATATGCAGGGATATGCGTATGCCAATGGAAAATTAGTAGCTGAGGCTGAATTAATGGCTCAGATTTCAAAAATAACAAATAACTAAGAATATGAATCAGCCTTTAGCATATGTACATCCTGGAGCTAAAATAGCTAGAAATGTTGTCATAGAACCTTTTACAACCATTCATAATAATGTTGAAATAGGGGAAGGAACATGGATAGGATCAAATGTTACTATCATGGAAGGAGCTCGCATCGGAAAGAATTGTAAGATTTTTCCTGGAGCAGTTATTTCAGCAGAACCACAAGATTTAAAATTCGAAGGAGAAGTTACAACAGTAGAGATAGGGGATAATACAACTATTAGAGAATGTGTAACAATCAATAGAGGAACAAAAGATAGATATAAAACTGTTATCGGTGATAACTGTTTAATTCAGGCGTATAGTCATATTGCACACGATTGTATCGTTGGTAATAACTGTATTTTTTCTAACTCTAGTACTTTAGCTGGACACGTTACTATAGGAGATTATGTTGTATTAGCAGGATTAGTTGCTGTACATCAATTCTGTACTATCGGATCACATTCATTTGTGACTGGAGGTACATTAGTACGTAAAGACGTTCCTCCTTATATTAAGGCAGCACGTGAACCTATTTCTTATGCTGGTATTAACTCAGTAGGATTGAGAAGAAGAGGATATTCTCCAGAAAAAATCAGAGAGATTCAAGAGATCTATCGTATTTTATATCAAAAGAACTATAATACAAGTCAAGCACTTGAAATTATAGAGGCAGATATGGAAGCAACTCCAGAAAGAGATGAAGTTTTAATGTTTATCCGTAATTCATCAAGAGGAATTATGAGAGGATATTCAGGAATATATTAGTAATACTAAATAAAATAAAAGAATGGCAACAACAGCTGATATTAGAAATGGTTTATGTATCCAATACAACAATGATATTTATAAAATTGTTGAGTTTTTACACGTTAAACCTGGAAAAGGGCCTGCATTTGTTAGAACTAAAATGAGAAGCGTTACTAATGGAAGAGTATTAGAGAATACTTTTTCTGCTGGTCACAAAATCGATACTGTAAGAGTAGAAACACATAAATTCCAATATTTATACCCAGAGGGAGATCAGTTCCACTTTATGAATGTTGAGACTTATGAGCAAATTACGCTTTTAAAAGACGTATTAGATGCTCCAGGCTTATTAAAAGAAGGAGAAACTGTAATGGTTCAAATTAATTCAGAGACTGAATTACCGTTAGCAGTAGATATGCCTGCTTCTGTAATTCTAGAAGTAACTTATACTGAGCCAGGAGTAAAAGGAAATACAGCTACAAATGCTACAAAACCTGCTACTGTTGAAACTGGTGCTATTGTCAATGTACCTTTATTCATCAACGAAGGTGATAAAATCAAGATTGATACATCAAACAGCGCTTATATGGAGCGTATCAAGGAGTAATCACTTTTTAGAAGAAGAGAGATGCGTTTTGCAAAAGTTCAAGATTTACAGACTATAGCAGAGATTATTGGATGTAAGTTTGTAGGTGATGCTAATTTTCCAGTTTATGGAATGAACGAAATTCACGTTGTACAAGAAGGTGAAATCGTTTTTGTGGATCATCCTAAATATTATGATAAAGCGTTAAACTCTAATGCGACAATCATTTTAATTAATAAAGATGTAGAGTGCCCAGAGGGTAAGGCTTTATTAATATCTGATGATCCGTTTAGAGATTTTAATAAATTATCTAAGTTCTTTAACCCGTTTAGACCAGCAACTGAGGTACAAGCTAAAGATGCTATTATCGGGGAAGGAACAATCATTCAACCTAATGTATTCATTGGTCATAATGTAGTGATTGGTAAAAATTGTGTTATTCACCCTAATGTAGTTTTATATGATGGAACTATTATAGGGAATAATGTAGTTATTCATGCTGGAGCTATACTAGGTGCTGATGCGTTCTACTATAAAAAGAGACCAGAAGGATTTGATCCATTAGTATCTTGTGGTAGAGTAGTTATCGAAGATAACGTAGGTATCGGTGCTGCATGTACTATAGATAGAGGTGTGACAGGAGATACTACTATTAAAGAGGGAGCTAAAATAGATAATCAAGTTCATATCGGACATGATACTGTGGTAGGTGTACGTTCTTTAATTGCGGCTCAATGTGGTATAGCTGGTTGTGTGGTCATAGAAGATGAAGTAACGCTATGGGGACAAGTAGGTACTACAAGTGGTATCACTATTGGAACTAAAGCTGTTGTTTTAGCTCAATCTGGAGTATCTAAATCGTTAGCTGGAGGTAAAGTTTATTTTGGGTATCCTGCAGAGGAATCAAGAGATAAATTAAAGCAATTAGCTAGTATTAAGAGAATACCAGAATTAGTAGAGAAAACTAAGCATTTATAGTATTTGACATTAGTGTCTGACATAAATCAGGTTTCTTGAGATTGAAAACAAAGAATGTTATTAATTAATCAATTAATCTTACTTATAAGGGGGTAAAAAGTTTTAATAGTAATTAGAATTGTTTATTTTTGTGTAAGTAAGTTTAAATAAATAAAAACAAGATCATGAGTGTTTTAGTAAATAAAGATTCAAAAATAATCGTTCAGGGGTTTACTGGAAGTGAAGGTACATTCCACGCTTCACAAATGATTGAGTACGGAACAAACGTAGTAGGTGGTGTAACTCCAGGAAAAGGGGGAACTACTCACTTAGATCGTCCAGTATTCAACACAGTTTCAGAAGCTGTAGAAAAAGCAGGTGCTGATACATCTATTATTTTCGTACCACCAGCATTTGCTGCTGACGCTATAATGGAAGCTGCTGATGCAGGTATCAAAGTTATTATTTGTATTACAGAAGGTATTCCAGTAGCTGAAATGATCAAAGCTTACGACTACATCAAAGGTAGAGATTGTAGATTAGTTGGACCTAACTGTCCAGGAGTAATCACTCCAGGTGAAGCTAAAGTTGGTATTATGCCAGGTTTCGTTTTCAAAAAAGGAACAGTTGGAATCGTTTCTAAATCAGGAACTTTAACTTATGAAGCTGCTGATCAAGTTGTAAAGCAAGGTTTAGGTATTACAACAGCTATCGGAATTGGTGGAGACCCAATCATTGGAACAACTACTAAAGAAGCTGTACAATTATTAATGGCTGATCCAGAAACTGAAGCAATCATTATGATTGGTGAGATTGGTGGTCAATTAGAAGCTGATGCTGCTCGTTGGATTAAAGAAAATGGTAATAAAAAACCAGTTATCGGATTCATCGCTGGAGAAACTGCTCCTAAAGGAAGAACAATGGGACACGCTGGTGCTATCGTAGGTGGAGCTGATGATACAGCTGCTGCTAAAAAACGTATCATGAGCGAGTGTGGAATCCATGTTGTTGATTCTCCTGCTGAGATCGGTAAAAAAGTAAAAGAAGTTTTAGGATAATTCTTATTTCTAAAAAGAAAATAAAAAAGGCCTACACATTACTATGTGTAGGCTTTTTTGATTAAAGTCCTTTTGTTATATTTTTCATATTTTGGACTAGTCATCTGATTTTTTAGAATATCGCTTTTATAAGAGATCTTCTGTTTAGTATATTTAGGTTTGATATCATAATTTATACTTAATTGAAGGTTAAAAATTAAGTGTGTTATTAATGAATAATTTATTAGCTTGTGTTTAATAATGGAAATTAACAGAATAAAAAAATAATCCATTTTAATGATAGGAGTATTTGTGCTAATAAAAATCTTATGTATATTGTAATGCACTTACAAAATAAGTAATAGTTATGTCTTTTTACTAGTAAGTATTGATTTAGAACCCTAACCAAACTATAACTATAGCAATTGAAAAATTGTTTTATTTCAAAAAGAGACTCTTTATTAAGAGTCTCTTTTTTTATTCTTTATCTAATAAGTATAAGTAAGCAGGAGGTAAGTGGTGTGACATTATATTTTCAGGTTTATGAAACTTGATTTGATATTCTGTATCCTTGAGTCCATCTAATATAATTGGGTTACTACATCTCGCATAGTTACTATTTAGAACATATTTAGGCTCTACTAATTCTGGTAATTGTTTTTGAATTAGGTTAAAGACAAAGGAACCTAGATATTTGTTATATTTCTTGACACTTTTTTCGGTAGGCTTTTTTATACCATTAAAAATACTAGTAGCAACCATTCTCTTAGGCCAAGTTACTTTTTTTAATGCTTTTTTTACCTCGTGATCTGCTAAAGGGCTAATTTCGTTAAAGTCTCTAAAAGTCTGTGTTGTTGGTGGAAGTTCAGGAACCCAGTCTTGGGTATTAATAACAGAGTAACTCCAACTTTTAGCTAGTTTCTCATATTGATAACTAAAGTAAAGATTTCCAGGTTTAGGAGGAGCAATTGCATAAGTCTTAAACTGTAAATCTTTAGGTAATTTTCCTTCTAGTTGTTGATTCATTAGATTAGCTGTTATTAGATAAGCTATAGCAGCACCTTGACTATGTCCAGAGATAATAAAATCTTTATGATTTTTCTGGACTAGACTATCTAACTTAGGTTTAATATCTTCCATTAAATATAGAGATGCTATAGTCCATCCTGCATGAACAGTTGCTCGTTCATCTTGAGATAGTTTGTAACTAACTTTTTTAGTATTATCTAATTGTATTTCTCCTGATGAAGGAATCATAGCTGCATAGTAATTAGCTAACCAACTGGCTCCCTTGTTTACAGATCCTCTAATAACTATTTCTACAGTATTTGTTTTATCATTGTGGTATAATGCCCACATATTGGTTAACCCCATTTCTGGTGATCTATACGTATTCTTATAACCAGTAAGATTATAAAGTGAATCTGTGGGGAAAGCTTTGTGTATATCAGTAGCTAGTTGTAAGCTATTGTATATTTCTTGTTTATCAGCTATAGGCTTTAAGTTTTGTGCAAAACTGATAGAAGTAGAACAAAGTAAAAGGAGATAAATTCTTTTTATCATAGAAAAGGACTTTACTAGTGTTATTTAGTTAAATATTTACACGATTCAAATCAAAGTTACACTTTTAAATTTTTGAATGCCGTTAAAAATGTATAAATTAGATGTAAACTTTAAAAAAAGAGATATGGCTAATTCATTTGTAAAAACTGTAAAAGATCGAATTAAGAACTGGTATATACCTGTAATCATTGGTATACTTTTTATAATAGGAGGAATATATATGTTTAGTACTCCTATTACAGCATATGCTTCACTAACTATTATCTTTAGTTGTATGTTTTTAATTGCTGGTATTTCAGAGATTATCTTTGCTTTTTCTAATCATGATCAACTTGATGGTTGGGGATGGTTGCTTTTTTCAGGAATTATAGATGTGGTATTAGGTGTTATTTTAATTGGAACGCCTACGTTATCGGCAGTAGTTCTTCCTATTTATGTTGGTTTTGGATTAATGTTTAGATCTATTAGAGGAATGGGAACAGCTTTTGACCTTAAAAACTACGGTGTAAAATCATGGACTAGCTTATTTGTTTTTGCTTTACTTGGGTTAGTATTTTCATTCTGTATGTTATGGAATCTTGAGTTTGGTGCATTTACCATTGTATATTGGACAGCATTCTCATTCATATTATTAGGAGTTTACAGTTTATTGTTTGGTTTCTTCTTGAGAAGGATAAAAAAATATTCAGGAAAGGTTGATCAAGAGCTGTTAGAGCAATATGAAAGGATTCAAGAAGAAGTTCGAAAGAGATTACACGATAAATAAGTATAATTATTTGATAAAGTTTATTGGGTGTTGTAAAAAATGCATATTTTGCAAGTAATAAATAAAAGAGATTATGAAAAAAATTGCAATGCTATTTGCCTTTGTAGCTACATCACTATTAGTTGGGTGTGAAGGGTCTACTGGACCACAAGGGCCTCCAGGACCAACTATGTATCCTTATGTAGAAGAAATTAAATTAAGTTTTACAAAAGACTTGACTAGTACTATTCAAGGACAACTTATTAAACATCCAAACGGATTTGTAGATGGTGACTTGGTGTTCGTGTTTATAGCTGATAGATTTAGTAATGATGGTAAGCCTCTTTTTTCACCTTTACCTACCAGATACTTTGTAGATGTAGATAAAGTAGAAAAAGAACTTGAATATAGTTATAATTATTCTCCATATGATACAGAAATCGTTGCAAGAGCTAATGCTCCTCTAGGTTTTTTTAATGGAGATGGAGATAAACATGAAGGCTTTATAAAGAATATGATTTTTAGAATAGTATACATTCCTGGAAGTACACCTGTAATAGGTACTAAGTCTGATAATAGTAAAGAAAGTGAGAAGACTAGTTTATCATACGAAGAAGTTGTACGCAAGTATAACTTAGAAGATGTAAAAGTAGTTAAGAAGTACTAGATAATAATATTTAAAAGGTAGAGGCGCTAAGTTTCTACCTTTTTTTGTTTCTATAGGTAAAAATATAAGGAGGGGAGTGCTCTTGAATATACTTTTTTAAAAAATATTACAAAAATATAGGGGGTGTGTGTTGTTTTTAATGACTTTTATTTAAATTTGTACTCATAAAACAGGGGGTGTCCCTTCAAAAACTATTAATTATGTCAACATTTCGTTTTCGAGCAATTGAAAAAGCAGCATCTAGAGAAGCTGTAAAGGTAGAAGAACTGGGTAGAAAATCATTGATCTTTGGTGATCACGTATTTAATGACAAGTCAATGCGACAATTTTTAACTCCAGAAGCTTATCAGGCTGTTAAGAATGCACAACTAGGAATTAAAATAGATCGTCGATTAGCTGAGTACATTGCATTGGGAATGAAAGAATGGGCGCTATCGAAAGGAGTAAGTCACTATACGCACTGGTTTCAACCACTGACAGGAACGACAGCAGAGAAGCATGATGCTTTCTTTGAGACGTCTTTTGATGGTGATCCTGTTGAAAAATTTAATGGTAGTCAATTAGTACAACAAGAGTCAGATGCATCAAGTTTTCCTAACGGAGGAATTAGAAATACATTTGAAGCAAGAGGGTACACAGCTTGGGATCCTACATCTCCTGCCTTTATCTTTGGTTCTACATTATGTATTCCTACTGTATTTATCTCTTATACTGGTGAGGCTTTAGATAATAAAACTCCTTTATTAAAAGCGCTTAATGCAATAGATGATGCTGCAACTGAAGTAGCTAAATTCTTTGATAAAAATGTAAAGAAAGTAACGACTACTTTAGGGTGGGAGCAAGAGTACTTTTTAGTAGATAGTGCTTTAGCTGCTTCTAGACCTGATATTCTTACTACAGGTAGAACATTATTAGGGCATACAGCTGCTAAAGGACAACAATTAGATGACCACTATTTCGGTTCTATTCCAACTAGAGTACTGAATTATATGCATGATTTAGAGAATCACTGTATCTTATTAGGTATTCCTGTTAAGACTAGACATAATGAAGTAGCTCCTAATCAGTTTGAATTAGCACCTATATTTGAAGAGGCTAACTTAGCAGTGGATCACAACTCTTTATTAATGGATGTAATGAAAAAGGTAGCTGAGAAGCATCACTTTAAAGTATTATTCCATGAGAAACCATTTAAAGGAGTTAATGGTTCTGGTAAACACAATAACTGGTCATTGGCTACTGATACTGGTGTGAACTTGTTGAGTCCTAGTAAAACACCTAAGAGCAACTTACAGTTCCTAACCTTCTTTATCAATACGATTAAAGCTGTAAACGATAATGAAGAGCTTTTAAGATCAGCTATTGCTTCTGCAAGTAATGATCACCGTCTTGGAGCGAATGAAGCACCACCGGCAATTATGTCTGTATTTATTGGACAACAATTGACTAAGGTTCTTAATGAATTGAAAGAGGTGACGGATGGTAAACTTTCTCCAGAAGAAAAAACAGACCTTAAGTTAAATGTAGTTGGAAAAATTCCAGATGTATTATTAGATAATACAGATAGAAATAGAACTTCTCCATTCGCTTTTACAGGTAATAAATGGGAATTTAGAGCAGTAGGATCTACAGCTAACTGTGCTGGACCTATGACTGTATTAAATACGATAGTAGCTAAACAGTTAAGAGACTTTAAAAATGAAGTGGATGCACTAGTAGAAAAAGACGGATTAAAAAGAGACGAGGCAATCTTCAATGTATTAAGAGAGTATATTAAAGATAGTGAAAGAATTCTTTTTGAAGGTGATGGATACGGTGATGAGTGGGAAAAAGAAGCTGTCAAAAGAGGATTGAGTAATAATAAAACTACTCCTTCTGCTTTAAGAATTAAGAAAGACCCTAAAGTGATTTCGATATTTGAAGAGATGGGAGTAATGACTAGTATAGAGATGCATGCTAGATATGAGATCGAGCTAGAAGAATATGTAAAACGTATTCAGATAGAAGGACGTGTATTAGGAGATATTGCAAGAAATCACGTGATCCCAACGGCTATCAAGTATCAAAACTTAGTAATTGATAATGTGAAAGGTCTTAAAGAAATATTCGGTGCTGAAGATTTCGGAACGATTGCAGCAGAACAATTACAAATGATTAAAAAGATATCTCATCATATAGAGCAAATTAATGCTAAGGTTACTGAGATGACGAATGAGCGTAAAAAAGCTAATCTAATAGAGGATGTTGAACAACAAGCTCATGCATACTGTGATGTTGTGAAACCTTATTTTGATATTATCCGTTACCACAGTGATAAATTAGAATTAATGGTAGATAATGAGCTTTGGACATTAACGAAGTACAGAGAATTGTTATTTACGAACTAAAAATAGTGATAAATTGAAAAAAAGACGACTTATGCTTCTTAGCTAAGTCGTCTTTTTGTTGGTATATATAAAGAGTTTTTAGGGTATTATGTATAGTATTACCGCTATTTGAGGATGGTGTTTATTGTATTTTTCGTGATTAAAGTATATTTTATTTATTTTGTTAATTAGTATGTAAAAATATATTACTTTAGAAAATTCTTAAGAATTACGAAATTGACAGTTGTTGTGAAAAAGTAGAGTAGGAATGCTCTATTTTGGAAGACATAATTGTGACACTATGGAACAAAATACATCAATAAAATTATCAGTACAGAAGTATAGTTACTTCAATTATACTTTTTGTATTCAGAAATATCACTTTATACAACGTATCCTAATAGATAATCTAGAAGAAAGTTATGAAGGGGTTAAAGTTCACATCTCATCGCAACTAGGTTTTTTTGAGGATAATGTTGTGCCTATTGAACGCTTAGAGTCTAATACGGCTTATACCATAACGAAGTTTGATTTTAAATATAATCTACATTTTATACGTAATGTAGTAGAGAAAGATATTGATACGGTTCAGATAGCTTTAAAGTTAGATGACGAAGTATTAGCAGAGACTTTCTTCCAAATAGAGGTATTACCTATAGACTACTTTGGGGGAGTGGAGCTTTTTCCACAATTATTAGCGTCGTATATCTTACCTAATCATGATGCTATTTACCCTATTAAGTCTAATGCTGTTAGAATATTAGAGAAGAATAAATTAGTTCCTTCCTTCGAAGGATATCAGTCAGGTAGTCGTGAACGCGTATTACAGATGGTATCCGCTATTTACCGATCTATACAAAGTATGGATTTAGTATATAGTGCATTGCCACCAAGTTATGAGCGTACAGGCCAGCGTATTCGATTATTAGATCAAGTGATAGAGACCAAGTTTGGTAACTGTATGGATATAACATTGCTCTTTGCAGCATGTTTAGAAGCGATAGACTTAAATCCTATTCTTATTTTGACACGAGGGCACATATTTGTTGGTGTTTGGTTAGTAGATGATAGATTTGATTCTATGGTTAATTATGATCAGACAGCGATTACTAAACGTGCAGCAACGAGTATCAGTGAACTTATCGTTATAGAATCTACCATGGTCTGTAAGGGGGCTACTTTTACACTTAAAGAAGCAATGGCATCTGCAGAAACTCAGCTGTTACAAGCTTCTGATTTTATCTTGTCTATTGACGTTAAGACTTCTCGCATCAATAATGTATTACCTTTACCAGTATATAGAAAGAGTAGTGGAGAGTTTATTGAGAACCACGATTTTGAAATTAGTAGAAAAAAAGATAGTATAGATAAGCGATTTGCTCAGTCTAATGCTTTTAGTGATTTAGAACTAGGAGAAGGAACTGTTTTATCTAAACAACGTATTTGGGAGAGGAAGCTATTAGATTTATCCCTTAGAAACAATCTTTTAAATACTCGATTTACTAAGAGTATTCTACAGTTAATCGATGTAAATGTAAGTGATTTAGAAGATTCTTTAGCGGAAGGTAAAGCGTATACTATACAAGGAAGTAGCCAGCAAGAGATATTAAATAAGTACAATCTATATTATCCACCATTACATTCATCAGAAGAGCTATTCGAAGTAGTAAATTCAGAGTTTAAGAATAATAGACTATATAGTTACTACAATGAGTATGACTTAGATAATATCTTAGTTAATCTATATCGAAATTCTAAATTAGCTGAAGAAGAAAATGGTAAGAGTACCCTATATCTAGGGATAGGATTGCTTAAGTGGTATGAACCCAAATCTGAGAAAACAGTAAGATATGCCCCTATATTATTAGTGCCTGTGGAGCTTAATAGGAGGTCTATTAACTCTAAGTTTGTACTAAGAGGGAGAGACGAGGAAACGATGATTAATATCACGTTGTTAGAGTATTTACGTCAAGAGTTTAAACTTGATATGACTGCCCTAGAAGATTTGCCGATGGATGATTTAGGTGTTGATGTACCTAAAGTTCTTGCTTTAGTTAGAAAGACGATAATAGATTTAAAAGGTTGGGATGTATTAGATCAGATTATCTTAGGGACTTTTTCGTTTAATAAATTGATTTTATGGCAAGATATTTCTAAGTATGCAGATGAGATTCAAAAGAGCTCTATTGTTAATAGTTTATTGAATGGTAGTCTGTCAGAATCAATAGAAGTACTCGATAGTAATGATGATGAGTTAGAGCAATTGACATCATCAGAATTGACATTACCTATCTCTACTGATAATTCTCAATTAGAAGCAGTTAGAAATGCACATGCTAATAAAAGTTTTGTTTTACACGGGCCTCCAGGTACTGGTAAGTCTCAGACGATCACTAATATCATTGCAGATGCATTAGCAAATGGTAAAAAGGTCTTATTTGTAGCTGCTAAAAAAGCTGCACTAGATGTAGTACACCATCGATTAGAAAAGATAGGACTAGGACCATTCTGTTTGGAATTGCATTCTAATAAAACACGTAAATCTGATGTATTAGCGCAGTTCGAAGCTACATTAGAAGTGCCAAAATATAAGGGTAACTATGACTTCAAGGAAGCTTCCAATAGGATAGATCAACGCAAAGCAGAGTTGAGAAAGTATATAACTCAGCTACATCAACGTTTTAGTATTGGATGGAGTTTATATGATACCATAGCCTATTTAGAGCTTAACCATGTGGCTGTTAATAGCGATTTACTTGTAGATATTGATTTAAATGAGATTACACAGTCTACTTATACAAGTTGGAAGGATTGGATAGTACAATTTGCCTCTATATGTCAGCGCATAGAGAGCCCTTTGTCACATCCTTTGCGTTCTTTAACGATAAAAGAACATAAATACGATATCCAGAGTACAGTTAAGACTGTACTGTCTGATTATAAATATACAGCTCGTGAATATGAGCAAATCAGTGCAGAGTTTAACTTTAAACTTTTGTCTGATAAAAGAATTGATGCTAATAGTTTACAGACGATGTTTGAATTATTAGCTAAGAGCAATTTATCTTATGAATTAATTGACTTATACTTTGATGCTAATCAATTCTCTCTGTTACACAAGTGGATGGAGTTACATCAGAAGTGTATACGCATAGAGGATTCAATTACTCAACAATTTAATAAGAAAATACTTGAAGTAGATCTATCACTTCAAGAACAAGAGTGGAATAAATCTAAACATCTTTGGTTCTTGCCTAAATGGCTTAAGCAGAGAAAAGTAAAGTCTTTCTTAAATGGATATTCTAAAGCAAAGATTAAATCGGAGCATGATGTTAATCTTCTGTTTAATCAATTAGATGACTTCAAGAGGTTAAAACTAAGCTGTGAGGACTCTAATTACAGGGATATTAATAGACTGTCTAAAATCTACTATACTAATGATAGATTAGACTTTGAAGCTATTTATACAGAAATAGAGAACCTAAGTGGACTTTCTAAACTGGCTCAACAGCATGGTTATTATGGAATAGATAAATGGTTATTAGATTTTTATAGAAACCAAAATGTAAGAAGAGGAATCTCCGAGATTACGACATTCTTAAAGACATTTATGGTAAAATACCACGATGTTCAGGCATTCTCTTCGACAGCACCTTTAAGTGATGAAGTTGACGGTATCTTAGCTAACCTTGATAAGTTAAGTGATTGGATTAACTATAATGTCTATAGAGAAGAGGGAACTAAGCTTGAACTAGATTGGTTTATTGACTTATTAGAACAAGGTAGAATAGAAAAGGACAATCTAGAAGTAGAGCTAGAGCGAATATTGCACATCAATTTATTTATTAAAACAGTAAGTAACTCTTTTGCACTTAGTGGTTTTGACGCTAAGATATATGAGACTCTAATCAAACAGTATCACGATATTCACAATGAGTATACCGAATTAAATAAGAGTCAATTAGTATTAAAATTAAGTAGTCGTATTCCGAGATCATTCTTTGACTCTATTCAGAGTTCAGAATTAGGAATGCTAAAACGTGCTATTCGCAGTAGAGGACGAGGGTTGAGTTTGAGAAAACTATTCGATCAGATGCCTAATTTACTTTCTCGCTTAAAGCCGTGTATGCTGATGAGTCCTATTTCGGTAGCACAGTACTTTGATGTTAGTACAGAGCATTTCGACTTGGTTATTTTTGATGAGGCTTCTCAGTTACCTACAGCCGAGGCTATTAGTGCCTTAGCTAGAGCTAAGCAGGCTATTATCGTAGGAGATCCTAAGCAGATGCCTCCGACTAGTTTCTTTGCTTCTAATAAGGTAGATGAAGATAATTTAGAATTAGAAGATTTAGAAAGTATTCTAGATGATTGTTTGGCTCTGTCATTACCGTCTAAGTATTTGTTAAGACATTATAGAAGTAAGCACGAGAGTTTGATATCGTTTAGTAATGCTAATTTCTATGACAATAAGTTATTGACTTTCCCGTCTAAGGATGACTTGGATAAGAAAGTAACTTTTGAATTTATAGAAGGGGGGATGTATGAGAAAGGAAAGTCTCGTACAAATAAAAAAGAAGCTATAGCTATCGTTGAATATATAAAACAGCACTATAGTCAAATAAAACCTAAGTCTCTAGGTGTAGTGACTTTTAGTCAAACTCAACAGACCTTGATAGAAGATATGTTGTCAGATATGCTGATCAAGAACCCTGCTGTAGAGGAGAAAATGCTAGGAGCTTCAGAATCGCTTTTTATCAAAAACTTAGAGAATGTACAAGGAGATGAGCGTGATATTATATTGTTTTCTATAGGGTATGGCCCTGATGAAGAAGGCAAGGTATCAATGAATTTCGGACCGTTAAACAGAGATGGAGGATGGAGACGTCTTAATGTAGCTGTGACTAGAGCGAGGTATGAGATGAAGATATTCTCTTCGCTTAAAGGGGATCAGATAGACCTTAGACGTACTAATGCAGAAGGAGTGAAGGGATTGAAGAATTTCTTAGACTTTGCAGAAAAAGGATATGTAAATATTGCTGAGAGTGAATCTGTTAAACAAAGTGATAAATTGATTCAATCCATTGCTACTTATCTTAAAGAGAATGGATTTGATGTTAAAACGAATATTGGAACGTCAAGTTATCGATTAGATATAGGTGTCGTTGATAAGAATAATCCGAATGAGTATGTAATGGGAATCCTAGTAGATGGATTAAATTACTACAACGCAAAAACAACCAATGATAGAGAATTATTAATTCCTGGTGTATTAAAAGGACTTGGATGGAATATATACCGCATATGGACGATTGATTGGTTTAAGAATAAGGAGTTAATTCTACAAGATTTACAAGCTAAGATAGATGAGACCTATCAGAAGGCTGAAGAAGTGGAGATGGAGACAGGATCAAGTGATTTTATTAGCAAACATTTAATCGAAGTGACTGATAAGGCGGCTGTATCTAGACAAAGGCCTTATGAATCTGCTAACTTTAATGCTATAGCGGATGGTAACTCTGAGACAATATACCTTCAAAACAATAGAAATCTAGTACAGAATCAATTGTATCAAATTATTCAGACGGAAGGACCTATTAGTCAGAACTACTTGTTAAAAAAAATGATGACTATATGGAATATTTCTCGTACTGGTACGAAGTTGCAGGCATATTTAGTCGAATTGATTAATGAGATTCCTAATTGTACTAGTGTGCTCTCTTATCAAGAGTTTTATTGGAATGAAGATCTTTATAAAAGAGGGTTGACTCATTATAGAGAAAATACTATAGAAAAGAGAAATATAGAAGACATCTGTCCTGAGGAGATAGAGGTAGCGATAATAGAGTTACTAGAAACTAACTTTAGTGTGCCACATGAAGATTTAACTAAAGCTATCGGAAGAGTTTTTGATTTTACTAAATTAGGAAGTCAGATGGATCAAGTGATTCAACATGTGATTCAGAAGATGATGGTAGAGGACAAAATTATTAATCAATTTGGCAAAATAATATTAAAAGAATAATCACATGATAGAGAGAGTTTATAGGATATGCCTTGATAGTTCTTATAAATTCTCCTATTTTTACGTAATCAATTAAATTAGGAAGAAGATGAAGACATTAGAAGTAGGGCAAAAAGCTCCAGTGTTTAAAGCATTAGACCAATCAGGAAAAGTACATCAGTTAAGTGATTATAAAGGAAAGAAATTAGTAGTATTCTTCTACCCAAAAGCAAGTACACCAGGATGTACTTGGGAAGCTTGTAACTTGCGTGACAATTACGCAGAGTTAAAAGCAAAGGGATTTGAATTACTAGGTGTTAGTGCTGACTCAGCTGCTAAACAACAGAAATTTATTGAAAAGAATAACTTGCCATTTCCATTACTGGCTGATGAAGAGAAAGAAGTATTAAATGCTTTCGGTGTATGGGGACCTAAGAAATTTATGGGACGTACGTATGACGGTATTCATAGAATGACGTTTGTGATTAATGAAGAAGGAGTTATATCTGATGTGATTAGTAAAGTAAAGACTAAAGACCACGCTGCTCAGATTTTAGAGACAGTATAAATTTCTAAAAAATAATTATAAAAAAGACAGTATCTAATTGGTTAGATACTGTCTTTTTTTCGTTTGCGACTTAGAATACCATGTGATAGTATCTCCCTTTTTTCAGCTAATCTATGAGCAATCTAGGGTGTATTCTAAGGTGAAGTAATACAACTTTCAATAAATTGTATTACGTTTGAGAAAATAAAAAGAAGCATGAAAGAAAAGATTGATAAGGGAGATTTATACCTTCTAAAAGAGCATAGCTCACTCTCTGATTCTCAGTTAGGAGAATTGTTAGAACAGAAGAGTTATGCTAATATTACAGATTGGCAGAAGTTTGTCAAGTATTTGACACTAGCCTTAGGAGCAGGGTTTTTACTGTCAGGTATAGTATTTTTCTTTGCATACAATTGGGCAGACCTACATAAAAACATCAAGTTTTTACTTGTATTCACTCTTTTAACTATCAGTGTTATAGGAGCTGTGTACCCTAAATTGAATGCTGTTGTAAAACAGGTTAGTTTGTTAAGTGCGAGTATATTAGTTGGGGTGTTATTAGCTGTATATGGTCAAGTGTATCAGACAGGAGCTAATGCTTACGATCTCTTCTTTATGTGGGTATTAGCTATTACACTATGGACAGTATTGAGCAGATTCTCTCCTCAGTGGTTATTTTATGCTGTACTAGCTAACACAGCTTTGATTCTTTATTTCTTACAAGTAACGAGTGATGATCTATTGTTCTATAGTGGATTATTTCTTTTACTATTGAATGTAGTATTATATTTAACACCTATATATTTAGCCAAAAAAACGAATTATAAATTGGATAGATATTATACGGGACTACTTTCTTTAGCCTGTTTTTCAGTTGCAACTAGTGGTATTATTACTTTTATTTTTGTAAGTACAGACCGCTATATTAAAGCTGATTTAAGAGGGTTATATATGCTAGTAATAGCTTCTATCGCTTGGTTTATTGGAAGCTTCTTATGGAGTAGAA
Source organism: Myroides sp. (assembly GCF_032073645.1). Classification (NCBI taxonomy): domain Bacteria; kingdom Pseudomonadati; phylum Bacteroidota; class Flavobacteriia; order Flavobacteriales; family Flavobacteriaceae; genus Myroides; species Myroides sp. The sequence continues at coordinate 203,847 of NZ_DAMANB010000006.1, forward strand.
AAGCTAAGGATTTATTGTTGTATAGTTATTTTTTACTTTCTGTATTTGCTATTGTATTTGCTTTAATTATCAAGATTGCTGATATCAATGAGGCTTCGTTATTATTATATGCATTATACTGTATAGGAGGAACTTTTGGAATTGTGAAGTTGATTATAAACCAGAAAAAAGTGTGGAGCAATGAACAGTAATCAATTTAAAGATATAGTTACTTCTTTAATCCAAAAAGGAGTAGAAGTAGAGCAAGATGCCCTACAAGTGGCACAAAGCAAATTAGCGCTTAAGTCAATTATAATTAGAGTAATATCAGTAATAGGAAGTCTTATAGGTTTAGGACTATTTATGGGGTTTATTGCTTTGATATCGAGTGATTTGTTTTCTAATAATACCTTTTTAAGTATTATGGGATTACTGTTTTTAGTAGGCTCATTTGCATTGAATAGAAGTAAAGACAGCGCTGTAACAGATAGTATTGCTGTTTCTTTATTTATTATAGGATATGCTTTTTTAGTCTTTGGACTAGCAGAAGCTACAGATTTAGCAGGTCTGATTATGTTAATTACTGGCGGAATCACATTGCTACTTTATAATAATCAGATTATAGCATTTTTGAGTAGCTTATGTGTATTAGTCTCTATTCACGTAATATTATTTCAATTAGAAATAGAAACTTTCTATCATATTTATTTAGCTATTGTACTATTGTTCACTGTTTATTTATTTTGGCAAGAACAAGGATTAAGAACAATAAATAAACTGATAAGAGATAGATATTTAGCTGTTTTTACTGCTTCTTTTTGCTATACACTTGTAATGGGGATTATTGCTTCTACTATGAAGTATGGTTATTATTATTTTAGTGAATATAGAGGAGTTCACCTTTTTTTAGTTATTACCATATTAGCCCTAGTAGTAGCAACGGTTTATTTAGTACTAAATAAAATGAAAGTAACTCAAGTCAGCATTAAAGTGATGGCTTATGGCTTAGTCCTTATCTTTAATGTACTAGTAGCATTTAATTATCCAGCATTTGGTATTGCATTTTTATTGATGCTTTGGAGCTTTAAAAGGCAATATAAAGTAGGTTTTGCTTTAAGTATTGCAACTCTAATTTGGGCAATGGGCATGTTTTATTATGACTTAGGCATCTCTTTATTAGAGAAATCTCTATCTATGATGGGCATAGGAGTGTTATTCTTAGGTATCTATTATTTAATTCAAAAAGGTGAGGGACAGACAAATGAAAAATAAGAAGAACATAATTATCCTAGTTGTATTTGTACTTATTGGTATCTTCTTTGTAAAAGCAGTATTACAAAAGGAAAAGACAATAAAAGAGGGGCAATTCGTATTGCTAGAATTAGCTCCTGTAGATCCTAGATCCTTAATGCAAGGAGATTATATGAGTCTTAACTATGCGATATCAACTAGAACAAGTACTTTTGATCAAAGTATTCTAGATTCAATAACACCTGTTAGTGAAAATGAGATTCTTACAACTACAGAAGAAGAACTATCAGCTAGAGCTGTGAACGATATTGAGGAGGCTGTAGAAAAGAGCAAATTGAATAAGCGTGGATATGTCTTACTGTCTTTAGATAAGGATAATGTAGGGAGTCTGGTGAAGATGATCAATGAAATGGGAGAGAAGAAAGCTAATCAAGTTTACATCAAATACTTTAACTATGAAGGCTGGAGATTTAATATTGGGGCAGAGAGTTTCTTCTTTCAAGAGGGGGATGCAGAGAAGTATGAACAAGCTAAATATGGTGGACTACGCGTAGATGAAGACGGGAATAGCGTTTTGGTAGGGATGTACGATAAAGACCGCAAATTAATTGGGAATTAGGAATTTAAAATTAAGAATTATTTGCCTACGGCATTTAGTATAAACAAACAGGAAGTTTATCCTGATGATAACCTCCCTGTTTGTTTTACCTATTTCGCTTCGAAAGTTAGCGTATGTGTTTCTTCTGAAATTTCTTCTAAATAATTGTAATTACTACTGATGGTAATCTCTGTAAAACCAACAGATCTTAAGGCTAGTTCAAATTCTTTTACTCCCCAGAAGCGAAGAGAGAACAGATCTATCTCAGAGTTAACTAACCCTTTCTCATTATCCCAATGCTCATATCTCAATTGGGATATAGTAGTCTGCTTAAGATAAGATGTTTCTACTCTAGATTCTGTCAGTGTAAGCATTCCATTATCTACATTCCACTGTCTAGCTAGCATAGGAGCTTCTGCTAATGCAGATAAAGGAGATAAGTCTATTATTAATCGGCCACCTTCTTTTAGAGCTGATTTAAAGCGTCTTAATACCTCAATAGCTTCATCAGTATCCGTTATAAGCTGAAATGACCCTGCAGGGATTATAATTGCTTCATAAGAGGTAGTAGAGGTGAAGGTATTAAACATTTCTTGTCTAAAGATACCATTGAGACCTCTTTGTTTACATTCTTGCTCACAGTAAGAAAGCATTGCTGCAGAAGCGTCAAACCCTTCTATTTTTAATCCTTTTTCTAATAGAGGGATTAGTATTCTTCCATTTCCAGATGCAGGTTCTAGGATTACTCCTTCTGTGTTTTTTAATCTTTCACTATAGTATTCTACATCTCCAAAGGATCTTCCAATAGGTTTATCGATATGATACACCCATGAAGCTAGTGATCCATATCTATTTGTTAATTCTTTATTACTCATATTTTTTGATTATAGGACTGTAAACATAGAATAAAAAAAACTTTTAATCTGATTTTGATTAAAGAAAAGACAGTTTTGTTCTGACCTGCTAGAGGATTGCTTGAGGGGTTCTTGCACCTTTCTTCGAGAAAACCACCTTCTAGGCAAGCAAAGTGCTAGAAAACTGTAAGGAATCCCCTAGAAAGTGCAAGCTACGTACAGGTACTTACATCATTCTAAAACAACATTATTATACAATTAGGTATAAGACCTTTTTAGTCAAACAGCCTTTTTTAATAAAAATATCGTTCAAATAATTGTTTAAAACTAAAAGTAGATATACATTTGCATCAGTATTAACGAATAATAGTCTAAATGTACACAACTAAGTAAAGATTGGTTATATATAACCAATAGATAAAAGGACAAACTTCAGTCCGACGAGTGGTTATCATCTTTATAAATTGACAACAGTCTTGTGTTGTCATAATACTTAGTATCGTGTAAATACATATTTTTTGACCGTGAGGAGTGGTGTACGGGCCACGTATGGATTATTCACAGCAGTAAACCAAGAATCAGCCTCAGCCAAATACTATAAAGCAGTTCTACTTCATAGCTCTTTCATTAGTTCTAAAACCATACTACAGTATGATTGTATCGCTAATTCAGACCTATTTTGTATACTTACTTTTCGTTTATTGGTCTATTACTTATTCTGGGTTAAATTTTAAAAGACTATGAGCATAGTTATATCAAATTTATCTTATTATCACGCAGATAAGACACCTTTATTTACAAATATTAGTTTATCTATTAATGCAGGAGAGAAGGTTAGTATCATCGGTCAAAATGGTACTGGCAAAACAACATTACTTAAACTAATCGCTAGAGAATTAGAGTTAGCGGAACCTGCTATTCATATTAATGGGACAGTATTCTACTTGCCACAAAATAAACAATTAGTTGAATCTCACACTATTTATGAAGCAGTAGGGGTAGTTGATAAGGTTAGGGCACTCCGTGCTATACTAGCGGGTTCTGTAGAAGAACAGGACTACGAAGTACTTAATGATCAATGGGACATAGAAGAACAGATCGCTAAGGTATTAGCGTATTGGGGATTAGAGACGATATCACCAGATACTACGATGGATTGTCTGAGTGGAGGACAGCAGACGAAGGTTCTATTTGCGAAGATGATGCTAAGTCAGGCAGACACACTGTTATTAGACGAACCTACTAATCACTTAGACTTAGAAACCAAGGAATTATTCTATAAGTATATACAAGAGTTTAAAGGTACTATCGTTATTGTCAGCCATGATAGGGTATTACTTGAGTTAATGCCTATTACTTTTGAGCTAACACCTAATGGAGTGTTTAAGTATGGAGGGAATTACAGCCTATACAAAGAACAAAAAGAACTGCGTCTACAAGGTATCCAGAGTAAAGTAGATCATCTGTCTAAAGAAATGAAAGATGCTAAAAAAGCGGATATTAAACGTACAGAGCAAATAAGTAAAGATAAGGCTCAGAACAAAAAAGCAGAGAAAAAAGCAGGTCTTCCAAAGATTGTTATTAATGCGATGCGCAATAAAACAGAGAACAGCGTAGCTAAGCTACAGGATGTTCACCAACAAAAGAAAGAGGGAATACAATCTGAATTATTAGAATTAAGAACCCAATTAGAACGAGATAAACTGTTTGCTATTCGTTTTCCCCAATCTACTTTGCATAAAGGGAAGTTGTTATGGGAAGCTAAAGAAATGAACTATCGTTATTCTCCTGCATTTGCTCCAATATTTAAGACGAATCTTGACTTTAAAATCATGAGCGGAGATAGAATCTTGCTCAAAGGAAAGAATGGTTCTGGTAAGTCTACGCTGTTTAAATTGTTACAAGGAATTTATCTACCTACTACAGGAGAATTATACCGTGCAGATGCTAAGGTGGTCTATTTGGATCAATTTTACTCTTTACTAGATCATAGTTTAACGCCTATAGATCAGTTAGAACTGGCTAATAAAGGGAAACACTCTCTGGCGGATCTTCGCAATCTATTATTTCAGTACGGAATAGGGGTAGGCTTATGGACAAATAAGATAAGTACATTTAGTGGAGGAGAGAAACTGAAGCTCGTGTTGTGTTATCTGACTATTTTAGCTTCAGAGATAGATGTGTTACTATTAGATGAACCTACGAATAACTTAGATATTATTAGTATTGAGAGTTTAACTAAAGCTTTAAGTGAGTTTAATGGAACCTTAGTAGTTGTTAGCCATGATGAGAGTTTTATTAAGGAATTGGGAATAGTAGACGTGATAAATTTAAATTAAGTCAAAAGTAAAGCTTGTTTTTGACTTAATTCTAACAAATATTAATTTTAGATTTCACTAAAAAAGATTTAAATTGCGAGAACAAAAACAATACAAAAACAATTATAATGTCGAACAAAATGACTTCAGCTCATGCTATTGAGCTAGAAAATAAATACGGAGCACATAATTACCACCCACTACCAGTAGTATTATCTAAAGGAGAAGGAGTATATGTATGGGACGTAGAAGGTAAGAAATATTATGATTTTTTATCAGCATATTCTGCTGTAAACCAAGGACACTGCCACCCAGCTATCGTTAAAGCGATCGCTGATCAAGCGGGTACACTAGCATTGACTTCTAGAGCATTCTACAATGATAAATTAGGATTATACGAAGAGAAAATCACTAAGCTTTTTGGTTTTGATAAAGTTCTTCCGATGAACTCTGGGGCAGAAGCTGTAGAGACTGCTTTAAAAATCTGTAGAAAATGGGCTTATGAAGTAAAAGGTATTGCTGAGAATCAAGCGAAAATCATCGTATGTGAGAACAACTTCCACGGAAGAACGACTACGATTATTTCTTTCTCTAACGATCCTGATGCTCGTAAAAACTACGGACCTTATACAGACGGATTTATCCGTGTAGCTTATAATGATGTAGAAGCTTTAAAAGCAGCTTTAGAAGCTAACAAAGGAACTATTGCAGGTTTCTTAGTTGAGCCTATTCAAGGTGAGGCTGGAGTTTATGTACCAGACGCAGGTTATTTAACTGCTGCTAAAGCGTTATGTGAGGAGCACAATGCTTTATTCATTGCAGATGAAGTACAAACAGGTATCGCTCGTACAGGTAAAATGTTAGCTATCGACCACGAAAATATCAAAGCTGATATCATCGTATTAGGTAAAGCATTATCAGGAGGAGCATATCCTATCTCTGCTGTGTTAGCAAATGATGAGATTATGAATGTAATCAAACCTGGACAACACGGTTCTACTTTTGGAGGTAACCCTACTGCTGCTGCTGTAGCTATGGCTGCTCTAGATGTAGTATTAGACGAGAAATTAGCGGATAACGCTGAGAAACTTGGACAATTATTCAGAGCGGAGCTTAACAAGTATATTGCTACTAGTAATATCTGTACTTTAGTACGTGGTAAAGGTTTATTAAACGCTATTATCATCAACGATACTGAAGAAAGTGATACAGCTTGGAACATCTGTCTTAAATTAAGAGACAACGGATTATTAGCAAAACCAACGCATGGTAACATCATCCGTTTCGCTCCGCCATTAGTAATGAACGAAGAGCAGTTATTAGACTGTGTAAGTATTATTACTAAAACATTAAAAGAATTCGAGAAATAGTATATCTCTTTATAAATATAAAAGCTCACGTTAATTCGTGGGCTTTTTTTAGTTTAGGAAGGTTGTAAATAGATTGAGACAATTTGTGATTTATTTATAAGAATAAGGCTATTTTTGTTGTTGAGAACAATAGATTCTTCGATGTGATTTTTAAGAAAGTAAGTATGAAAAGAGTTTTGTGTATTTTATTTATTTCAGTTTTATTCATAAACTGTGCTAAAAAAGAAGTTCATATCAATGATCTTCAAGAGCGTAATGGCGTGATGTATGAAGTGAATTCAAAAGAGGTATTTACAGGAAGTGCAAAGAGCTATTATGCCAATGGAGAAGTAGATTTAGAAGAAAACTATACGCAAGGAAAGTTAGATGGAATAACTAAACGCTATTATGAGGATGGACAAGTAAAAGCTGAGGCAAACTATAAGAATGGAGTATTGGATGGCAGTTTTAAGGAATATTATAAAAGTGGAAAGCTAGAGCTAGAGAAAACGTATAAGGATGGAAAGCTAGAGGGAAGTAAGAGAAGCTATTTTGAGGATGGACAAGCTGCAATTGAAATGACGTATAAGCATGGGAAGCTGGAGGGAATGACTAAGAAGTATTATGAAGATGGGCAACTAGAGATAGAAATGACGTATAAGAATGGGGTAGAACACGGTATTATCAAAGGATACTATGAGCATGGTCAAGTAAAAGTAGAGGCGAGTTATAAGAATGGAGAATTGGATGGAGTGAGTAAGGAGTATTATAAAAACGGACAATTACAAGGCGAAACAAGCTATAAGGATGGTGTCTTAGACGGAGCGATGAAAGGATATTATGAGGATGGAAGATTAAAAGGAGAGGTAAATTATAAAAATGGAGTAATAGACGGAGAAATAAAGAGGTATTAATCAAGAGAGGAATCTTAAAGCTTCTTTATTTGAAGTTATTTAATATTTATTCTATACTAGAAGAAGAGTTCATGACTTTTTAGAGTAAGATATTATAAAAAATAAAACATGTTAAAAGACACTGCTACATTAGAAGCAAAGTATAAGGGATTTCTAAAGAGAATCTGTGAGACTGAAATAATCTATGCTTTAAAAGAACCTCGCGGTTTTGCTTTCTTATATTCTAATGATTTTGAAGACGAAGAGGGGGAAGAGGCTTTACTGTTATGCTTTTGGTCGGGGAATGCTTATGCAAATGCATGTAGACAAGAAGGATGGGCAAATCATGAAATAGTCGAAATACCATTAGGTTTATTCTTAAAGAATTGGGCGATAGGTATGAAAAGAGACTCTAATTATGCTGGAATAGAATGCGATAGTAACCTATTTTGTATTGAGAAAGCCCCTATTCGGTTGGCCTTAGATATCTTAGATGAATTGGTTAACCAAGAGAAATTAGAAGGATTTGTTGAATATGCCAAAATGTATAATGAATACTTATCCTAAGTAATTAAATACTAAGATCAGACTCTTATTTTTAGTTCGATGAAGTCTCTTGACTTTGAGGTATTCGAAGTGCTTAATGAAAAAGCCCGTCTGTGAAGATGGGCTTTTTCTTGTTTTTGAGGGTAGTAAGAAAAGTGGTATATTTAAAATCAATGTATTAGGTGATTTAGGTAACAACTATGTGGCTATGAATAACTATAAGATGATGAACTATCAACAAAGGGGATCTATACGCTTAAAAGGGTATGATTATGCATCTGAGGGATTATACTTTATCACGCTATGTGTACAGGATAGGGAGAATATCTTCGGATCTATCAAAGACGGGGTGTTAACATTGAATGAGATAGGTGAGATTGCAAGGGATGAATGGCTGAATACAGCAAATGTGAGAGATAATGTGATTTTGCATGAGTTTATCATTATGCCTAATCATATGCATGCGATAATCGAGATTGCGAAGAATAAAACAAAGGCAGGTGATAATAAAGGATTTAAATCTCCGTCTCAAACGATCGGGGCTATCGTCAGAGGTTATAAAATAGCCACAATAAAAAGAATAAAGGCAGCGACGAATTGTAATTCGTTTTGTGTGGGCGAATTGCAATTCGCCCCAACGCCCCCAACCGCCCGTACCATCTGGCAGAGAAATTACTATGAGCATATTATAAGAGACGAGAGAAGTTATCAGTATATATCGAATTATATCATTACCAATCCTGAACGATGGCACGATGATAAATTTCACAGGTAGGGGCGAATTGCAATTCGCCCGTTTATAATCGGGTAAACAATATACCATATAATGTTTGGGACAAACAATTCACGATGTGGGCATTCGTTGTGTGGGTATTTGTGGTGCAGGTATTCGTTGTGTGGGCGAATTGCAATTCGCCCCTACGACGCACAATTGGTAATACGTTGTGTCTGTAAATTACCTGATATTGGGGTGGGCATTCACGCTGTAGGCGAATTGCAATTCGTTTTGTGTGGTTTTTTCTGTTTTACTTAATTATTCGTAGCCTTTATGGTTTTCCTCTTGTATGGTCAAGGGGGAGGTGGTATATTTACAGTTACTTACCAAATTTAGTATGAATAAAAAAGCTTTATCAGAAAGAAAAGGAGATATTAGATGTTGTCTCTAAGAAAGAGAATAAAAACTTCGTTATGGCTATAAATAACTTGTTACAGATCTATAGTTTGCCTTTCATTAATAAGGAGACTGATAAAATAGAGTTGTTTAATACTGTATTGAAGATTTATGCAGACTTAAAAACAACTAATGTTGATTTTGTGTATCAAGCAATGAAAGATTGGAAGATTAAGCAAGTTGGTTTTAAGTCAAAAACAGAGAAGTTTAGCAAGGAAGATACAGAGAAGATGATAGAATTATTACTTAATAAAGGAGTGATAAAATAGATAATAGCAAAGCCCACTCATCGAGTGGGCTTTTTCATTTATACTTCTAGAGATAGGAGATTTCTCATATCTGGTGAAATCTGCCTTCATTGGCAGACATTTTACCTTAACACAAAGATTAGAAAGAAGTTAATCACTAAACATTTTAAGGATAGGAAGGTAAAGGATTGTATTGAGAACTTTCTATTAATCATGGTTGCTACTACTAAGACAGGTAGGATAAATAAGGCATATAGCATCGGGGTATATGCTTCTTCATAGATCCATTGAAAGGTCTCAGAAGTATTCGTTCCGATAACGTATAAGCCACGCATGATCCATAGAATCAGATTAATGGTGCACAATAGAAATAAACTTATATCTATAGTTTTGATCCAAATCATTTTCATATCTAAAAGAGATTTAGCGTTATATTTAGTCTAAACGAGGTTTGTGCTCTGCATTTAGAATAGTCCACGCTGTAGCAAAAGCTAATTGTGTACGCTTTTTCATTAATTCAAACTCTATTTTGTCATAGGTATCCGTAGGTTGATGATAGTCAGCATGTGTTCCATTAAAGTAGAACATAGCAGGGATATTGTGCTTTGCGAAACTGTAATGGTCAGAACGATAGTAAATCTGTTCAGGATGATTGACATCATTATAAGTATAATCAAGATCGATATTGACTGAGTTTGCATTTGATTGTTCAGACATTTGATGTAATTCTTTACTCAATCTATCAGCGCCTACTACATAAATATAGTCCCCATCTTTCTTATATTTATCACTTGTACGCCCGATCATATCAATATTAATATTCGCTACGATATTTTCTAATGGTATAATAGGGTTTTGAACATAGTACTCAGATCCAAATAGTCCAAATTCTTCTCCTGTTACATGTAAGAATAGAATGGATCTTTTAGGTTTTATTCCTTTGCTTTCAAGGTCTTTAAATACACGAGCTAACTCCATTACAGCTACTGTGCCAGAGCCATTGTCATCAGCACCATAGTAGATTTTGTCAAGCAATATTCCCATATGGTCAAAGTGAGCTGAGATGACTAGTACTTCTTCAGGTTTTTCACTTCCTTCTATAAAAGCCATAATATTCTCGCTATCCTTTAATCTCATCATGCTATTTCTCATAAAAGCACTAGGAACAGGCTGTAGGTAACCATCTGCTTGTTTAGGATACGCTATACTTCTCTTTTTATAGAAGTTGGTAATATATTCAGTCGCTTTTTTTTGTCCAGGTTCTCCTGTTCTTCTTCCTTCAAATTCTTCTGAGGCTAATACTTTTAGGTTTACAGCCATAGAGTCAGCAGATATTTCTTGCCAATAAGTAGAAGAAACTGTTTGGTTGTTTGAAATAGAATTAGTTGTTTTACAGCTAGTCATTGACATACTAAGTGCTAATAGACTAGCAGCTAATATAATTTTATTCATGAGTGAGTCTTAAAGTGTTTGGGGTAAAGATAAGAAGAATTAGCATGTTTTGCTTGGTTGACGGTTTATAGGGAACAGGGAACAGGGAACGGGGAACGGGGAACGGGGAACGGGGAACGGGGAACGGGGAACGGGGAACGGGGAACGGGGAATAGGAAACGGGGAATAGGAAACGGGGAACAGGGAACAGGGAACAGGGAACAGGGAACAGGGAACAGGAAACCGGGAACAGGAAGCAGGAGGTGTGGTGGTTCTGGGGGAATAGAAAAAGAAAACAACAAAGCGACAGTAAGCATTCTTCATTGAATATTTTTATCTTTGTTCTAAATCAAGAAATACAATGAGTAAAATCGTTTTTATTACAGGAGGATCTTCTGGTATAGGTAGGAGTGTAGGAGAATATTTGACACAACATGGGTGTAAAGTATATGGAACAAGTAGAAATCCTGAGAGAGTAGTAGATTCAACAATTCCTTTAGTACGCTTAGATGTACGCGATACGGCTAGTATTCAATCTGCTATAGAAGAAGTCATTGCGATAGAAGGAAAAATAGATGTATTAATCAATAATGCTGGTGTAGGAATCACAGGACCAATTGAAGAAATCCCTGCTGATCAAATCTTAAATAACTTCCAAACGAATGTATTTGGCCCAATTGAAGTCATGAAAGCTGTATTGCCTCATATGCGTGCTAGAAAAGAAGGTTTAATCATTAATGTTACTTCGATAGCAGGATATATGGGATTGCCCTTTAGAGGGATCTATTCTTCTTCTAAAGGTGCTCTTGAGTTAATTACAGAAGCTATGCGAATGGAGTTAAAGCCATTTAATGTAGAAGTGACTAATGTAGCACCTGGTGATTTTGCAACCAATATTGCGGCAGGGCGCTATCATGCTCCTGTATTAGACAATTCGGCTTATAAAGAAGTTTACCAAATGTCATTAGATATGATGGATGAGCATGTAGACAGTGGTGGAGATCCAATAGAGATGGCTAAAGCTATTCATAAAGTGATCAATACACCTAAGCCAAAAGTGAGGTATAAAGTAGGGGAGCCTTTGCAGAAGTTCTCATTAATCCTCAAAAAAATACTACCAGGGAAGGTGTATGAGAAGATGCTGATGAATCACTACAAGATTAAAGGCTAATAAAGGGAAAATCATTACTATTTGGGACTCAGTGAATAGGGATTAAGGGTGTAAGTATTGTTAGAAAAACTCTCTAAGAATCGCTCTAGTGATGAATATATATCGTACTTTTGGGTTACAACATAACATAATATAATAATATAGATTATGAAGTTTTTTATTGACACAGCTAATTTGGATCAAATTAGAGAAGCTGAGGCACTGGGGGTATTAGATGGTGTTACCACTAACCCTTCTTTAATGGCTAAAGAAGGAATCACAGGAGCTGAAAACATTTTAAATCACTACAAAGCTATCTGTGAGATAGTAGAAGGTGATGTAAGTGCAGAGGTTATTTCTGTAGATTACGAAGGGATGATTAAAGAAGGTGAGCAACTAGCTGCACTTAATCCTCAGATCGTAGTAAAATTACCAATGACTAAAGAAGGAGTAAAAGCATGTAAGTACTTTTCTTCTAAAGGAATCAAAACTAATGTAACATTAGTATTCTCTGCAGGGCAAGCTTTATTAGCGGCTAAAGCAGGTGCTACTTATGTATCTCCATTCATTGGAAGATTAGATGATATCTCTACTGATGGTCTAACATTAATCGAAGATATCCGTCTTATCTATGATAACTACGGATTTGAAACACAAATCTTAGCTGCGTCTGTACGCCATACTATGCACATCGTAAACTGTGCTAAGTTAGGTGCGGATGTAATGACAGGACCTTTAAGTGCTATCACAGGTCTTTTAAAACACCCATTAACTGATAATGGATTAGCTCAGTTCTTAGCTGACTACGCTAAAGGAAATAAATAAGAAGAAAATTCTTATACACATATTACAAACTACAAACAAAGAAAAAGGTTACCGTAAGGTAGCCTTTTTTGATTCAATCAAGTAAGTCTTCTTCTATTCTAGTAAATATAAAACAATAGTTATGCTATAGGAATTGAAAAACATCCCCACTAATAGGGATTGTCTCCTTTTGCTTATCTCTTTAATATTGTTACTTATCCAATACAAAAATGAAAAGTATGAAAGTAGCTGTATTAAGTACCCTTCTGATATTGATATCTATCATAACTTATGCTCAATTGAGAAAAGACAAATCCTCTTTAAATATGCCTCAAGTAGAACCCTCTCAACTTATTCCGTTTTTAACTAAACAGAATGACTTTATCTATGTAAATAAGGATAATTTAAAGCCTTTTAACGGGATAAAGTATAACAGCGCATCTGCTTATACTTCGACAGGTTATGCGATGGTTATAAATAATAAGGGAGCTTCTGTTGTTATAGATACCAATGGAAAAGAAGTCCTTGAAGTAGGAGAGAGTGAGATAGATATAGAAGTGGTGAATGGGCTGACATTCTATAAGAAACAGAGGGAATACGAGAGAAAAATGCCTATCTGGAATTGGGAGTGGAATATCTTAGGTGGAGCTATTAAAAAAGAACAAACCTATCATAGTATAGAGATTGGGGTAATTGAAACCAAACAGATCTTACTGCAAAAAGAAGTTCCTTATTTAGAAGATAGTTACGCTCTAAATCCTGAAGCAGTAGATGGTGAGCATATTTATTGGAATGAGACACTTTATGTAATCAAGAATCAGTACCTAAAGAAAAAAGAGTCTGATATCATCATAACCTTAGCAGATAAGCGATTTATAAAAGGTTCTAGTGGCTCTTTTTCTATTTATGATATACAGCAGAAGAAAGCAATACATCAGGGCTTAAAAGGTGTTAATACGCTTACTATAAAGTATGGTAATGAAGACCTTATACTTGATCAGTTGATGCAAGAACGCTTTGAACCAATCGTTCCTAAGTTATTAAAAGATAGAAATACAGGAAGTGTCTACCCATATCCGCAATATGATAAAGCCTTTCCAAAAGTAATTACAAAGGCTACAACAGAGCAAGTAGCCTTTATAAAGAATGCCACCCTTGTATATTCTATTCACAATTCTCTTTATTTTTTAATAGGTGTTTTTAATTATGATCACGATATTTGGGCTTATGATTGGCTGTATTTAGATATAAATGGGCAAGTGTTAGAACAACTTGATTTGGATAGTTTTAAGGTATCAGATCAAATAGGGAGGCTTGTATGGCCTGCTAAAGAAATGGTTATACCTCATCAGAAGGTCGCTTCAGTAAAGTATTATACCGATAGTGATGAATTGTATCTTGTCAATATAGAAGGTAAAGAAAGTGATAGTAAGTATGGGGTATGGGATAAAAAAGGACAGCTATGGAGTATAGAGCCTGAGTACACTTCTATACTTGCTTTGGATATTGCTAAAGGTATTTATGCCTTGCAGAAAGAGAAGGATGAGAATTATACACTTTACAATCAGATAAAGAAGGAAAATATAGGTGTGAAGGCTTATAAATACATCTATTCAGACGGTTTAGTTCAAGTAAAACTTGAAGATAAAACAGTTAGTTATTATATAGATATTTATACGGGTAGAGCGTATTTAGAAGAATGAAGAAAATAGTCAGTTGGTTAGTGTCACTAACCAACTGAAATGAATGTTGCAGATGGTAAAAAGTATAAAACAGATATGTTTGCTTATCAAGGAATAATTGATTCAGATAAAACTTTTCCAGGGACTAAAGCTAATCGTTTTATATACATAAGACCTCTTTATCACGAATAAAGAGGTCTTGTTACTTAATACACATAGTAGTAAAATAAGAAAACCACTATTATCAGTGAGATTATTATAGGGTAAGAAGTATTACTTTTAACCAGTGAATATGTTTAAAAATGCAGTAATGAAATACCTTATGATTTTAGTATCTATATTTAGCTTATTTGGTTGTCAGATTAAGGCTCAAACATTGCAAGTCTCAACGATATATACTGCACCTAAACAAGTGACAAGAGAAGTGCCTGAAACAGGTAAACAACATATTTATACCACTTATCAGGAGGTTACAGAGAGATATGTGCCTGCTGTTTCTTTAGTCTCTAAAGAAGATAAAGTGTTGCGATTTAGGATACAAGGGAATATTAATTCTAGAGGATTACAGATTCGCAAAGTTTCTAAGATACGCTTTGAACAAGGAGAGCAGTTTGGCAATGGTATAACGCTTAAGTACTATGTAAATATTAAGCATATAGCTGGTAAAGAAGGAGCTTCTATAGCTGGGTATAACTACAGTCAAGAAAAGGAGTATAGGATACCTACTCATGTGAAAGTAATCCATATAGAAGTATATGAAGAACATCCAAATCAAGAACCTAAGTTAATAGCAGAGAAAAAGTTTGACTTCTTTGCCAAAATATAAGTTTAAAAAACAATAAATGAACTTAGAACAATTAAAAGAGAAAGCGCAGACTTTGATTAGAGAATCACACCTTTTTGTAAAAGCAATAGCAGGTGATGAGCAAATCGCTTATGTCAATGAAGAAGAAAGTATCAGCTTTATAATCAAATACCTAAATCAATGGATGGCTTTAATAGAGAAGGATGAAATATTCTCGTTTGACCCCATTGATATCCAATCAATCGATTTAAAGAAATACATAGCTCTAACAACTAAAACTCAGCAAGTATACCCAAACTTCGAGCATTTGATGCATTTTGGAGATGCTGAAGTTCAACAGTGGGTTATAGATAATGACTGTAATAGTGATGATCTATCTGATTTACAATCTATTTATAATGACGATTATATAGACTTATGGATGCAGAGTCATCCGATGTATCATAATGAGGGAATATATGGATATGCAGGAGGCTGGGCTATGATTTGGCCAGAAGAAGATACTCCGATGCAATGGGATGAAAACTTAGAGTTTAAATATCAAATAGGACTACAATATGAGCCTTTTATAGATATTTATTTCAATAAGAAACAGAATAAATATATTTGTATTGAGCGTAATACCTAATATCTTGTATTTTTTGAAGAAATCTTTATATACCTTATCGCATTTAAAGTTGAGCATTAAGAGAGTTTCTCTTTTGACACTTGTGTTATTGGCTACTGCCATAGAGCCTTTGCTTGCTCAATCTTTAGAAAGTTGGGAACAAAAGTATAAAGCAGAAGTAAGTACTGGAACAGTTCAGAATACTGTGGTAGTGTCTTATATTTCTGCTCTTTATGCGAATAAACAATATGATAAAGCTGAGCAGGTATTCACCCAGAACCTCAATACAGCCTTAAAAAAAGGAGATTATAATAGTGTAAGTATATTATATTGTATAGAGGCAGTAAATAGGCGTATTAGAGAGAATAATTCGGGTGCAGTAAAAAGCCTTGAATTAGCCAAACAGTATAGCCTAAAGCTAAACGATACCGAGACTAAGGGCTATGTTGCTTATTGTGAGGGATGGTTATACAGTAGAGATGGCAAGCAAGATAAGGCTGTACACAGTATTATATCATCTATTAAGCTTTATGAAGCTGCTAGTAGTTCGCCAACATTAAATAAGAGAAAAGCATTTGCTAATAGTGAGTTAGGTGTTATTTATGGTCAGTTAGGAGAGAAGGAACTACATGAGAAGTATACTAAAACGGCACTCAAATATGCCTTATCACAGTCAGATCCACAAGTAAAGTTTACCACCTTTATGCAAATGGGGAATCTGTATAATCGTCTATATGAGAGTCATTCTTCAGATATTAATTATAGAGATTTAGCGGAGCGATATTTTTTGCAATCGATAGACATCTTTAATCAGAATAAAGACGTAATGTATAACTTATCTGATTTATCTTTTGCCAATAATAATTTAGCGAGTTTATACCTATATTCTTTCCCTGATAGTTATCGTACGAAAGCTTTAGAATACGCTAAGAAAGCTAATCAGATTGCTCTGAAAATAGACCAAGCAGATCATATAGCTTCCTCGTATGGTATTATTTCTACTATCCATTTAGCTAATGGTGATAGTGATGCGGCTATATTATATTTATTAGAAGCACAACAAGCTATCCAAAAGTCAAGTATTGTTGATCACAATATAGAATTGAATATTTACGAATCCTTAGTGGAGATTTATGTAGAACAAGGGAATTATAAAGAAGCTTTTTACTATCAACAAGAGTATCTAGCCCTATTCAAAAAGCTTTATAACCAAGATAAACTACAAATTGTAAAGAAATTAGAAGCTGAGTTTGATAAAGAAAGACAACAACAGAAGCTGATCAAACTTCAGTTTCAATCGGATCAAAATACACAAAAGATTCAGTTGATGAGCGCTTTAGCTCAGCAGAGAGAACAACTGTTGAGCAATCTAAAATTGACAGAAGAGAATCAACGTAGCAGATTAAAGTTCTCTGAGCTTGAAGCACAGAAGAATGCTCAGCAACTACGTTTATCACAGTTAGAAACAGAACAGAAGAATAAAGACTTATTGACTTATAAGAGTATTGTAGCTTATAAGGATAAGCTCAACACCTTCTACGTTGCTTCTATGATATTCTTTATTTTAGTCGTGTTTTTATTGTTATATGCCTATAGACAACGTCTAAAGACGATGAAGCAGAGAGATACGTTACATAATTTAGCTATCGAACAAGAAAAACAAAATTCTAAAATATCAACTTTAACAGCCCTATTAGAAGGACAAGAGCAGGAGAGAGGGCGTTTGGCTCGTGATTTACATGATGGTTTAGGTGGTCTGTTATCAGGTACTAAATTACACCTTACGCAGTTAAATGATAAAGTAGAAGGTCAGGCTAAGCAGGGATTAGATAAATCCATTAATCAGATAGATGCTGCAGTCACAGAACTTCGTAAGGTAGCACATAATTTAATGCCTGATTTATTGGTTAACTATGGTTTAAAAGAAGCTTTAGACGAATTTGGAATACGTATGTCTAATGATACTTTAGATATTCATATCGAATTTTTGAGCTATACGAATTCTCTATCTCAAGATCAACAATTGTTAGTCTATCGCATTATACAGGAGTTAGTAAACAACGCTATAAAGCACGCTGCTGCCTCTCAGATTATTATTCAGTTGGTAGAAGAAGAACACGAGATTATTGTCACAGTAGAAGATGATGGAAGAGGTTTTGATATTAATAAATTAGACTTAAAGAAGTCAGCAGGTTTTCACAACATACAATCGCGTATACAGTTTATGAAAGGTACATTAGCTGTACACTCAGAAGAAAATATAGGAACAAGTGTGGAATTTAAATTTCCTAAAAAGTAATTATGATAAAAGTTGCCATTACATGTTTTGACCCCTATAAACCTAGAGTATTTTTAAATTTTTAAAGTATAATGTTT